>NZ_JAUBTQ010000021.1:0-121748 GCF_036702515.1 Microcoleus sp. BROC3
TCGGGAGTTGAGCCCTTAACGGGGCTCAACTCCCGAAACCAAGCGGGGGAAGGGATTGGAATTATTGGAGATGTCTAATTGGTATTATGCTAAAAAAGATAGGCCGCCGAATTGTTACAAGCTAGCCTACCCCAAAAATAATGTTACCCACCTTCTACCAAACCCACTTACAAAAACAACTAACGCGCACCCATTTTAGGTTGATCACAATATTATTGGAGCTTATACAATCGGAAAAACAAATGAGGGGGGAACGCCTCGCACGGGTATTTCCCTATCCAATTACTACTGAAAGTCTTGCCAAGCAAACTACAAAGATTTCTGAACATACCTCAATTAACGATCGCACTCCAGAAGGTTTCCATTAATCAAAGAATGTTTTTAAATTGGCTAGCCTTGAACCTGACAATCGGTAAAAAAAACTGGGGATTTTTTTTGACTCAAAACATCCCATCAAGCATTTCGGTAACGTCTTGCTGGTCGCGACCCCGGTTGTCATCATAGATCATTAAAGTGTCGAGCTTCCGATGCCTGCTGAGTTTTTGAACCTTGCGAACATTACCGTCGGTGGCATCAAGCGCCGCCGTAATTGCACTATGTCGGATGCGGTGAGGAGACATCTGTTTTTTGATACCAGCATTTTCGCTGTGGCGGACAACAATCTTGCGGATACCGTCCCCTGTTAAGCGATGTCCTGAATGAGCAAAGTCAAGCGCGGTGAACAGCGGGCCGTCCCCGACACCTGGTTTAACTTCCAACCAATCAGCGATCGCCTGGACAGTTGCCAGCCCCAAGTCCACGGTTTCCGACTGAGTGCCGCGCCCCTTCCCCAGAATCCGCAAAGTCCGAGTCACTGGGTCAAAGTCACGAACAGACAACTGACTAACCTCATTCCGTCTCAGCGCATTACCCCACAGCAGACGCAGCAAAGCATAATCTCGCTTGCCCGCCAATGTCGCCCGATCGCACTGCCCCAACACCTGCTCAAAAGTCCCCGCATCAACTCCGGTTGTGTCGCGGTACTTGGCGACCTTCTCCCCTTTAATGTCCCCCAGACTGTAGTGGCAGACTCCCAGTTTGCGGCCCATTTCAACCAGCGACTTAATGGCAGCCAGCCGCCGATTGACCGTCGCTTCCTTGAGTCCCTTGTCGATCAGCTTGGCTTTGTACTTCAACACCACCGACACGGCCTGCCGTTCTTCGAGGTGCAAGAATTCCAAAACGCTATCAGGACAAGCGGACTTTCCCGTCATGGTTTTCAGAAAATCATTAACATCCTTCTCGTAGGCACGGCGGGTATTTTCCGATCGCTTATCAGCTAAAAGTTGTTTGAGCACGTCGGGGTCGGTGTCTAAGGTATCAAAATGCCGCTCAATTTTGGCATTTAGGGAAGCTTCAAGGCGGGCTGTTGAAAGTTCAATTTTACTCATTTTACGGTATTGATAACGGATATTTCCGATAACACTAGAACAAAAAGGGGCCCCGTCCATTTTTGTGTGGATGGGGCAACTGGGATTAGAGATTAGTGGGTACTCCCCTGACAAGATAAAATTCCACGGGCACTCCTGACTGGGCAACTGCTGCTAATCGGTAATAGCCATCAATGATTTTGTAATTTTCAGAGAAAATCAGTACCGAGCCAGCTTTCCACTCACCATCTCGCATCGTCTGGGCATAATCTTCAGTCACAGCCTGATCAATCTCCCGTTCCTGTTCGACTCCAAAACAGAGGTATCATGCAGGCCATCGAGCGGGGTAATGGTGACAGGAATCAATTCGCTTCTGTGGCCATCCGGGCTAGCAGAGCGGATAAGAGATTCGAGGTCGTCGTTGCTGTTGTTCATGGGTTTTTATTCCTCTATTATTGGTTGCCTCGCCCCTTTTAGAGATCGTGGCGGTACGCTCGCTTGGAATGTTTAGGCGACTTTTGACACGTTATGTCATATTCAAAGATTTTTAGAAGCCCCATCCGTTTTAGATGGGGCTGCAAATCTAGGCGGCGAACTTCAGCATCTTGAGCATTGCTGAGGCTGTCGCTTGATTTTCACTTTCAAGTACGATCGCCGGTATCGTTTCCCCGGCCCGTGGATTAAGTCGCCGCGCCAGAACTGCCGCATGATATTGCAGGTGGCCGCTGATGACTTTGTACCCGTTACTGTCTCGCACCAGCACGCCTGGGAGTTATCAAGCCGCCGTGAGCCAAACTCAACTCGCCTGCTATTTCTAGTTCGCCCGGATCTTCGTTATTGGTAGGCACATCAGATACTATGCGCTTGATCGAGACTAACGAGAGCATTAGTTTCAAGGTGGAGATCGGCTTAGCCGTAAGCACTCTCCGTAGTTGGTGCGGTAGCATCGGTGTGGCGATCGGTTCTGGGGCGGTCGGAGTTTTTTCGGGTAGTGGTTTTGGTTGTACTAGACAAATGCTAGCATTGTATCTAGTATTTGTCTAGTAATAAAGCGAGTTTTTGTGTCTAGTATTCTCCCCAGTCAATGCTAGTATTTTTGTCTAGCTTATGTACTAGATACCGCTAGCGATGGGAGGGTTCGCTAGGGGTCAGGCAACTGTTGCTGATAGTCTTGGAGCTCGCTGAGTTTGGCTTGTAGCGCTGCGATTTGGGCATTCGTGGCGTCGATTTTTGAGGCGATTTGAGCGAACTTGTTGGCTAACAGAGTCATTGTTCTTCGTCCTTTGGTTGTGTGTGCTGGTTGTGGAGCGTATGTAGCGAGCGGTTTGTGTCGTTTCCGTTTCGCTCTAACAAATACTAGCATAATGTCTAGTATTTGTTAGAGCCTAGACACTAGACAAAAAGCCCAATTAAGATGCTAGATATAGTCATTTCAAATAAGTATGAGACACTCTTCATGCACAATAAGCACGAATAACTTCATCAAGAGACGTGCCAGGAGACGCATACATTTTAGCTCTCTTTAATGCACTAAAATCATGCTCAATATCATTTAAGTCAGGAGAGTATTTTGGTAAAAAAAGTATCTGATGGCCTGCTTCCTCCACCAGGAGCCTAATTGCTGTCTTACGATGAATCGGTGCATTATCCATGATTAATATTGATGGTATTGTTAAAGATGGCAATAAATATAAAGCTAACCACCCTTCAAAACTTTCTGCATTAAAGCGGACTGTAAAGACCATAGGTGCAATCAAGTCCTTGTTTCCTTTTCTTCTTCCTGCTACTAAATTTTCTCTTTTTCCGCGTTTTCCTTGTCTATCCCCATATACTTTTCTCCCTTTTTTTGACCACGCATAAACACAAGCATGAAACTCTTCAAACCCTGACTCATCAATAAATACCAGGCTTTTAGTCCCATGAAGTTTAATTAAATTTCTCAGTGTTTGGTAGTATTGTATTCTTTCTTCTCTATTCCTTTCTCTCTAACGAAATTCTTTTTTTTTCTCGTAATTTTCATTTTCTTTAAGGCATAGCATATGGCACTCGCTCTCACCCCGAATTTCCTTGCTCTTTCTATTAATCTTGCTTCGGGATTTTCTTCTACATCTTTTCTGAGCATTTCCCAGTCTATCTTTCGCTCACGGTGTTCTACCTTAGTGGCAAGGGAGGTCTTCCCTCCCTAGCCATCTGTATATTGTTGCTCTTCCTACTTTAAACAGGGCGGCGGCTTTGGTTATACCCCCTCCATTTTCCACATAATCCACTACTCTTTTTCTTAAATCTAGACTGTCTGCCATTTTTCTGCTCCGAGTTAACAATTTTTCTTGATTTTACATCATCTTGCATTTGTCTCACATTTATTTGAAATGACTATACATCCCACATTCCGCTCCAAAGCCTGACGGAGCGATCGTTGACCCAAACTATCAACCAGCAAATACAAACCCATCACCATTGCCAGAGCCGCCACTGGCTCAGGATTAGTGAGTTGATGGTAAGGTAGTTGCTCGGACGAGACGCACGCCCGCGTTAGAGCCTGACTGTTGACAGGCAAACTTTCGACTCTTCTTAGATGTCAAATGGGTTCTATAAAGAGGTTTTTAACGCGAATACGATATCAGAGGTTAATTACACGCTGCCACATTTGTCGATCGAATTAACCGAAAAAACCTCAGTCTGCACCAGCAAACTGAGGTCTCATAGCGACAGGTTTCAACCTGTCGGCTAGACTCTATGACTACTTGATAGCAATCTTTGCGCCCACAGCTTCAAGCTGTTTCTTCAATTCTTCAGCAGCTTCCTTAGCAATAGCTTCCTTAACTGCCTTCGGTGCGGCTTCTACCAAGTCTTTCGCTTCCTTCAGGCCCAGACCGGTAATCGCCCGGACTTCCTTCAGAATTGCGATTTTCTTGTCAGCAGGAACTTCTTCAAGAATTACGCTGAACTCAGTTTGTACTTCTACTTCAGTGTCAGTCGCAGCAGCAGGGCCGCCCATCATCATCATGCCGCCGACAGGAGCAGCAGCGCTGACGCCGAAAGCTTCTTCGATTTGCTTGACCAATTCAGAAGCTTCGAGCAAAGTCAGAGACTTAAGTTTTTCCAAGATTTCGTCAGTTGCAGTAGACATTCGTTAAACTCCTAGTTCGATTGTAGATTTGGGATTTGGGATTTGAGATTTGCTCATTCATCATTAGTTTTTCGTCTCCAGTCTTCTATCTATTGCTAAATACTAATGACTGAGAACTAATGACTAATTACTAATGACTTATGCAGATGCGCTTTCTGCTACTGCTTCTGCTTCTGCTTCTGGTTGTGCTTCTGGTTGTGCTTCTGCTGAATCGCCGTCTTTTTCAGCATAAGCTTTAAGACCGCGAGCGATCGAAGTAGGAACTTGATTGATACCCACAGCCAACTTGGTTGCGACACCGTTGATAGCGCCAGCAATTTGAGCCATGAGTTGTTCTTTCGACGGCAGATCGGCTAATGCTTTAACATCAGCTTCTTTCAGCACCCGTCCTTCCATTACGCCGCCGCGAAGTTCTGTCTTCTTAGAGACTTTTTGGAATTCTTGGTAAGCTTTAATCGCGCCGCCAATATCTTCTTGCACGAACACAAACGCCGACGTACCCGTCAGCAATTCCTGTATCGGCTGCCAGGTTTCGTTGCCTTCAACAGCAATTCGCATCAGCGTGTTTTTTGCCACTTGGCAACTGCTGCCTTTCGGACGCAAACGCCGACGCAAATCTGTGATTTCAGCAACAGTTAAGCCCGTGTAGTCAATCACGATCGCCAGTTGAGATTCGCTCAAGGTTTGCTTGAGGTCTGCAATAATCTCATTTTTTACTGCTAAACTTTTGCCCATACTTATTTCACCTCCTTTTAGGATCGAAAATTGCCCGTCAAAAACCCCGACCTTCGAGCCGGGGCAGAGAATTAAAAATTAACAAGTCAGAATTAAAAAATAGAAATTTTCTAATCTTTGAGTCTTGAGTTTTTATTTCTTCAGCCTCGGCAGGAAATTAAGCGATCGGCACCTGCGGTCTTCAGCTTATTGATTTTTGATTAGGCTATCACCAGAAGGCAGACATTAGCAAGGGTCTGGCGTAAGTCTTGTAAGAGATTTACACAGACAGCCGAAGCTGTCTTTTACCTTCTGCCTTCTGCTTAATTCTTTCTACGCAGCATCAAGTTTGGTATCGCGCAGGGCACTGATATCGACTTCGATCGACGGGCCCATTGTTGCGGATACGTACAAACTGCGCCAGTAGCGACCTTTAGCACCAGAAGGACGGTTGCGGTCAACAGTTTCTTGCAAAGCATGAAGGTTGACGAGCAAATCTTCCGCTGAGAAAGCTGCCTTGCCAAACATAACATGAACGATGCCAGTTCGATCGGCACGGAATTCTAGTTTACCACCTTTAAACTCGTCGATCGCCTGAGCAATGTCAGTCGTCACCGTGCCACCTTTCGGAGAAGGCATCAAACCACGCGGGCCCAACAACCGACCCAATTTTGCCACCAACGGCATCACGTCTGGGGTTGCAATCAGGCAATCGAAGTCCATCATGCCCTTCTGAATTTCATCGATCAACTCTTCAGAACCAGCAATATCCGCGCCGGCATTCAGAGCTTCTTTAACTTTTTCGCCCTTAGCAATCACCGCAATTCTGACTACTTGACCAGTTCCTTTTGGTAGCGATACAGTTGTCCGCAACTGCTGGTCAGTATATTTCGGGTCAATTCCCAAACGGATGTGAGCTTCAGCAGCTTCGCCAAACTTAGCGGTTGCTGTTTCTTTCAAAAGTTGCAGAGCTTCCAGCGGTAGATAAGGTCTGTCTTCAACTTTCTTTTGAAGTTCTTGCAGTCTTCGCGATACTTTCTTTGCCATTGTTATCTCCTGGGGTCAGTTGATTTTAGAGTTTAGATTTTAGAATTGAGCCGTTTTGGCCATTTCAAATCTAAAACATTTGCGATTCTTAGCGAAGCTTTGCTTCTCCCCCTGAACCGACTTAGGACTTACGATTTGAGCTTGAAGATTTTAGCTTCAAAATCATGAATTACTGACAACTGCCAACTGGCAACTGACTTTAATCCGCGATCGCCACGCCCATATTTTTAGCCGTTCCTGCTACAATTTTCATAGCAGCCTCAACATCATTAGCATTGAGGTCAGGCATTTTGGTTTCAGCGATTTCTCGTAACTGAGCCTGGGTAATCGTCCCTACTTGCTTGCGGTTAGGTTCTCCCGAACCCTTAGCAATACCAGCGGCTTTTTGAATCAAAACCGACGCCGGCGGAGTTTTGAGAATAAACGTAAAACTGCGGTCTTCAAAAACCGAAATTTCTACCGGAACAACTAGACCCGCTTGGTCTGCGGTTCTAGCATTGTACTCCTTGCAAAACATCATAATATTGACGCCGTGCTGACCCAGAGCCGGGCCGATCGGAGGAGCTGGGTTGGCTTTTCCCGCCGTAATCGCCAACTTAATTACTGCAACAACTTTCTTTGCCATTAGTTAGTTCTGTTTCTGAACCTGATTGAACTCCAATTCTACAGGCGTATCGCGCCCAAAAATCGAGAGTAAAACTTTGAGCTTGTTTCGTTCCGGGCTAACTTCAATCACATCACCTTCAAAATCTTTAAACGGCCCGGAAAGTACCACAACGTGGTCTCCAGCAGACATCGATACTTTGACAACTGGTTCTGATTCCTGAGCGTTTCTAAAGATCCGTTCTACTTCCGAATGACTCAGAGGTAGCGGTTTGACGTGACCCCTGCCGCGCCCGTAGCGGCGTTTCTGCTCTGCCCCGACAAAATTAATTACATTCGGGGTATTCTTGATCACCTGCCACGTATCCTCGTCCATAAACATACGGATGAGTACGTAGCCGGGAAAGATTTTTTCATCTGACTGCCGCCTGGAACCGTCTTTGCCGACTTTGATTGCCGGAGTTTGCGGAATTTCGACTTGAACGATGCGATCGGCAACATCCAAAGTTTGAATCCGCTGCTGCAAGTTTGCCTTCACGCGCTTTTCGCAGCCAGAGGCAACTTGAACAGCATACCAGCGAGCATCAATCTCCGGCACATCTGGCGATGCTGCCTGTCCCGTCGCTTCTGTGGAATACTCAGATTCTTCTGATGCAAAAGTCATGGCCCAAACACCTTTCCCGCGCCCCAGTTAAAGAAGTTATCCACCAAATAAATCAGGCTTGCTGAGAGGATTACCATCAAAAGCACGGCCAAAGACTCGCTGATTAACTGCTGCCTGCTAGGCCAAACCACTTTGTCGAGTTCTTCTCTAGTTTCCTTAAAAAAGCCCGCAGGGTTAAACCCAGGCGCCGTTATTTCTTGAGTTTCTTGAGCTTCGTCTTTTTTCGCCACGATTCCATCCCCCTTGCGATTTTAGATTTTAGATTTTAGATAGTGTGAGTGGCCCGCGGCTCTCAGATTTTTTGACACTAACCACTTACGCTCAAGTCCAAAATCTCAAATCCAAAGCCACGACTTTTTTACAAGCCCAACCAATCAACGGCGTAAATGCCGATCGCCGAAACCGACTATCGAGAAGCCACACCGAGCATTTGTTGATGGCATTTTTTGCGAACCGCCCACAAAAATTAATTCTACCCGAAAGTTTGCGGTTTTGACTGTTGCCAGCCAATAATCCGGGCGCTTTCGGGCAGAATTTAAAGTTTGGTGATTCAGCGCGCCCTGGAGGACTTGAACCCCCGACATCAGGTTTTGGAGACCTGCGTTCTACCAACTGAACTAAGAGCGCACAGGTGAGGTTGCTGAAATTCGCTTAACCTCTAGATTTCTATTTTAACACAGTGCGCTCGTAAATGGAAAACTTTTTTTGATTTTTTTCAAGTTCCCATGAACCATGAACCAAGGGAAAGCTGGGTGCATTCCTACAGGGAGCGATCGAACCGCTGTTTGACGCGAGTAGCTTTGCCCACCCGATCGCGCAGGTAGTAAAGTTTTGCTCTGCGGACTTTCCCGCGGCGCATCACTTGGATCGTAGCGATGCGGGGCGAGTGAATCAAAAACACCCGTTCCACGCCGACGCCCTGAAACACGCGGCGGACGGTGATTGTTTCATTAATCCCGCCGTTACGCATGGCAATCACAGTCCCTTCGTAGGGCTGAACCCGTTCTTTGTTACCCTCTCTAATTTTCACGCCGACTCGCACTGTGTCGCCAACGTAAATTTCGGGAACTTGTTTATTGAGTTCTTGCTTGACTCTATCTATTTCTGCCGTCTCGATAGAACGGATTATTTCTGCGCCTTTCATCGGATTTACCAAAACTCACAATCCCTTATCATATATCGAAATGCCCGTTTTATGTCAAAAAATTTCTATGTTAGATACCTCTGGGGTCGTATTTCTGCAACTAGGGGCAATGGCCGCACTCGCCTTGTACGTCGCCGCCAACTTGGGAGCCAACGATGTCGCTAACTCGATGGGGACATCAGTAGGCTCGAAGGCGCTAACGCTGCGGCAGGCAATAATTGTTGCAGGCATACTGGAGTTTTCCGGCGCAGTGCTGTTCGGCCAAGGAGTTTCGGAAACTCTGGCAACAGGAGTTGTGAATGCACAAGTGTTCGCGGCCAAACCGCAAGTATTTTTAATCGGGATGGTGTCAGTGCTGATAGCTTGCGGGATCTGGCTGCAAATCGCTACCAGTCGAGGTTTGCCGGTTTCTTCATCCCATGCAGTGGTGGGCGCGATCGCGGGTTTTAGCTGTGTTGCAGCGGGAATTAATGCAGTTGATTGGCGAACCATCGGCACAATCTCCCTAACTTGGGTGGCGACACCTGTTGCTAGCGGTGCTTTAGCCGCAGTATTTTACAGTGTCGTGAAGTATTCGATTCTCGATCGGCCAGATCCTCTATCTCAAATGCGCGAGTGGATACCTTGGCTGAGTGCAGCAATGCTGAGCGTATTTGGGATAATTGTACTGCCGTCTGTTGTGGATGTTGCTTTGGTGCAGACAGGGGCGATTGCCGCCGCGCACGATCGATTTGGCTGGAATCTGCCAATTCACGATATTGTCATTGGCATTGGAAGTATTGGGGCGATCGCCTTGACACTCAATAGCTGGAAAAAATTAGAATCAGTTGAAAACCCAGAAGGCAGAGGGGAAAAGGCAGAAGGAATAAGTACAAACACCTCCTCCACTCCGACACACCGTCACTCTCTCATCGAGCAACAAATGGCGAGATTTCAAGTCTTGAGCGCCTGTTTTGTAGCATTTTCCCACGGTTCCAACGACGTAGGAAATGCAGTTGCTCCCCTAGCTGCGATCGCCTACATCCGGCGCACAGGTTCCTTTCCCTCAGAAGATTTCAGCGTTCCCCTGTGGATTTTAGTCCTCGGAGGCGCAGGAATAGTCATCGGTTTAACCATCTGGGGCAAAAATGTAATTGCCACAGTCGGCGAAAAGATCATCGAACTGCAACCAAGCGGCGGATTTTGCGCGGAATTAGCCACAGCCACCACAGTCTTGCTAGCATCCCGCTTCGGTTTGCCAGTTTCCACATCCCACGCTTTAGTCGGTGCAGTCGTCGGAGTGGGGCTGATCAAAGCTTGGAAATCAGTACGCTTGCAAACTTTGCTGTCAATTGGTTCGGCTTGGCTGGTGACAATTCCGATCGCAGCAGGTTTGGCTGCTATCATCTTCAGCATCGCGCAATCCATTGGGCAATTTTAGATTTTAGATTGAGGCATTTCAGAACAGTCAACAGTCAACTGTTAACTAATCTTTCTGATTGCCTCGGTTGGGATAAACTCTCGAAGGCAAAAGTTTCCAACCCGCAGCATCTGCACCCCAGTTGCGAAAAATCTTCACAGAAGCGAAAATTTTAGCGAAACGCCAATTATAGCAACGCTTCCAGTCAGCGGGCCACTGGGCGGTTTCGTCAGCGGCTTGCAAAGCTCTGACTTCAGCTTCGAGTGCTGTGGCGTGGCGCTGCATAATGATTTCTAGTTGCAAAAAGTGTTCTTCGGGCGATCGCAATTTTTTTACATCCTAACTACAAACGTGATAACGGTGATTTTACCGGACATCAGATTGCCTACTTCTTCATGACTAATAGCGCTTTTGCACATCAAACCCGGTTGCCGGGCGCAAGCAAGCAAAACTGCCACTCAATCACTTAATTCCTTCTCCAAGCAATGCTTTAGCTGTTGAGCCAGCACCTCGACGCAGGGCTTTCTCAGCATAGTCAGGTGATTCCCAGGAACTCTAATCACCTCTACTTTTTGGGTAGTTAACTCGCTCCAGCCAAGAGTCGGATCTTGATGACCCCTGCTTAGCTTTTCCCTCGATCTAAACAGAGTAATTCGCTGCGGATAAATTTTCGGTACATAGCTGAGAGTTGCTTGACTGTTAGCCTGAAATACAGTAAACATTGAGGGAATTGCCAGCTCGCGCCAGCTTCTTTCTTTTGACTCCTGAGATAGGAGGCTAACCATAACGGCCTGTTTCCAATTCCAGCGATGCAAAAAATTAGCTGCCAAATTAAGCATCTTATTTAATTTCGGAAATTTGGCAGCAATACCGCCACTTTGAACATTTTCCGCAGTAGCCACCAAGCGAAAATAATCTACTACAAAAGGCCAGATAGAGCGCGAAACAGTAGTCAGAATAAACTTGCAACCGTCCCAAAAAGAAGGTTTGTTAGCAGAAACCGGCGCTAAAGTATCCAGCACAGCAAGTAAAGCCACTTCATCCCCCGCTGCGAGCAACTGTTGAGCCATCTCAAATGCAACCAAACCTCCAAA
Source organism: Microcoleus sp. BROC3 (assembly GCF_036702515.1). Classification (NCBI taxonomy): domain Bacteria; kingdom Bacillati; phylum Cyanobacteriota; class Cyanophyceae; order Oscillatoriales; family Microcoleaceae; genus Microcoleus; species Microcoleus sp. BROC3. Next base: position 11,205 of record NZ_JAUBTQ010000021.1, read on the forward strand.
AGACCAACCTCCTAAAAAATAAGGCCCTTTTGGTTGAACGGTACGCAAGGCTGCGATGTAGTCAGCCGCCATGTCTTCAATGCTAGTTAACGGAGAACTTTCGCCGTCAATCCCTTTAGGTTGCAGCCCGTAAAACGGTTGATTTTCTCCTAGCTGAAACGCTAACTCGATATAAGGAAATACCACGCCAAAGATTGGATGGACGCAGAAGAACGGGGGATTTTTACCGCGAGGCTTAATTGCAACTAAAGGCGACCATTCCAGAGAATTTGTTTCTGAAGATAGCGTATCTGCTAAACCTTCAATTGTCGGATTTAAAAAAAGAGCAGACAGCGGCAACTCGCGCTCAAATTGCTGGTTAATCTCATTGATGAGGCGGATTGCCAGCAGGGAATCTCCACCCAAATCGAAGAAGTTGTCGCGAATGCCAACGCACTCTGCGTTGAGGGTTGTGGCCCAAATTTGGGCGAGGGTTGACTCGGTTGGCGTGCGAGGTGCAATGCAGCTTTTATCTATTGAATTGCTAGTTAAAGTTCCCGGTACAGGTAGGCGCAGGCGGTCGATTTTGCCGTTGGGAGTTAGGGGCAGAAAATCCATCGCCACAAAAGCACTGGGAATCATGTAATTGGGCAGTTGTTGTTTGAGGAAATTGCGTATTTCCCCGGGATTAAGGGTCTGATCGGAATTGGGGACGACATAAGCAACTAGGCGTTTGTTGCCAGAGAAATCATCCACAGCAACCGCCGCTGTTTCTTTGACTGCTGGATGCTGAACCAGCAGCGCTTCAATTTCTCCCAATTCTATTCGATAACCGCGAATTTTTACCTGTTCGTCAGTGCGACCTAAAAACTCAATATTGCCGTCGGGAAAATAGCGAGCTAAGTCACCAGTTTTATAAATTCGTTCTCCTGCTTTCTGGCTAAACGGATTAGCAATAAATCGCTGGGCCGTTAATTCGGGGCGGTTCAGGTAGCCTCGCGCCAATCCGCTGCCGCCGATGTACAATTCACCGGGAATTCCCACGGGTACAGGCTGTAAATTTTTATCTAAAATATAGAGTTGAGTGTTAGCTATTGGGCGGCCGATGGGCGGTTTTTTGCGTGAAGCGAAGCTATCCCGCAGGGAATCGCCAATTTCGGCCAAACTTGACCAGACTGTCGCTTCTGTAGGGCCGTAAGCGTTAAAAAATCTGCGCCCCCAAGCCCAGCGTTTAACAAGATCCGGAGAACAGGATTCGCCAGCACTGATGATTGTTTGCAGTGCGGGAAGTTCGGCGTTTGGAAGGACAGCTAGCAGCGAGGGCGGAAGGGTAGCGTGGGTAATAGCATTGTCCTGCAAAAATTGGATTAATGTTTGTCCGGGCAACAAAGATTCTTTCTTGGCACAGTAAAGTGTTGCTCCGGTTCCCAAGGTCATGACAATCTCAAAGATTGAGGCATCAAAACTCAGGGAGGCGAATTGCAAAATGCGGTGATTTGAGTTTAAGTTAAAAGCTTCTATTTGAGCTAGGGCTAAGTTGTAAAGTCCCCGATGTTCGATTAAAACGCCTTTGGGTTTTCCGGTTGAACCAGATGTGTAAATGACGTAGGCTAGGTTTTTTTGTAGGATATTTGTAGTTGGGTTTTCTGGGCTTTGTCGGGCGATAATTTCTCTGTCGGAGTCCAAACACACTACTGCAAAAACTCCGTAATTTTCCGGCTGCGTCAAGTTTTGGGCTAAGTGCTGCTGAGTTACCAAAATCGACACCTGAGCATCTTCTAACATGAAGTTAAGGCGTTCTTGAGGATAAGTTGGATCTAAAGGCAGGTAGGCTGCGCCTGCTTTGATAATGCCTAGCAATCCGACGATCGCATCTAAGGAACGTTCTACACAAAGGCCCACCAAAACTTCTGGTGCTGCTCCCAATTGCTGCAAGTAACGTGCAAGTTGGTTGGCTCGGCTGTTGAGTTGGCGGTAGGTTAACTGCTGGTTTTCAAAGACGGCGGCGACAGCATCGGGCGATCGCGCGACTCGCTCTTCAAATAGCTGATGGAAACACTGGTTTTGCGGATAATCTCTCTGAGTGTCATTCCAATCGATTAATAATTGCTGGTATTCTGGCGCTGTCAGCAAAGCCAAGTCGCTGAGGCGCTGTTTGGGATTGGCAACAATGGCTTCGAGCAGGGTTTGAAAATGTCCCGCCATGCGCGCAATTGTAGCGCTATCAAATAAATCTGTGCTGTAGACGAATTGCCCTTGAATATTTCCTGCATTTTCCCACAAGTGGCACTCTAAATCTAGCTTGGCGGTTCCCGCGTCAAAGTCGATCGCCTCTCCAACGATTCCCGGCAATTCTAGCGCTGCTACAGGAGTGTTTTGCAGGCTGAAACTAACTTGGAATAGGGGGTTGCGGCTCAACTCGCGATCGGGGTGCAATTCCTCAACCAACTTCTCGAAGGGCAAATCTTGGTGGGCGTAGGCTGCCATTGCGACGTTTTTTACCCGATGCAATAGTTCCCGAAAAGTTGGATTTCCTGATAAATCTGCACGCAGCACTAAACTGTTGACAAAAAAACCGATTAATGCTTCTACTTCGCTCAGGTTGCGATTGGCGATCGGCGTTCCTACTGCAATATCTACTTGTCCTGTATAGCGGTACAGCAAAGATTGAAAAGCGGCTAGTAGAGTGATAAATAAAGTCGCGCTTTCTTGCTGGCTCAATGACTTTAGCGCCTCGCTCAAAGCAGGTGATAGTGTTATAAATTGTTTAGCGCCGCGGTAGGATGGAACGGCTGGTCTTTGCCTGTCTGTTGGTAGATTGAGTGTGGTAATTCCGTTTAACTGCTGCCGCCAATAAGCTAACTGGGTTTCTAATACTTCGCCCTGCAACCATTGGTGCTGCCATTCTGCAAAGTCGGCGTACTGCACGGGCAGTGCTGGTAAGTGCGAGATCCCGTTTTTTACAAATGCTGTGTAGAGCGTTCCCAGCTCTCGAATTAGCACTCCAATCGACCAACCATCAGCCACAATATGATGTAAATTCAGCAACAATATATGTTCTGTTTCACTGAGTTGTAACAGCGTTACTTTAAATAACGGTCCAGCGGCTAAATCGAAAGGGCTTTGCGCTGCATCGGTTGCGAGTTGCAGCGCTGCGGTTTCTTGCTGAGTTGGCGAGAGATTTTGTAAGTCGATTGTGGGGAGAGATACGGTTAGAATGGGAGCAATAATTTGTACGAGTTCCCCTTCCAAAAGCGTAAAAGTGGTGCGTAAAGTTTCGTGCCGCTGCACAATTTCGTTGAAGGTTTGCTCTAAGGATCTTAAGTTGAGCGAACCTGTTAAGCGGAGCGCTGTTGAGACATTGTAGAAAGGATTGCCCGGTGCTAATTGATTGAGGAACCAAAGCCGCTGCTGAGCAAATGAGGCCGGGAAGACGAAAACATCTGTTTCTTGCTCGAAATTGAGTTTTTTATCATCAGTTTTGAGGCAGTTGTTTTCGATGTTGTAGCTCATTAGCGATCTTAACTCACTCATAATTAATTCTGCCCCAATTCAGATAATCTCAAACTATTTTTATTTTTTTTATAAATCTTTCTAACTCTTCAATGGTATATGTATGTAAATTGTACTCGTACATATAATGACCAAACTGACTGATAATGTTACCAAAAGGCAAAAATGTGCTAATTTTTTTTAATTCCTTCCTCTGTTGTCTGTACTCCGCCTTAGACATATTTTCTTGATGCTTTCGACGCTGCAATTCTAAATATTGATAATTATATTCTGCTTCTTCTCTGACGAGACGATGTGCATCGCGTCGAAGTCGATCGCATAATTTGTGTGCCCTCAAAAAGTCTTCATCATTTGGCGAGTTGCAACCAAATTTCCCCAACACATCCACGACAGCCCACCGAGTTGTATACCGATCGCTGACTGCCATACTGTCAATTATATCCCAGGAATTATTGATGCCCAGCCAAAATAACTCTCCTATAAGTCTCGGCAGTAAAATTGGGTCTCGAACGCGGAGTTGATAAAAGGCATTAAGCATTACTGGTATGCTGTCGTAGCTGCATATTTTTCCTAGTGTATAAACTGCGTCTTTGCGGATGAAATGGTTATCCGCAAAAAGCAAATTTTCAATTTCTGGGATAATAGCTGACTTTAGCTGGCTTTCCCAAGATTGTCGGCACGTATGATTTTGAGAACAACTCAGGACAAAATCTCTAATAAAAAAACAAGTATCGTTGATAATTTCGCGATCGTTACTTTGGAGGAACTTAATCATAGAATCAACAGCCCCAGGCGATGTAACAACGTCAGCCATGTACTCTGCATCTCCCAAGTAGTTAATATATTTGCGTATTTTAGTCTCAAACATTTTTAATTATTTAATAAAAATCTTTACTTTCTTTGTACTTCAATGCTGCTGGTGACAGCACGGCGATTTCCTAAAGACAATTCACGAATTTTTCAATTGCATCTCGGTAGCTTTGCAATGACTCTGCATTCAGCGGACATAGATCAATTACGTAGACATCAGTATCGGGGTGACGGTGAGCATATTCAGAAACAGCGACAAAGCAAAGGAAGCTCTTGCCGACGCCGCCTTAATTGTTCCAGAAAGCGTATGAACTCATTGGGTGTATTTTTTTCTAAGGACAATAGAGTTTTCATCATCTGTCTTTATTTTCTCTGTTCAGCGATGACAGCTTCACGCGACGATTTTCGCGAGAAACAGGGACTAAAGCAGGAGCTTTAATATTAGCATTCTTATCTTTTAAATTCTCCACAATCTTAGATAATTCTGCAATTGTCGGTGCTTCAAAAACGCGACGCAAAGGCAACTCTACCGCGAAAGCATCTCGCACTCTAGAAACAAGCTGAGTCGCCAGCAGCGAATGGCCTCCTAATTCAAAGAAATTGTCCCGGATACCCACTCGCTTTATCCCCAAAACCTCAACCCAAATTTTCACTAAAACTTCCTCAATAGAAGTATGAGGCGCAACATAACCGCCAGCCCATTCTAACTTAATCGGCTGCGGTACAGGCAAAGCGAGCCGATCGACCTTTCCGTTAGCCGTCACCGGTAGCGACTCCAGCACCACAAAAGCCGACGGAATCATATATTCCGGCAGTTTTTCTGCTAGATAAGCCTGCAACTGTGGCACTAATTTACGGGCTGCTTTAGCTTGTAAGGGATTATTAGCATAAGAGCGCCAAGGACGCAAGTTCTCGCTTCGGGTTTCTCGCACAAAATCTCTGGTTTCGCCCCGTGCAAACACTACATCGTAGCGCCCTTGACTGTCGGAATTAGACCAACTAATATTAACATTATACGGAACTTCCAAAGCATACCACGCTTCGGGATCGACTCCTAAATCCTCGACTTTTTCCACGGCTTTCTGCAACTGACCTGCTGTTGGAAATTTATCGACAACAGACAGCAACTCTGCCGCCTTAACTGCTGCCGTTACCCGCGCATTAGGCACATTAGCAATTCTTAAAACATCGAGTTGATTTTGCAATAATATTTGTTGCACCTTGCTAACAGTCAGATTCTGATTTTCATTCAACCAATCCAGGCGCTTTTCTGCGCCCCGCTCCCCTTTTGGCGGTGATTTCGGGCGTACTGTTTCAGATGCAATATGCAGAATCGCATTGTACCGAAAATTAGTTAACTCATTGCGATCGCTACCGCGAATTAATTGAATCTCTACGCCGCCAATCTGCGGAAAGAGGTGCTTTAATGCGCTAAAAAACTCTGGTTCAATAACTAACTCTGTTTCTTGAAAAATTTGCATTTGTACTCGCTGCTGCAACTGTTCGCCCGCGAGAGAAGGTTCGGCTTGATACAGTTGTACCGAAGCGTGAAAAGCTTCCAGCAACGGCAAGCTGCGGACATCTCCGATGAATATAAAGCCGCCGGGGGCAGTTGCTTTCACCGCACCTTCTAGCACCTGCACGAGATAGTCGATAGTCGGGAAATATTGCACGACTGAGTTGAGAATTACTGCGTCAAAAGCTGCTGTCTCTACTCCTTCAAAGTCTGTCGCCATTTTCTGAAGCAGCGTTACATTAGCTAACTCTTGATTTGCCAAGTGCTGCTGAATATAGTTGAGCGAAATAGGGGAAAAGTCTGTTCCGCAATATTGAGTGCAGCGAGGGGCAATTTGGAACAGCAACAAACCTGTGCCGCAGCCAATTTCTAACACTCGGCTAGGCTGCAAAGCTAAAATTTGGGCGGCTTGATTGTTCGCCCAGTCACGCACCTGTTCTGCTGGGATTGGCTGATTAGTATAACTGCTATTCCAGCCGACAATATTAAATGTGGGATCTGAGTCAACAGCAGGTTGATTGTAAGTTTCATTGTAGAGCATTTGCCACTGCAAAACCTGTTCGTCCTGCAATTGCATTATTTGGTTTTTTTCGCGGGCAACGCTATATTCTGCATTCAGGGCAATATAAGCTACTAAACGTTTATCTCCCTGTCCATCTTCCGAAGCTATTGCTACAGTTTGCTGCACGGCCGGATGTTGAGTTAATACTGTCTCGATTTCTCCTAATTCGATGCGGAAACCGCGAATTTTTACTTGTTCGTCAATGCGTCCTAAAAATTCAAGGTTGCGATCGGCTCTGTAGCGCACTAAGTCGCCAGTTTTGTAAATTCGCTCTCCTGAATTTGGTTTAAAAGGATTGACAATAAAGCGTTGTGCGGTTAAATCTGGGCGGTTGAGGTAGCCGCGAGCGAGTCCGTTTCCGCCGATGTACAATTCGCCAACAACCCCCATTGGTACGGGCTGCAAATATTTGTCTAATATGTAGATTTGAGTGTTAGCAATGGGGCGGCCAATTGTCGGGGCTATGTCTGTTTGCTCTGTTGCAGGAATATAACCGGAAGTTGTGACGACGGTGTTCTCGGTTGGGCCGTAATTATTTACTAGCTTAAATGGATGGGATTTTAAAGGATGTTGTTGCAGTTTTTCGCCGCCTGCGAGCAAGATTCGCAACGCTGTTGTTTGAGGCCAATCTAATAGCAAAACTTTCTCGGCTAAAGGTGTTGGCAAAAAGCTAATTGTGATGGCTTTTGATACTAACCAGTTTTGCAGTTTTTCAGGATCTCGCCTGATGTCATCTTCTGGAAAGTAGATGCTAGATCCCGCGGCGAGATAAGGCCAAATTTCCCACCCGCAAGCATCAAAGCCGATCGCAGCAATTTGCGTTGCCCGATCGCCCGCTGACACCCCAAACTCTCTTTGATGCCAAAAAACGAGATTTAACAAGCTCCCGTGCTCAATTTCCACTCCTTTCGGCTTTCCGGTGGACCCGGAGGTGTAAATCGCGTAAACCAGATTTTCGGCTGTGGCTGCGCTGGTGGGATTGTCGGCGATTTCTTGGGAAATCATCTCCCAGTCTGTGTCTAGAAAAACAACCCTTGGATGGTGAATTTTATCATCTGACTGTGTTTCTAAATTTTGCACTTCGCCATCATCCACCAGGGAATAAATTCCCTGGCTCATAGCTGAAGTCGGCTGAAGCCGACTGGAAACTTGTCCTCCTTCAGTCGTCTTTAGACGACTTTCGCTATTAGACAGGGAATAAATTCCCTGGCGGGTAAGCAATACTGACACTTGAGCATCTTTTAGCATAAAGCTCGATCGCTCAGCAGGATAGCTCGGATCTAAAATTAAGTAAGCTCCTCCCGCTTTCAGGATACCCAACATCCCTAGAATCAGATCGAGCGATCGCCCGCAGCAAAGCCCGACTAAAACGTCCGCCCCAACCCCAATTTTTTGTAGGTAACGTGCTAGTTGGTTGCTGCGGAGATTTAGCTCTCGATAGGTGACTTGCTCCTCTCCAAATACCAGCGCCACCGCATCCGGTGTCCGATCGGCCTGCATTTCAAATAGCTGATGAATGCACAAATCTTGCGGATAGTCTGCCTGAGTATTGTTGCATTCAACTAACAAATGATAGCGCTCTTGGGCGCTCAAATATTGCAAATTTGCGATTCGCTGTTCGGGATTTGCAACAATGCTTTCTAACAGAGTTTGAAAATGCCCTAACATTCGGCAAATCGTAGCTTCATCAAATAAATCGGCGCTGTAAATAACCATGCCGCTGATGCCCTCCGAGCTATCAACCCACAGCTTATTGCTGGGCGATTGGTTGCTTCCGGAGCTGTTGGGCGATCGCTCCCACAAATGAAACTCCAAATCAAACCGCGCTGTACCCACATCTAACTGCTGCGGGCTGAGTGTTAATTCTGGCAATTCTAACCGATTCCCCGGCGCGTTTTGCAGCGCAAACGCCACCTGAAATAAGGGATTTTGGTTCAACGCGCGATCGGGGTGCAGTTCTTCTACTAACTTCTCAAACGGCAAATCTTGGTGAGCGTAAGCTCCTAATGCTACCTCTTTGACTCGGTTTAAAAGTTCCCGAAAAGTTGGATTTCCCGACAAATCTGTACGCAGTACCAAACTGTTGACAAAAAAACCGATTAATGCTTCTATTTCACTGCGGTTGCGATTGGCGATCGGCGAACCTACAACAATATCTTCTTGCTGCGCGTAATGGTAAACCAACGTTTTAAAAGCTGCCAGCATTGTCATAAACAGCGTCACTCCTTCGCGCTGGCTCAACGTTTCTAAAGCCTCGCTCAGTTGTTTTGGCAGTTGCAAAAATTGCCTTTTGCCTCGGTAACTTTGGATTGCTGGCCTGGGTCGATCCGCAGGCAAATTTAGCATAGAAATGCCGTTTAACTGCTGTCTCCAGTAAGCAAGCTGCGTTTCTAAAACTTCCCCTTGCAGCCATTCGCGCTGCCATTTGGCAAAATCAGCGTACTGGATCGACAAAGCCGGTAAAGGCGAAGGTTTTTCGCTAGCAAATGCCGTGTAAAGTGCGCCTAATTCCTGAATTAGCACTCCGATAGACCAACCATCGGAGACAATGTGGTGCATATTCAGCATTAGTAAATATTCGGTATCATCTAACTGCAATAATGTAACTCGCAGCAACAAGTCATTGGACAAATTGAAAGAGCGTTGAGCTTCCTCGGCCGTGAGCCGGTTTGCTTCAGTTTGTCGAGATTCCTTTGGCAGGTTTCGCAAGTCCACTACATTAATCGGGAGGTGGAAAGCAGCAGCTATTCTCTGAACAGGTTGCCCCGAAACTACGGCTAAAGTCGTGCGTAAAGCTTCGTGGCGGCGCACAATTTCATTGAAGGTTTGTTGCAGCGCCGAAAAATTGAGCGCACCTGTCAAACGCAATGCTGCGGGAACATTATAAAAAGGATTATTCGGGACTAATTGGTCGAGAAACCACAAGCGCTGCTGTGCAAAGGAAAGCGGTAGGTTTCCGTCTCGTCCCAGAGGAACAATCGGTGTAGAAGTAAAACTAGAAGTCCGATTAGCTGCTTTTAAAAAGGAAATAATTTCCGCTTTTTTCTGAGAAATTTCGGCGCGTAGTTCTGGTGTAATAATTCCTTCTGGAGCATTGCAGCGCAGGATCTCGCCCTCAACAAAAATATTAATATCTAGACTGCGAAGATAAGATAAAAACTCAACTAACTCCACCGTGACAGAATCTCTTGCATTTGGCGATGAACTCGATATTTTTGGATCGGGCATTTTGAGTCATCCTGTCATTACTTGGGCAAATCAATAAAATAAATTCCACCAGCGCACAAATTAAGAGCTTAACCGATCGCTTGCTTACTGTGGCCTAACCTAAGTATGATTCTGTTGAAATCCGCAACCAAAATCGTACCCAAGGTTTCAGCTTATGCCGTTCATGCCCTTCAATTTCCTGTTCCTATGGCTGGTAGGACTGCTGTCCGTCGGGGTACTTGGCACAGGTATATACATTATTTACGAATGGTACATCGGCGAACTTGTAGGGATTTCCTACTTAGTCAGCGGAGTGTTGATGGTTCTTTGGTCTGTTGGCGGCCGCTCGATCAGTTTGCCGCTGTTCCGTCGCCCCGGTGCTGACGAACCGAAGCCGACGCGGACGGGTACGGTGCAGCGAATAGAGAGGCCTGATGGCGCTATTTTACAAGTAGAATTCTACGGCCGAGACATTTACTTCACCCCGATATAACGCACTTAAAATATTGGGCGATAATTGTCTAAAGAAATCCGAGCCAAAAGGGTATTAGTAGCTGTATTGATTACAAAGATTGTATGGGCATTTTGGTCAGCCCTATAAACGCGATCGCGGTTGGAAATTGGCACTTGGGCGATCGCATAGGCTATCCCTATTGATATAGCAGCCTACACAGAAATAGGTAGTATAGCAATCCTAAATCATTCATGTAAATTTGTAGGGGTAGTGCCTCCGTGCCTACCCCCTATATATCGGGGCAACAATGGGGGGATTGCCCCTACAATAATTAGGCCAATGATTTAGGGTTGCTATATTTTTTTCAATGACATAATAGAGTTGTAGGTGTAAATGTTTGATTTTTGGTTGAATGGCGAAATAACATTCTGTAAGTCTATTGAAGCAATTCCCTTGTGTTAAGATTTCTCTACCGGCAATTTTTCAGCAGTCCAAGCATTCCACGAACCAGGAACATTTACTACTTTCTCGAAGCCATGTTTTTGTAGCAAACTTGCAGCAATTGAAGCGCGATAACCACTGCCACAGTAAGTTGCAATAGTTTGATTTTTGTCTAACTCATCTAGATGTTCTTCCAGATGCGGCACATATATGTGTTTAGCACCAGGCACGTTACCATCCTTAAACTCGTCATCTCCACGGACATCCAGCACCGTCACATCAGGATGATCTTTCTGTTGGTTTAACTCATGCACAGTCCATTCACCCAGATGTTTCAAAGGCAAGCCTGCATTCTGCCAACTTGTCATGCCGTCGTGAAGATACCCAGCAATATTGTCATAACCAATTCGGAATAATTGCTGGGAAGCTAAACTAACACCCCGTTCACTTTCTAGCACCATTAAAATTTTCTTTTCTGGGTCAATCATCCAACCTACCCAGTTAGGAAATTCTGGACGCAAAGCGATGTTAATTGCGCCTGGTATATGTCCGCCACAAAAAGCAAGAATTGAGCGTGTATCAATGACTACGGTGTTTTCATCTTGCATTAACTGTTGAAATTCTTGGGGCGATAAGGGCGGTAAAATTGGCACATCACCTAACACTTTTGCTCCTTGAGCATTAACTTTTTTTAAACGTGGGTAGTGTGTTGGTGGTTCTGGCATTCCACCTAATACCCATTCGACAAATTCTACTTCGGTACGCTCTTTAAAAACAGGGCTAAAGATTCGTTCATTACCAATGGTACTTTGTCGGCGATCGCCTATGGATTTACCACATGATGAACCCGCACCGTGAGAGGGATAAATTTCTAGGCGATCGCCTAACGGTACGAGTTTATCAAACAATGAATGATATAGTTGCGCCGCCAGTTTTTTCTCAGTACCACCACCTAGTAAATCTGGTCTTCCTACATCTAAGTTAAACAAGAAGTCACCAGTAAATATTGCGAATGGTTCCTTACCTTGCTTGGCATCAAAAATTAGCAACGAGATGTGTTCTGGGGTATGTCCGGGGGTATGTATTGCGCGAAGGGTAACGTTACCAATCTTTAATTCGTCCCCCTCATTTAGTTGATGCAAATCAAATTTATAATCATCACTTTTGCCGCCATATATGGGGGCAAAAGTTCTGGCTTTTAGTTCGTGCGAGCCTGATACAAAATCAGCATGAATGTGAGTCTCGATTATGTGGGTGATTCTTACACCTATTTCTCTGGCTCTTTGGATATAAATATCTACATCGCGGCGGGGGTCAAGCACTGCTACTACGCCTGCTTTGTCGTCGCCAATTAGATAGGACAGGTGTGCTAGTCCCTCAACATTTATTTGCTCTAAAACTAATGCCATTGTGAGTCCTCTATACAACAGTAATCAGCAAAAAGATTGTCAGGTTGGGCAACAAGCTATTCACCCACAAACCTGACTTTCTTTAATTCGGGAAAAATTTAAACTGTTTTTGAGTGCTTAGAGACGTAACTCTCCAAGAATTGCTTCATATTTGGCTGAGAATCACAGTCAAAGCCAGCTTCGCTTGCCTTCTCAAACACTTGCTCTGGTGTCATCCCTTGCCGCGTCGCCACGTTCATAAATGCCATTGCACCTGCACGCATGGAACTTGCACAATGAATGAGAGCAGGTTTTGGTAGTTGATCGATTTGCGCTAAAATTTTATCCGTCAACTCGTCAGTCATCCCGTCTGGCTTGACTGGAATGTTGACATATTGTAATCCTGCGGCTTCTGCGTGTTGCTGCTCATCGTGCATGAAGCCTTCCTCATCAGGCGATCGCAAATTCAATACAGACTTGTATCCCTCTGTAGCAGCTTGTTGCAACTGCTCTGGTTTCACCTGTCCGGCTACGGTTAGCTCCGAGTTGATCTTTTTAACGTTTTCCATTGGTATCTTGCAAATTAGATTGTCTTACCATATTACTATGTGGTAATATTAGAATTAACTATATATAGTAAGATGTAATTTTTAGGTTTGTATGCTAAAGCCGTCTCCTCAAGCCCTTGCTCCCGTTGCTGAGTTTTTCAAAGTTCTATCTGAAGTGAGTCGGCTGCAAGTTTTGTGTTGTCTGAAGTCAGGATCTAAAAATGTCACGGAAATTATCGAAGCGACGGGGCTGGGACAGGCGAACGTTTCTAAGCATCTAAAGGTGCTAACCCAAGCAGGCATGGTGACTCGTCAGCCACAAGGAATCAGTGTTTTTTATGAAATTGCCGATCCGATTATCTTTGAATTGTGTGAACTGGTGTGCGATCGCTTAGCGATTCGTCTTGAGGAACAAACTCAAAATTTAGAAGAACTTAAAAACTTTCGTGAGTTAACTTGACCTTGAAATTAATGTCAATAGATCTCTTGCAAAAGTCTGAATGCCACGACAGTAACCTGGTAAGACCAACGAGGGATTCAAAGCTCGCGCCCGGTCAAAGGGCTAAAAATATGTTGTAGAAAGAAGAAATCTGCACCAAATAAACTCAGCTTAGAAGATCAGGTCTTGTTGAAACCGGAATAGCTGGATTTTATAATTATGAACTCAATCAAGTTCAAAAGATTCATAATTGTTGGCTCTGGCATTTTGAGTCATCCTGTCATTACTTGGGCAAATCAATAAAATAAATTCTACCAGCGCACAAATTAAGAGCTTAACCGATCGCTTGCTTACTGTGGCCTAACCTGAGTATGATTCTGTTTGAATCCGCAACCAAAATCCTACCCAAGGTTTCAGCTTATGCCGTTCATGCCCTTCAATTTCCTGTTCCTATGGCTGGTGGGACTGCTGTCCATCGGGGTACTTGGCACAGGTATATACATTATTTACGAATGGTACATCGGCGCACTTGTAGGGATTTCCTACTTAGTCAGCGGAGTCTTGATGCTTCTTTGGTCTGTTGGTGGCCGCTCGATCAGTTTGCCGCTGTTCCGCCGCCCCGGTGCTGACGAACCGAAGCCGACGCGGACGGGTACGGTTCAGCGGGTAGAGAGGCCTGATGGCACTATTTTACAAGTAGAATTCTACGGCCCAGAGGACGGACAGCCGATTATCCTCTCACATGGTTGGGGGCCGAATAGTATGGTTTGGTATTACGCGAAACGGCAACTAAGCGATCGCTTCCGAGTGATTGTTTGGGATCTTCCAGGTTTGGGGAAATCCACTAGACCAAAAAACAGCGACTACTCCCTAGAAAAATTTGCCCGCGATCTCGAAGCCGTCATTGCCATAGCAGGAAATAAACCTGTTATCCTACTCGGACACAGCATGGGCGGCATGATTTCTCTAACATTCAGTCGGCTTTTCCCAGAACTTCTCGGTAGTCGAGTAGCGGGTTTAATTCTGGTAGATACGACTTATACTAATCCTCTCAAAACCGCTATTTTTAGCGGTTTATGGCGCGCTTTGCAGAAGCCGCTGCTTCAACCTCTGCTCTACCTCACCATAGCTCTTGAACCCATTATGTGGGGAATGACTTGGCTGAGCTATCTCAATGGTTCACTGTACATCAGTGTAGAAGTATCGGGATTTAAAGGCACTGAAACGCGCGGTCAATTAGATTTCTCAGCTTTCTTATCAGCCTTGGGTTCTCCCGGCGTTCTCGCTCGCGGCACACTGGGAATGCTCAAATTTGAGGAAACAAAAACTTTGCCATCAATTGACATTCCAGTGTTGGTGATCTGCGGCGATTCAGATATTGCCACTACCCCCCCAGCTAGCCTGCGAATGAAAGCAGAATTACCTCAAGCAGAGCTAGTTACGATACAGAAAGGAGGACACATGGCATTAATGGAACATAACCAGAAGTTTGCCGAAGCTGTCAGGGCATTCTGCACTGAAATTTCGTAACTAAAAATGTGAGTTAAAATCCTGTAGGTTCTGGCTGTGCCGGCCTTCAAATTCGGCGTTGCACAATTTGAGGATGGTTCTTGTCGGGTGTCCCGCCTGCTGTGAAAATACACGCCTTCGGGCGGGACGCCCGGGTGCATCTCAATGAATGCAGATACATCAAGCTGAAAGTTGACCATTAAGATAAGCACAGCGAAGAGAAAAGATAGAGGAAACACTCTCGATATTCCACGCTCGCCCCGATAGTTTCACCCAAGCTTCCAATTCGTTTAATCGTTGATTCAACGGCAGGGTAAACGCATCTTAACTGGAACCCAAAATATGCTACAGTTAAATCCGACTAAAATTCAATGTACTTTGTTGTATTTTATGGGTTTTATCAAGGGCAAGAGGTTTTAGTAAAGCTGTAACTTTTCCACACAAGCAAACTGATTCATTGCCTTCGATGAATCTTTTAAATACCAGTTTTTTAGAAGATTTTGCCAATTTGAATAACCCGAGAATAGAAAGAAGTAAAGAACATTTACTCAAAGATGTAGATTCCTCATTTTCTACTTTATTTTTAATGTCCTGCAAGCAACCTTACCAGCGCATAGGCAGCCCCAGCCTTTAGCAGCTCATCCATCTAATAAACGAGCCTCACTCACGATCAGAATGGATCGCTCTCTTTTTCGGCGTTTCAACAAGCACAGAAATTACGAGCAAACTTAGCCCAATGATTTTAATCAAGGCGTTGACTGCGTGTGCATACTCCCATTGGTCACGATACCGCGTCCAATCTGCTGGAACGGGATTCGTCAACCATTGGGCGAATTCAGCATTCATTGGCGCGACAAACATGATCCAACTCACAAACGCTAGCACCAAGAGAATAGCCCCGCCCAACGTCCAGTAAAAAGTTGAACCATGTTTGCGAACAAGAAATGCCAGCACGATTGCTGTCAAAATCGCTGTAATTTCAAAAGCTGCGCCGACTGATCCAAACAATTTATAAACATTTTCAAAGACCGTTACTCTCACCCAAAGTTGCTGGTCAAACTGCATTCTTTGCGGCAACTCTAGCAAATGTGTCATAGACAAACTCAGACTAAATGAAGCCAGCATCAGTGTTATGAATCGCCACGCTCGTATAAATGTCATGTTGGTTTGCCCTAAAGCATATATCTCTCTGCAACTTATGTTATACCAATAAGGAAATGCTGCGTAACTATCGGAGGACCTAACTAAATTAGCTGATGATTTGGAATTTTCTAACTAGCAACCTCATAGATACTCCAACTCTATAGAACCCATTTGACATCTTAGAGAGAGGCTGCAAGCCTCTTCTACTTTTGCCGAATTTTGGGTAACTTAATAATGAAGAGGAGCGAGTTTAAATTATGTGACTAGGTTGAAGCGAATTAAATAAATTAAAGCATCGCTTTACTTTGAAATCAGCAAACTGTTTCTAACCAAAAAATTGCCGTCGAATGTGATTGGCAGTCCTTCTCCATCTAAAATCCGTCGTAAATTACGTTGACTTTCGCAGTCACCGACTCGTTGAATCTAGCGTTGATATTTAGATAAACGACCACCCTGAATCACGGGATCGATCGGCTTTCGGGCTGATGCCATCACGACGCATTCACCGGGCGCAACCTGTAGTGCTTTAATTGACCGCGACATCCGTTGTCCGCGCCCCGGTGGAAGGAATGTTGGGCTGCTGGGTAAAGCGATCGCGATAGAAACTGCAAAACTCGTCGGTTGAACTTTTCTGGATTCTCGATGAACATGAAATGTCCGCCGCCCTCAGCCTCCTCAAAGATTTCCAACTCAGAGTCAGGAATGCTTTGATTAATCCAGACCTGCGATGTCCACGGAACCATACTTTTTCTGCCACCAATAATCAGAGTTGGCTGACGAATCCTGACTATTCGATCGCGCCAGTCCGTATGAAGATGGTTGTATAGCAAAGTTGCAGCGATCGCGCGCGGACAGCGAAAGTTGCACTCGACGATCCACTCGAACTGTTCCTTTGACATCGCTGATGTAACCATTGAAGTCAGAATGTTTCGAGTCGATTCCTCGGCGTTGCCGTTCTGCAGGGTATGTATTACTGCATTGAGTTGTTCAGCAGTAAAAATTGCCCCTGATTCTGCTATTTCTTGAACGTTCCAATGCGATCGCAATGTTCCCAGTGGCGATTGATCAACCAACAGTAACCGCTCAATTTCATCTGAGCCGAATAGGTCGAGATAGCTCCAGATGATGGCACATCCCATCGAGTGCCCTAGCAGGTGTGGTTTTTCGAGTTGCAGAACAGCGATTAATTCCTGAACATCCTTAGACAAGCGAGAAATTCGATAACCGAACGATACTTTCTCAGACTCACCATGTCCGCGCCAATCAACAGCGATCACCTGATAGTGTTCGGCAAAAGCGGGAATTTGATATTTGAATTGTTCCGCCGACTGCGACCAACCGTGAAGCATCACGATCGGTTTGCCTCGACCTGCACTGATGTAGCTCAATTCGGCACCATCAGACGTTTTGAATGTTTTCCTTTGCATACTGTCCTTTGCGATGTCTCCCACGCACTGATAGCGATTGTGTTCGCTGATTGGTGTTGCAGGTCGCTCCAACTCCTTAATGTGTTCATTCTTCAACTTTCATTGCATTCAGAACACTCAAGTTCCCTGAGTTAAGCGGCGAGTTAATTTTTCCGTTACCGCTGCATCTGTGCGATGACCTCTTCAGCCTCTCGTACCACGTCCTGAACAATCTGCGCTGCGGGCTTAATGTCGTGAATCAGATTGCATGACTCCCCTGCATAGAGAGCCACAGACTCCATATCCCCGATGAAGCCAGTGATTGGAATCATCGACCCATATTTCGGCACATCCATAGTGGTGCCAGCCAGTGGGACAGTACCGACGATCGTCCCCTCACCTGGACGCTGCCCACTCGTTGGACAGCCCGCAGCCTCCCACTCCGTGAACGTAGCATTGCGTAGCACCCGGTGGGGCGCATCAGACCAACCACCATCGAAAAGCGTGGTATACACCGTGTCCTCGGCTGTGCTGCTGACGACCCGTTCCTGGTAAGCACGAGTTGCAGCGGCTTCGGTGCTACACAGAAACCGCGTCCCCATTGACACCGCTTGTGCTCCAAGATTGAGGGCTGCTACCACTCCTCGACCCGTAGCAATACCTCCAGCGGCAAGCACAGGCACGGATGTAACCGCATCGACCACCGCTGGCACAAGGGTTGACAGCGAGGTGCGGCTCCTCACGTGCCCCCCTGCTTCGACCCCTTGAACGATGAGCGCATCAACACCCATAGCGGCAGCGGCTGTGGCTTCCTCGATCGACCCCACCTGGATAAAGACCTTGGTATTACGTCGGTGAGCCTCGGCGATGTAAGGGCTTGGATCACCCCAAAAGAGCACCAGCAGCGGTACCCGCTCTGCTAGGCAGACATCAATCTGCCCTTCTTCTAGCAGGGGAAGAATGAGGTTCACCCCAAAAGGTTTCTGCGTCAGGGCGCGGATGCGGCGGATCGCTTGTTGGAGGATCGGGGGTGGCATGAACACTCCACCCAGCACCCCACAGCCACCAGCATTCGACACCGCCGCCGCGAGTTCTGGTCCGGCTACAGGTCCCATACCTGCGGAGAAGATGGGGTGGGTAATGCCGATCTGGCGACAGAGAAGAGTGTGCATATATCCTACTGATGCGAGAGTTGGTGTCATAATTTTCTTTTTTATGTACTGCTTTCATTCTTCAACGTTCATCCTGTTCCGACCACTCAAGTTCCCTGAGTTAAGCAGCAAGTTAATCTTTCTATTTCTAAAGACAGGTTTTTGAGTTGTTCACAAGCAGATCAATTCATCCATTTGTTGTACAAGTTTTACTCATAATGGAGCGACCGTTCTTGTAAACCTCTAAAGTCCCCTTCCCTTGACGATCTCCCTTACCACCAAGCACTTGATATTTATAGTTGCCATTCTTAAACTTATAAACTTGAGCCACTTCTGTATCGTCTCTAGTTCCCTTGCCCAAACTCAAATTACCTTGAGGACTGGTAGAACGGTAGAGAAGTTCGCCCGAATTATACCTTTTCCAAACATTAACGTTGTATCCACCTTGGCACTTCAAACTGAGTACCAAGTCAGCAGTAGAGTCAGCCGAGGCAGGTAAGACGAGATAAGTTGAAACACCAGTCATCAAACCAAGCAGTAACGCAAATCGCTTCAGTAGTGTTTTCATCGTTTCCTCTTGTAGTTTTGAGCGTTAGGTTTTCTTCTTAGAATCTACTTCTACCTAGCCAGTTGACGACTGGTCATGAACCGGCTCCATGTATAGCCTTGCCCACGCGATGATTCCGTTGTGTAGGCCAGCAACGACTACACCACGCATATTCAGTGCCGATCCGGACGTGCGCGTACCTTGCCAGTGCCATTCTGCCCAGGCGAGGTTACTGTGGATCGTCGAAGCGACCAAAGTTGCACGTAAATCAGGAACTTGGGCAAAGAAGGCAGTCCAGTTCTCCCGGACTTGGGCTAGTCCGGTGAAGGCACTCTCAGGGTGCAGCGGTTGTTCGCCCTTGAAATCATTAGCGAAGCAGCTCACTAGCGCGTCAACGTCGTGTGCGTTGATGGCATCAGACATTCGTTGAAGCACTGTTGGCATCTCATATTGGGCTGGCGCGCTCATGTTTCCTGTTGTGTTGGGCATATTTCAAAGCATTTCGGTACACCCGTGCCAGTTCTAGTGCTGTCACTTCATCTGGACTTAATCGATCGAGCATCACGATCGTCGATTCTCCTCAAAACTGATCGATCGCTCTTTTCAGTGTGCGATCGCCAAAGGTCTTTGCTTTGAAACGCCACCTGCGACTTTAATTAAATCGGCTGCTTTTTCGCCGATCGCAATTGTCGGCCCATTCGTATTTCCTGTAGTGATCGTTGGCATAATTGAGGCATCGACGACCCTCAACCCCTCAACCCCATGTACCCGCAGTTCGGGGTCTACCACCGCCATTGAATCAGTGCCCATTTTGCAAGTCCCCACCGGATGGTACATCGTATCGCAAGCGTCTCGGATGTAAGCGGAGAGCGCTTCATCGCTCTGCATATCGCTACCAGGAGCCAGTTCCTCCCCTTGAAACTCATCAAAGGCATGAGTCTCAAAGATTTGGCGGAGTAGTTTAAGCCCTGCGACTAGCGTTTGTACATCGGTTTCACTTTGCAGATAGTTCAGCCGAATCATCGGTGTATCTTTGGGATCGGACGATCGCAAGCTGACACTCCCAATGTTTTGAGCATGGGTCAAAGAGGCGACCCCAAAGAATCCCGGACCAGAGCGGTTAGAGCCAGGTGGTGCCCACAGAATGGGACCTGCGAAACACTGTAAATCTGGCGCAACATCCAAGTTATGCTCGCTATGCAAGAACAATCCAGCTTCACCAATCCCACTGCTGCTGCTGGCAGGATGGACAGCCTCAGTTGCCTGGTAGGTAATGGGAACGAGAACGTGGTCTTGGAGATTTTGGCCGACCCCAGGCAGATCTGCGACAACAGGAATGCCCAAGGCTTGCAGGCGTGCTGCATCCCCAATGCCGGAAAGCATCAGCAGTTTGGGCGAATCGAATGCGCCCGCACTTAAAATCACTTCCCGATCGACCCCGATCTGGTGCAGCGTACCCTCGTGCAGATATTCCACTCCAACGGTGCGAGTGCCCTCAAATAACAATCGAGTGACCAACGCCCCAGTTGTTACTGTCAAATTGGGACGCTGGAGAATGGGCACCAGGAAGGCAGCCGCTGTACTGTGGCGTTTGCCATCTTTAATGGTGCATTGGTAGCGTCCTACTCCTGCCTGCTGCACCCCGTTGAAATCAGGGTTGTAGTTGTAGCCCAATGCCATTGCTGCATCTATATATCGTTGAGAAATGGCAGTAGGCGCGATCGAGTCGGTTACGCTTAATTCTCCATCAGTCCCGTGAAACTCGGATGCGCCTCGTGAGGAGTGCTCAGATTTCTTGAAATAGGGCAAAACATCCTGGTAACTCCAACCGGGATTACCTAATTCTTGCCAGCGATCGTAATCATGAGGATTGCCTCGAATATAAAGCATGAAATTAATCGCACTGCTGCCACCCAAGACTTTGCCGCGGGGACAATAGATTTTGCGATTATTTAAGTACGGTTCGGGTTCGGAAAAATATCCCCAGTCCACCTCAGAACCTAATAGTTTTAGGCATTCCGCCGGGATTTGAATCTCAGGTTTGGTATCCGGGTTCCCAGCTTCGAGTAATAACACTGTTGTTTTACTGTCTTCTGTCAAACGGTTGGCGACAACGCAGCCTGCCGAACCAGCACCGATAATAATGTAGTCATAGTTCGTCATGGAATTCTCCTTGTTTGCTGTCTGTCGTGGATTAATCAGACCTTAATTGCTAGCGAGAATACGTCAAGTTTCCATTTTGATTGTCTATTCCCCGAATCAAAATTGATGTTGACTTGGTTGAGCCATTAGCTAGACGACATCTTGCTGATAAAGTCGCTCCGGTATGATCGATATTCTTACAAGAAAGTTGATAACTGCTAGCGGCTCTTGGATTGCGAGAATAGGTCAAGTTTCCATTTTTATTCTCTATTCCCCGAATCAAAATTGATGTTGACTTAGTTGAGCCATTAGCTAGACGACATCTTGCTGATAAAGTCGCTCCGGTAATCTTAATATTCTGACAAGAACTTTGATAACTGCTAGGAGATGTGGGTCTTGCCAAAGCAGGTTCCCTGGGAATTACAGCTAGAATTGCACCACAAGCAGCAAAAGCTATTAAACTTGACGAGCGACTGACTTTCGTAAGGTAAGACATGAGTATTCTCCTTAAATCACAAATTAAAATCCCCCATTGCCACCACTGGCAACGGGGGGTCAACGGATGTGATGCTTTCTGGCTCGTTATCCTACAATCTTGAGTGACGAAATGCTATCGTTATTGATAACACCTGGGCTGATTGCAAGATTAGGATACTCTCCCGGTGGAAGTTTCACATTACTCCCGGTGAAATTAGTATCCCCAAAAACTTGCCATGTACCAGAGATTACTTTAGCTGATGTAATTTTGTCGTTCCAAAAAGTTCCGACATTAGCTAAGTCTTGGGTAAAGCTATTTGAAGTTACTCGAAAATTGGAATCGCTAAACACAATTATTTCAGCCATTATTTTTATCCTAAATTAGTCGGTGTTATTGAAACAAGTCCGAAAAATATCAAACCTAAATGTTTGTCAACAAGGAACTTTTTTCGGGGAAATTTGTGCGGGCAGAAGGTTAGTTTTATTTGCTAACCTCCTGGATGCTTAATAGCTGCTATTAGAAGCAGCTATGTTGACAAGCTTTTCAAACCTGTTAAGCAGGAACTTGAAGTGTTTGACCAACTTGTAATTTTCCAGGGCTAACACCAGGATTAGCAGCTGCAATTTTTTGCGCGTTCGCATCACTGCCATTACCATAGTGGAACGCTGCAATACTGGAAAATGTATCTCCAGCGGCTACAGTATGTGTTTTGTTAGACATGATTTTTTCCTTTGTTATTAAGGTCGTTGTCTTTTGTTTCTAAACTATCTCAGACGATTACAGCAGTCAAATTCAGATTTTTTCGATTAAATTAGAGGCTTTTGTTCACCTCGTCCAGTTTCGATTGAATCTCAGATTTGGTTTCTTTCCTCGCAAACCTAACTTAAGCCTAATCGTTGAATAAAATATCTATCATTGTGAATAGGTTATTATAAATTTAAAGATTTATCCGCAAGTTTAATGTTGGAAAAAACCTCATAATTGCTGTTACTAAAAACTTATTTTTATCCCTGAAAGTATAACTTTGACAGCCATATTGAGATAACAAAATTGCAGTTTTAATGCGTCAGGCTGCTTACTTATGTTGAGTTTATCGTAGTCATCAATAGTGTTATTAAATTACCAGGCAGGCATAAAAGTCGTTATTGTAAATGACCTCATCTATTGTACGGGTAAAAAAATGAGATTACTCTTTTATGATTTAATGATGCGGATTTAGGGCGATATACCTTACGTTTAAAATGTGAAGAAAATGTGAGGAGTTCATGAGGTAGATATATCTCTGATTTGTCAATCCCGAAAGGCGTTGTTTCGCACGACAGACGGCTTAAAGATAGCGGGTGTAGAGCGTCGCGTTTGCTGAAGCGCTTCTTCTGTAGGTCAGCTCAAAATGTGGACTGTGGATTCATTATTTTATACCCTATTTTTCTTCTTAGTCTTAATGTCCCGAACTAAAGAAGAACTTTAGGTAAATTGATAATAAAGCTTGTCCCCTTGCCCTCTGCACTTTCAACCGCAAGTGTCCCTTGATGCGCCTCAGTAATATTTTTTGCTAAAAATAATCCTAATCCCCAGCCGGTTTGCTCCTCGGCAGCAATGGTTCGACGAAATTGTTGAAATAGGATGGATTGAGCGTCTAGGGCGATCGGATCGCCTTCATTATGGATAGTAAGGCTGATCTGCGTTTCAGTTTGCTGGAGCGTGAGTGTAATAGGCCTACTAGGCGCACCATATTTCACAGCGTTAATTGCTAAATTTTCAATCACCCGCCGTATTTCTTTACGGCTGCAATAAGCCCTGATCTCAGAATCAGAGACTATAACAAACCGCTCTCCATACGCAAAGCTCAAATCTTCTACCACCTCTTGGACGAGCAGCTCAAAATTGCATTCTTCAAATTCCATCTTTAAGCTCTGCCCTGCCCGCAGCCGACTCGCATCAAGCAGATTTTGAATCATCGAATCCAGCCGATTGATCGCATTGAGCATCCTTGCTGCCACATCCGTGTGGGTATCTCCTCGTTCCAGCCGCCGCAGAGTTAGTTGAGTTCCCATTTTTACGACATTGATGGGATTTCTGAGGTCGTGAGTTAGCGTCACCATAAATAGTTCTTGAATATCTCGCAGCGTTTCGGAGAATTGAGTGGCCGCGTCATTAACGGCTTGCTCAATGGAGCCGATAATAATGTCTCTATCCTGCACTCCTAAAGGTGCTTCTTCTTCTAAAACTTGAAATATTACTTGACGGAGGAGCTGATACTCGAAAATTACGTGAGTCATGGAGTAGTCAGCATACCCCGCCCGTTCATGCCCGTGCAGCTTGCCAATCCGCGTACTTTCTACCTCGTCGGCTGTGATTCGGGCAGATGTCCTGACAATTCTGTTTGAGAGTTCATCCACCAGTTGGTTTAAGTACAGAGGTAGGGAATCTTGCAAGACAAGAGAATCTTGATGCGTTGATGCACCGATTTCATCACGCGCCCGCTTCTCCCACATCCGCATAATTTTTTCAGCATTTTGTTTAAGACGGTCAGACGCTTGGTTGGACATCGTTTCAGATTTTGTGGATGAGTCCGTGTTGAGAGATCATTATACAGCAATTTTGAGGTAAGTGAAGTACACAGAAGCCGGGTTTCAGCAAGAAACTCGGCTTCTGGGGGGTAGTTTATAAAGGGGAAATCTGCGGTAATTACTGAATTAAACCGGCAATGATATTAATACTCATCGCGACACTTGCGTTCGCTATTAAAGAGAAAGGAGAGAATGCTATGGAATCAAGCTAATCGCCTCAGCGAGCGCGAGGTCATCTCTACATCTGAAAGTTCACTCATCATGCCAATAACAAAAGAAAATTTGGCATAGATTTTTGAGGTAAAATCATGGTTGTTCCGATTTATTTATGCTCACTTCCTTATAAAAGTTTCGAGGCAATCAGAGCGACAAGCACAATCAGACCTAATGCTCTACGAAAGTAATTAACGCCTTGAAATAATTCTTCCCAAGCCCAAGTAAACAAAGCACCAAAAGCTACTAGCTCCAACGCTAAATTAATTTGCCCTGTTGTAACAATGAGCTTTAATAAACTAGCTACAATCCCGACACTCAGTGGTAGATTTGGCATCTGAGCTATAACAATTTTGCCTTCGCTGTCCCGGAATGTGCGATCGAACAATGTATTTTCCATGAGTTTCTGCTATAAATGTAATAAAAGGTATGAACTGAGTTCAATTACTTACCCAAACATTTCTTGATAACAACGAATTCGAGCCATAATTAGACCATTGCAAAGAAAAAACAGTGATGACCACCACATGAGCGTAGAATTTGTCTAGCAGTTTTTATCACATTTATGCGAGCAATTCCCAGCATCAGCATCCCAGAATTAGAGGGAACTTGGATTGATGAAGCTTTTTGGATAGAGTAGCTCATGATTTTATTAGTATCATTCCACTTATCTTATGAGTTTTTTAATCATTCATGTTGAATTTTTAGGCTGTTCTTTGATAGTAAAGTTAAAAAAATTAAATATCATCTATCGCTGGGAACAGTTTAAATTAGAATGTTATCTATAATTCAATACGGTTCAGATAAGACCGATCCCCCCTAGCCCCCCTTCTTAAGGGGGGGACAAGAAGTTGCTCTTGCGTCCCCCTTCTTAAGGGGGATGCGAGGGGGATCTCCGGGGAATTAACAGTGTTAACTGAACCGTATTGATCTATATTCAATACGGTTCAGTTAAGGAAAATTGTAGCGAAAATGTTGGGCGGAGTGAAACGGAGGGTTCGTTCCCTCGGGGCCCAACCTACGCACTGATGCGGTCTAGTTCCTAGACCTCTTTGTCACCCTCCCACCTTTAACTGAAAATGCGCTTGACGCCAGGAATACGAGCCAACACGAAATAATCCAACAGCACAACGGTGACGAGTGAAAGTCCTACAAGCGGGAAGGCAATCCCTAAAACAGCAACGATTGCGAGTGGCACTTTCCATTCCTGAACATGGGTGGGCATTGCAGGCGCACCGAGCCAACCCGTCCCTTTCGGACGACGCTGCCACCACATCACCGTACCGCTGACTGAAAGCACAATCACAATTAACGCTGCAAACAACATCAGCAGTTGATTGCTCAATCCAAAATATTTGCCCATGTGAATGGAAATTCCCATTTCTACGGCTTTGGGTATTAACCCGTAATCCTTCCACCGCACATCTGCTAACACTTTGCCACTGTATCTATCGATGTGCAGAGTGACTTCTTGCGCCGGATTATTGGGAAATGCCGAAACCGTATACACACCCGTTTGGGATTCTGGAAAACTAACACTAAATCCAGGGGGTGCGCCTTTTGCTTGGGCTAAAGTTACAACAGAATCTAGATTTACGGACGTACCAGCAGGAGTTTCGCTGATAATTTCGTTGTGTCCTGAATGATGCTCCTTTCCAGGCTTACTAGATTTGGGAATTGGTAATTGCTCTACTGCCCAAGGCACAATTAGATTGCCCTGTTGATTGAGCGAGCCTGTGAGTGTTGTCGATTGAGGTACGTTATCCCACATTTGTGCAGGATAGTGACTCGACAAACGAGCGAAGGTATCTCCCCAAAAACCTGTCCAGGGTAGTCCACTAATGATGAGAAAGCCAATTAGCAATACGCCATAAAATCCCGAAACGGCGTGTAAGTCCCGCCAAAATACCCGCTTGTTCTGGCTCCACACACGCGGAATTAATGTTCCTAAAAAATTTCCTTTGTGGCGAGGCAACCATAAATATAATCCGGTAATTAGCAAAATCAGTCCCCAACAGGAAGCAAGCTCTACTAAATAATCTCCCAATTTTCCGATCATCAGTTCGCCGTGAATCTTGCGTGCGATCGCTTGGAGATTATTATTTTCATCGCGATCGCCTAAAATCTTAGCTGTATAAGGATTCACGAAAACGGCTAGTGTTCTTTCATCTTTAGTCGCGATCGTCACTTCAGCACTGCGATTAGACGCAACGCTCGGCGTAAATTTTGTTACTTTGGCATCAGGATAAGTTCCTTGAACAACTGCCACCTGTTGAGTATAAGGCATCACCACATCCGCAGGCTGCACAAACATATTCTGGTGATACATCGCAGCATCTAATTGCGGTTTAAACAGGTAAATGATGCCTGTGATTGACAAAATCAGCATGAAAGGAATAACAAACAAGCCTGCATAGAAGTGCCACCGCCAAACGGTGCGATAAAAACGATTACTGGGAGGTTCAGCAACCAGTGAAGGGTTCAAAACGCTGTTCAATTTACTCATTGTCGCTTGCCAAAATATCGATAAAAAACCATTATGCTACACAAGTATGAACAATTTCAAAAGACAGGCTGTTAAACAGAGTTGCTGCTTCTGAAGTTTTTAGCCGTCAGTAATCCTGATGAAGATTTATTCAACATGGAAAGTAACTAAAGACCAGTATATTGCAATACCGTTTAGTTAAGGCTGCCTATCTTTTGTTAGCATAAGCGAGGCTCAATCTTTACTCCATCAGGGTTTGAGGAGGGTTGTCATCCCCTCAGCGAAAAAGATTGAGATTGCTGCGACTAGGGCGTCATTCCACAAAACAATCAAAATCATCCCACAATTATGTAAGGCCTTAAAATTCCACATCTTCGCGCTCATTTTCCTCGGTTCTGGAAGTATCCAAACCTTTCGCGGCCCAGCGCATTGTTTCAATGTATTTTGCCAGACTCGCCACAGTCGGAGCCTCAAACAAATTGCTGACCGATAACTCAACTTGCAAAGCGTCTCGGATGCGAGAAATTAACTGAGTTGCTAGCAGGGAATGCCCCCCTAGTTCAAAGAAATTATCGTAGATACTAACCTGCTGTTTTCCCAAAACTTTAGCCCAAATTTTTCCGATCGCATTTTCGAGCTCAGTCCTAGGCGCTACATAATTTTCTGTTATATCCTCGCTGTCTGTATCTATATCGGGCAAGGCGCGGCGGTCTACTTTGCCATTAGGCGTCAGTGGCATATTCTCCAACACTGCATAAGTTGCAGGAACCATATATCCTGGCAACTTTTCTTTCAAAAATTGGCGCAATTCACTTGATTTTAGATTGTGACTTTCGGATTTTTTATTAATGCCGTCAGGAATAACATAAGCTACCAAATGTTTATCATCGGGGATGTCTTCCCTCACAATTACTACTGCTTCGCGCACTTGGGGATGCTGGCACAAAGCCACTTCAATTTCTCCCAATTCGATGCGGTAGCCGCGAATTTTTACTTGGTCATCAACGCGACCTAAAAACTCGATGTTGCCGTCAGCTAAGTAGCGACCTAAATCACCTGTTTTATAAAGACACGAACCAGATTTATTGCTAAAAGGATTGGGAATGAATGCAGCAGCAGTTAAATCTGGCTGGTTGAGGTAGCCTTTCGCCAATCCGTCACCGCCGACGTACAATTGACCTATAACACCGATCGCCACCGGCTGCAAATCCGCATCTAGGAGATAAATTTGCGTGTTGGCGATCGGGCGGCCGATGGGGATAGATGTTGCGGTTTCTGGTACGTCTTGCACGCAATAATAAGCAGAAAATGTGGTATTTTCTGTAGGCCCGTAAACGTGAATTAATTTAGTGCTTTGCGCCTGTTTTAGAACTTTTTTAACCCATCTCATATCGACCGCTTCTCCGCCAAACAGCAAGCAGCGCAGCGAATCAAAAGCTTGCGGTAAAACTCTAGCAATTTGTTGAAATAAGGCAGTTGTTAAAAACAAAACTGTGATGCCTTTTTGGCGCAGTTCTAAGGCTAAATCGTGAGGCGAAAGGGTAATATTTGTGCTAATTCCCACGAGTTGAGCGCCGTTAAGCAAGGCTCCCCAAATCTCGAATGTGGCTGCATCAAATGAAGCATTTGATGCTTGGGCAATTTTATCGGTAGGTTCTATTTTTATATAGTTTGTGTTGAGTACCAGCCGATTTACTGCTTTGTGGGTGACAGCAACTCCCTTGGGTTTTCCTGTTGAGCCAGATGTGTAAATAACGTAAGCTAGGTTGTCTGCTGTGACGGTGTTGGCGGGATTTTCGGCGCTTTCTTTGGCTATGTGTTCCCAGTCGCGATCGAAGTGAATCACCGAGTTTGAGAAGTCTCGGAAATTCTCAATCAATTTATCTTGAATTAGCAAGACTTTAACTTGAGCATCTTCCAGCATCAAGTTTAGCCGATCGCGCGGATAGCTCGGATCTAACGGTAGGTAAGCCCCTCCCGCTTTCAGTACAGCCAACATCCCGACAATTAGGTCGATCGATCGTTCTGCACAAAGCCCCACTAAAACCTCCGCCCCCACCCCCATTTTTTGTAGGTAGCGCGCCAGTTGGTTGCTGCGACTGTTGAGTTCTCTGTAAGTCAGGTGCTGGCTGTCGAAAGTTAGGGCGACATCCTCCAAATGCTGCTCAACTCGCTCTTCAAATAACTGATGAATGCACTTATTTTGAGGATAATCTGTCCGAGTATCGTTCCATTCTCTGAATAATTGATTCACTTCATCCTCGCTCAATAAAGGTAAGTTAGCGATTCTTTGTTCGGGATTAACCACAATGCTTTCCAGCAGCGTTTTAAAATGCCTCAGCATTCGGGCGATAGTAACTTCATCAAATAAATCCGTATTGTACACAGCTACGCCTCTGAGGCCTTCCGCATCTTTCCACAGTTCCCCGTATCTGCTCCTAAACTTATCCGAAGCTTCCCACAAATGCAGCTCTAAATCAAAGCGGGTTGTTTGAGTCTCTAAATGGAAAGAACTCAACTTTAATTCTGGCAATTCTAGCTCCTCCACCGGCCCATTTTGCAGACCAAATACCACCTGAAACAGCGGGTGGCGATTCAACGATCGCTCTGGGTGCAATTCCTCGACTAGCTTCTCAAAAGGCAAATCTTGGTGAGCGTAAGCTCCCAGAGTTACTTCCCGCACCCGGCCCAAAAAATCTCGAAATGTCGGGTTTCCCGAGCAGTCTGTTCGCAGCACTAAAGTATTGACAAAAAAACCGATTAATGCTTCTATTTCGCTGCGGTTGCGATTGGCGATCGGCGAACCGACAACAATATCTTCTTGTTGCGAGTAACGGTAAAGCAAAGTTTGAAATGCAGCGAGCACAGTCATAAATAAAGTCGCTCCTTCTCGCTGCGAGAGCGCTACAAGTGCGTCCTTCAAGTTTTTTGGCAGTTCTAAATATTGAGTTTTTCCCCGATAATTTTGCCTAGCTGGTGCAGGGCGATCTGTGGGCAAATTTAACACTGAAATCCCGTGCAATTGCTGCCGCCAATAAGCTAGCTGAGTTTCTAATACTTCACCTTGCAGCCATTCGCGCTGCCACTCGGCAAAGTCGGCATATTGAAGTGATAATTCTGGCAGGGGAGATGGCTGTTGATTTATCAAAGCTGTATAGATAGCTTCTATTTCTCGAATTAGCACCCCGATCGACCAATCATCGGAGGCTATGTGGTGCATATTTAGCAAGAGAATATGCTCGGTTTCTGTCAGCCGCAGGATGGTGACTCGCATCAGCGGCCCGGTGGATAAATTGAAAGGGCGAAGAGATTCTGCGGCGGAGAGTTTCTTTGCTTCTGTTTGCCGTTGTTCGGGCGGCAAATCTTGCAAGTCTAATACTTTTAAATTAGTCTTGAAAGCGGGAGAGATTATCTGCATTGGTTGTCCTGATACCGCTGCAAAAGTGGTTCGCAAAGTTTCGTGGCGCTGCACTATTTCGTTGAAGGTTTGCTCTAAGGCTGTTAAGTTGAGGGAACCTGTTAAGCGCAGTGCGGTTACTACATTATAGAAAGGGTTTTCCGGTGTGAATTGGTCGAGAAACCACAAGCGCTGCTGGGCAAATGAGGCGGGAAACACAAAGACTTCGGCTTCTGAGGAAATATTCAGTTTTTGTCGATCGCTTGTAAAGGAATTGTCATAAATTTCGGATGCCATATCTGTTGCTCTTGGGGGATGGGATGTGCTAATTTTTGGATGGCGCGGGGTGGCTTTTTCAGGGTGCGATCGCCTCTTAAAACTTTCGCGAGCAAAAGATCGGAACTGTTAAAATCATAAACCTGGGTGTGGGAGTGCGGGAGAAAGGCGGGCAAAAGAAACCGGATTTCTGGCCGCAGCATCAAGTTATCCATTGAGGGGCTAGGAGTGCCACCCCCCAATCAAATTTAGTCGCGGAACGCGCTGTCACGCTTGTGATTCGGGTGCAATCGGGTGAGTTAGATGGGAGAATTACCGGGAGCAATCCGTGGAGAGGTCAAGCTGTAGTATGATTTCTAATTGCACAAAGTGTTCTTGGGGGGATTCCCTGCGGGATAGCTTTGCTTCACGCAATTTTCTCACATTTCTAGCTTAGCGACTACTATTGATTCAACAGTGTCCGCAATCTTTTAGATCAACTCACTAAAACTTGCGGCCTGATTTGTCAAAATACTTAAGAACACTGAACGTGCAGTTTAAATTAGAGGTTATAGGCTAATGGCGCAGCGGAACGTATACTCGTCAAAGGGCGAGCCAGAGGATGCACAATCAGCAGAAGAAGTCCTCCACTCAGTAATGCAAGAACTGGACGCTTTGCATGAAAATGTCAAAGGCCAGTTAAATCAAGACATTACTCGGCTGCAAACTGAAAAAAATCACCTGATTGAAGATATTGAAGACCTCCGGGAGCAATATCGCAAATTGCAGTCTCAGCAAATGGAATCTCTGTCTGGGCGATACATTCAGCAGCAGCAATTGTGGCTGAAGCAGTTGGCTCAAGTTTTGGCTCACAATTTGCAGGATTTGTTGGTGCAGCGGTTCAACGAACTCAGCGCTAACTCGGGAAATTCTCTCAGCAGCCCGATTCCCAGCGGCGAGTTCCCGATACCCCTGCCGCCGAGCAACTACGACGAACGCGCCTCGCAGTTGCTGGCGGCGCTGGATGAAAGGATCGATCGCAGTTTCCAGATGCTGGAACAAGATTTAACCAGTTACGAAAGCGAGCTTTCCGTGCGGCTCAACAACATGAAAACCCTGGAACTACAAGGGGAAGAGCTGTTACAAAATCTCGTCAACCGCATCAGGGAAGAACTCGAAGAAGAAGAAGCATATCTTGAGAATCCTTTCGATGCTCAAGATTCCTATCCCGAGGAATCAACTAATTCTGTTAATTCTGTCCGCCCCCAATTTGTACAGCCAACACCTGCGGATGCGCCGCGGGAAGCCGTGCCACCGACGGCAACCGCTAAAGCATCTTCTCAAGTGCAGGCAGGTTTGGTGCTGGCTTTGTCTTCGGCGGTAGTATTGTCGCTGTTTAATGTTTGTTTGAGAATTCTGATTAAAGGCAAAAATCCTCGGATGGTTTTTGGGTTCTTTGAATTTCCGGGGGTGGTGACTCCAGGTTTTGGAAATTCTTTGTTGATTTTGTTGATGCGGCTGATCGTGGTGATGGCTTTGATGCCGATATTGGCGACATTTTTGTATCCTTCTGTCTGGAAAGATATTAGGCGGTTGTTCCAGTCGGGCGATCGAGCTTTGTGGGGGAAGGTTTTAGGAAGCGCATTTTTTCTGTTTTTGTCTCAGGTTTTGATTTATTTGGCGATCGGCAATATTCCAGCCGGGATTGCGATTACGATTTTCTTTATTTACCCGATCGTCACCGTACTGGGTTCTTGGATCTTGTTTGGCTCTCGCCCGAGCACAGTCGGCTTTTTGGCGATAGTCGGGATTACCGCAGGTCTGATTTTAGCTGGGTGGCCGAGTTTTGCGGCCCCAGCTCCGGGCGGCGGCAATGTTGGAGTGGGAGTCGCTGCGGCACTGGCTTCTGGGATTACCTTTGCAGGTTACGTATTGCTGACGCAAATGGCCGCGGGCAAGCTGCACCCAATTCCTTTTAGTCTAGTTAATTTCGCCGCGATTTTTGTATTTTCCTCCCTGAGTTTGTGGGTGCCGCTGTCGGAAAATTTTTCTCCTAAAATCGACCAAAATGTTTGGCCCGGTTTGATTTTGGGAGGTGTTGTTTTAGGGGTGCTGACGCTGTTTAGCTATCTTTTGAATAATTTTGCCATCCGCTTTGCGGGGGCCGCCTTAGCGTCAGTAATTGGCACTTTGGGGCCGGCGATGACCGCACTTTTTGCTTTTATAATTATCAATGAGAAGTTGCAGCCTGTGGCAATTCTGGGCATGGCTGTGGTGACGTTGAGCGTTGCTGCTATGAGTGTGGAACGCATAATGGCTCCTCAAAAGAAGGCTAGTTAAGGCAAGAATTTGTCCTTCATAATAGATACGAACCCCGACTTTTAAACAGTCGGGGTTCTGATATCTATCCCATTGAAAATCTAAAATTTAAAATCGACTTGACCTATGACTACAGTCATTAAAATATCGCCCAACTTAGAGGAGTTCCTAAAACTTCCAGAAACGGAGCCAGCTTCTGAATATATCAACAAAGAAATAATTCAAAAACCCATGCCTCAAGGTGAACATAGCAGATTGCAGGGTAAGCTTTGCAATGTCATCAACCAAATAGTCGAAACACCAAAGATTGCTTATGCTTTTCCAGAGTTGCGTTGCACTTTCGGCGGTGTATCACTCGTCCCAGATGTAGCAGTATTCCGGTGGGAAAGAATTCCCTTTCTACCATCTGGTAGAATTGCTAACCGCTTTGAAATTTATCCAGACTGGGCGATTGAAATTCTTTCTCCCGAACAAAGCCAAACAAAAGTGCTTGCTAAATTACTTGCTTGTTCGCAACAAGGCACTGAATTGGGCTGGTTAGTAATTCCAGAAGAAGAAAGTATTTTAGCGGTATTTCCCGGGCAAAGAGTGGAGTTGTACGAAGGTGGAACTGATTTGCCAATA
Source organism: Microcoleus sp. BROC3 (assembly GCF_036702515.1). NCBI lineage: Bacteria > Bacillati > Cyanobacteriota > Cyanophyceae > Oscillatoriales > Microcoleaceae > Microcoleus > Microcoleus sp. BROC3. The sequence continues at coordinate 44,301 of NZ_JAUBTQ010000021.1, forward strand.
CTTAATGGGATTGAGTTAGAATTGACTGTTGAAACAGTTTTTAGCTGGTTGAGTTTTAGTTAAGTTAAAAAGAGCGTGAAGCGGAGCTATCCCGTAGAGAATCGCCATTGTTAAACAACAGAAACCACCACTCGAAAACCCACAATACTAGCCTTGCAATCCGGCTGATATCTGAGGCGACACGCGCTGCGACAATTCGGAGGATGATCGTTCCAAGAACCGCCCCGCAACAACCTCAGCGAAGAGTCCCCGTCAGACTCCCAAACGCTGCCATCAGCAGGCGCACCGTTATAATTATTGTGCCAAGAATCCGCGCACCATTCCCAAACATTTCCGTGGAAATCGTACAATCCGAAAGCATTAGGTTGAAAACTGCCAACATCTGTCGTTTGAAAGCGATAAATTCCCTTCGGCGCTTCAGCGTAATTAGAACTTCCGTTGTAATTTGCTAACTCGCTGGTAATCGTTTCCCCAAAGTGAAACGGTGTCATAGTTTCCCCCCGGCAAGCATATTCCCATTGGGCTTCGCTAGGCAAGCAATAATTATTACCAGTTTGGCGAGAAAGTCTAGCGCAAAACTCCACAACCTCGTACCAAGATACATTTTCTACAGGTCGATTTGCACCTTTAAAACGGGCAGCATCGGGATTGAGAAATATTTTAATTTGCGGCAGTGCCGCAACTGCTTTCCACTGGGCCTGAGTGACTGGAAATTTGCCAATATAGAAAGATGCTAAAGTGACTGGGTGCTGGGGTTTTTCGTCGCTGTCACCCCGATTTTTTGGGGAACCCATGAGGAAAGTACCGCCAGGAACAGATACCATTTCCAGGACTGTACTGTTACCGAGAGGTTCTTCAAAAAAACGCGCTTGGCCGCTGTTAAGGTTAGTTGGCTGCCCGCGCTTGTCTACTGTCACTACCTGAAATTCAAAAGTGCTTTTGACAGCCGCAATTCTCTGCGATGCCTTGTTATGAGGCGGATTGGTGTTGGATTTTTCCCTAGGATTGACAGAGATATTGCTATTGATTTGCCGGCTTTGATTGAGGGGAGTATTGATAGCAAGTGGGCCTCCCTTTGTCACAGCAGAATTTAAAGCAAGTGGCCCTCCCTTTGTCGCAGCAGAATTTAAAGCAAGTTGTCCTCCCTTGACAAAAGGGGGTTGGGGGGGTAAAGAATAGATATTTAAAGCTTTGATTACTTCATCAGCAGATTGATATCTATTTTTGAGATAATCTTGAATTAACTTATCTAAAATTTTTGTCAACTCGCTGCTGAGTTTTGTGCCTGCGGGCAACCGTTCTCTCCAAATCCAGCCGCCGTTTATCGGGTCATAAAGGTCATCGGAACCGTCAACTTTTGGCAAACATTGAGTTAGCAGTCTCAGGCAACTTATTCCCAAACTGTACAAATCGCTTCCGGGGAAAACTTGACCGCGCATTTGTTCTACCGGCGAATATCCGGGAGTTCCTACAGTTGTGCCTACTTTGCTCATCAGCGAGCCCGTCACTTGTTTGGAAATGCCGAAATCTATCAAAACTAACTCTCCGCGCCCTCCCCTTCGGAAAGCTGAATTGCGAAAATTTCCCGCCTTTGGCAGGGATGAGCTAACAGAGGTGCGTCGGCGCATGATATTCTCAAGTTTGATGTCTCGGTGAATGACATGGCGATCGTGCACAAATTTCAGAATCGGCAAAATATCTGCCAGTAACTGCCAAATTTTTTCTTCGCTAAAAACACCCTGCTGAGTTAATTCTGCTAGTAAAGTTTGCCCCTCAATCAACTCTTGTACTAAATAAAGTCGCTTGTCTTGTTCAAAATAAGCAATTAATCGAGGAATTTGGGGATGTTCGCCGAGTTCGTAAAGTCGTTTTGCTTCTGCCTTAAACAATTCTGTGGCTTTTTTAAGCGCCGAGGTTCCTTGAAATTGGGGTACAAACTGCTTGATTACGCACGGATCGTCCATTCGATCGGTATCTACCGCTTCATAAGTTCTGCCAAATCCCCCTTCGCCCAACAGTCGAATCACGCGGTAGCGGTTTCTGAATAGAGGGTTGAGGCCTTGAGCTCCGCAACTTTGACAAAATTTAGAGTTGTCGGGATTGAAAGGATTAGAGCACCTGGGATTAGAACAGTAGAACATATCTGGGAAGAAATGATCCGGTTAAGGTTATGATATCATGTCGGGTTGATTTGTTAATTGATACTCGGCTGGTAATTGGTAATTGATAATCGGTAATCGTTAATCGTTAATCGGTGGGTATTACCCCTCATTTGTGCGTTCCGAATATATTCGGACTTGGGAATTATAACTTACTGACTCGCTCATTATTCTTTAACGCCGATATTCCTCGTCACAGTCGCCAATCCACTGATATCAATCCCTCGATTTCTTAAACATCGGGTTAAGCCGATGACATCTGCTGCATCCCGGATCAAACCAAAAACCCTAGAATTATCTGCTAAATGTTGGGAAGCGGGCATCAAGATATTTAAAGATAAATCCCGATCGCACTTTTGGCATGGATATTTCCGTGAGTTTCAGACACCTGCCACATTCCGTTTAATACGCCGTTAAATTGGGAGTAAACTGCGATCGGCCGCTCTATCTAAATTCATCGCAATTGGAAGAATCAGTAATCTCTTCACAAAAGCCAGTATAGTACAACTAGGCGATCGCCCAAACCAAAGAGCGATCGCACTCTCCGCATAACAATCAGGCTAGAAACCCCAAGTGCGATCGCGCGCAGAGAATTTTGAAATATTCGGTATGGCGATCGAGTGTGGGAAACTACAATTCATCAAATGAATGATTGCATATTACTTTGTAGTTTGGGGCAACAATTGATTTAGTGCGCCGCACAAGTATCCCTTCACCGTGTCTTTACTTGCACCCACCCCACTCGGAAGGGTAAAGATCATTTCAACATTTAATAGATTGCCCTCCATTGAGGCAAATACGTCAATTGGCAAAGCACGCTGAAATGCTGTTGGGGGATTTTCGGCTTTCATTACACCTAAGTTCACATCCGTGCTGAGAGTCTTGATGCCCTCGCGCGCCAAAATTGGTCGCAATTGGGAAAATGCTCTCTCTATCGATAACCCCTCAACCTGAACACGTGCAGAAAAGGCGGCACCATTCAAAAAGTCCCCCTTTTTTTGAAAGCTTTCCTCGCAGGTTGTGGCAACAGCGGGGGTGGCTAAACACATGAGACCTAGACTCAAGACAAGCGATCGCATATTAACTGAGTTCTAAGAATGAAACAATCATCAAGATCATGATGAACCATCATAGGATTATTTGGCAAGTGATGCAAATGCCTTCGATGGTTTTTAGTATGAGTTGCAGTCCGGTTAGTATTCGATTTTATTCTAGCAAGTATAGAAACTAGAAGAATTAAGGGTAAAGAGTAAAAGAGCGATCGCACGCTCTTTAATGAGCGATCGCTCTACTGGTATTTTTAAAGTATTCGGTATTGCGATAGCGCTCGCTAGCTAACGGCACATTAAACAAAGTGAAAAGATTCAATAGAGTCCGTTTCAACTGAGATATTGCACCATTCTCGCTTAACAGGCATTTCGACCTGTTCTACAAAAAGTAAGTGAATTTTATTGTGGGGTGGACAGGAGCGCCCTTCGAGTGAAAGGCTTATTGCAACTCGTGCACGATATCAGTTCCAACGAGTTGTTTTGCTCAAGAGTGCGATCGCTAATAACCTCAACTGATTGCGCCTCAATCTTCCACCGCTACATTAGATCGAGCTGAAACTTTTCATCCCTAGAAGGAAACACTAGGTATTTGTTCTTTTTCTTGATTGTGGCAATTACACTTGGATCACAATAAGATTACTCCTATCTGCTTGTTATGGAAACAGATCGCGTGCCATTTCTGAATCGCCTCCGGCGCACCATGTCCTCTGCGGAAGCTTGGGGGTTTAGTGTGGTTGGATATCTGATGTGGTTTACCTTAGCGCCGTCGATGCAAGCAGAAATTGGCTCCGCATCCCTGTTGGTCTGGATTCCTGGTGCGATCGTCGGAATTCTGTTTAACCTTCAAGTTCAGAGTTTGGGTGAGAAATATCCAGATGTATCTGGGGGAACACCAAATTACATCACGCGACTGCTGCATCGTTACCCTGCCCTTTCGCGCTACTTGGGTATTGCCTACTACTTGGGGTGGGTTTCCTTTCCGGCCATTAATGCGATCGTCATCACAGATTTGATCCAATTCCATTTAGAACCGATGGGGCTGAATGTTCCAGAAAAAGTGTTTGAGATCGGTTTTACTGCGATCGCTTACTTTGTAGCATTCAGTGGCACCCGCGCCGTCGCCATTCTGCACCTGTTTTTTGTCTTTCCTTCGATCGGCTTTTTACTCCTCTTCTGCGTTCAGGGTTTAGGCTGGCTTGCCTTGGAGCCCCAAAGCCCCGGACTCTTGCCCAGCAGCATTGATGCCATCAGTGTCCGGGACTGGCTGAAATGGTACTTGTTTGCCGCTTATAGCTTCTGTGGCTGCGACACAGCTTCATCCTTTGTCGCAGACAGTCTCCACCCAAAAAACACCATCAAGGCGCTGTCTTGGGTTGCCTGGTTCATGCCTCTGGTGTTTGTCGGTGGCAGTTTAGTGTTGTTGCAGTTGGCAACAGATCCCGGTTTAGAAGGCAATTTGTACGGCAATTTCCTGGCGGCTGCCAAGCCTTTCTGGGGAGACGCTGCCCCTGTCACAGTCACATTGCTGGTTGCCGCTAGCTGTTTGTTGGGATCTGCGACTAGCGTTTGCAATACGCCCCGCATCCTTTTCCAACTCGCGCAGGATGGGCTGTTGTCTCCAGTGTTTGGCGCAGCGTCCCGTCGGGGTTCCCTAGAACCCGCGCTGCTGCTAACCTTTATCTGCAGTTTAGGATTTTTAGTCTGGGGCAACACCACTCGAATTGTCGTGGTGTCAGGGGTGAGTTTTTTCATTTCTATCATGGGGTTCCACTTGGGGCTGTGGATGCAGCGCCACGATCCAGTCGTGCGTTGGGGGCGACTATCCTTAGCATTGCTGGTGGTGGAGTTCATTTCCCTGGTGGTGGGTGGTGTTAGCTGGGGATGGATGGATTTTGGCCTCGGGTTGCTGTTGCCGTTAGCAGCGATCGCGATCGACGCTGCAATTCGGCGGATTCCTTGGGCCCCTTTGCACTTACCGTGGTGGGATCGACTCCATGCCAAGCCGCTGAACCATCCTGAAAACGAAGATTTTGTAGTGCTTCAGATCGGAGTTTTGATTGCGCTGATTTGCAGTGCAGCGACAATCAGTTGGCTGATCAGATCCTGGCTGCGGGTAGAAGTCGGAACCAACAATCCCTATCTGATGATTATTGTGTTGATGACGCTGGCATTTGTGGGAGTAGCGATTGCTTGCTGGACAACTCTGCCCCAGGTTGCTGCGATCGAAGAACTAGCAATTTCCTCAACCGCGCAAGCTAAAGAACTGGAGAGGACTCTAAACGAACTGAAAAAAGCCCAGATGCAAGTTATCCAAAGCGAAAAAATGTCTAGCTTGGGACAGTTGGTTGCGGGAATTGTCTATCAAATCGGTGGCCCGGTTGGCTTCATCCACGGTAATCTCACCCTCCTGGACGAATACACCCAAAATCTGCTGCGGATGATCGAACTCTATCAACATCGCCATCCCAGCAACGATCCAGACGTGCAAGCAATGGCAGAGGAAATCGACTTGGAATTCCTCACTGAAGATATCCAAAAGATCGTGTCATCTATGAAGGTAGGGACTGAGCGAATTCGCGGTATTGTCGTCTCGTTGCGAAATTTTTCTCGCATGGATGAAGCAGACTTCAAAGATGTTGATATCCATGAGGGAATTGAGAGCACTTTGCTGATTTTGCAACACCGACTCAAAGATAAAGCAGACCGTCCAGCCGTCGTAGTGATCGAAGACTATGGCACATTGCCCAAGGTGGAATGTTTCCCCGGACAACTCAATCAGGTATTCATGAATATTTTGGTGAATGCCTTGGATGCCCTGGATGATATGAATACCAAACGCTCCTATCAGGAGCTTAAAGACACCCCGAACCAGATTACGATTCGGACTTCTGCGATCGACAATCAATGGGTGGAGGTGGCGATCGCTGATAACGGAATCGGTATGCCAGACCCAGTGAAGCAGCGCATTTTTGACCCCTTTTTCACCACCAAACCCATCGGTAAAGGTACGGGTTTGGGGATGTCAATTACTTATCAAATCATTACTGAAAAACATCGCGGTAAAATCAAGTGTTTTTCTACACCTGGCTCAGGTACTGAGTTTGTGATTCAGATCCCCATTCGGCAACAAACAATTTCAGCATTCCCGATCGCTGCTGAATCTTAACGACTTCGGTTTCAGTGCAGCCCTCAAACAATCTGAGGCGGTACAATAATCGATCGGAGTGTCAATTACCGCCAACTGCTCGATCACAAGGCGTAAGAATCAAAGATAGCGCGATCGCCCTTTCCAAATCGCCCTTTCCAAAAATCGCACTCTTTGCATAACAATAAGGATAGAAATTAAGAGAGCGATCGCACCGAATTGAAGGGCTATCGCTCTACTGGTAATTTTAAAGTATTGGGTATTGCGATCGCGACCTAACGACTTGGTTCAGTGGCAGACCGCCCCGCAAGACCCCGAACACACAGGCAGAAACAGGGCGGGCTTTCCGCTGCACCCTCATTGTTCGGCGACTGTTGATAACTTCTACCTCATTTGAACGAGGTTAATTGATTGTACCAAAGTGGATAAGTGCTGCGCGGATCGCGATGAACCACACCGCGAGCGTGGCAAATAGGTAGAGGTAGAACCGAAGTATGATGAGATTGAATGTGCAATGAACAGCACTATGCAATGTACGAAACACAACGAATACCCACGCGGCGTTCACATACACTGTATCCACCTGCTTTGTGATGAACAGGTATAGGACAAGCGCATAGAAAAGTACCGGAATCTCGAACAGGTTTTTTAGGTTATCCGATGGATTGGATACGCTTGGTGGCGAAATTTGCGCCAGTGCGCCCGGTACAGCAAGTTCATTCTGGGCGAGCTTTCTACTGGTGATAAAACTGATACGGCGGATGTACATATACGCCCAGACTAAGAATGTTAGAAACACTGTTGCAAAAAAGGGACTAAAAATTGTATCTTGCGTCATTTCTACCTCTCAAATTTAATAGTTATGATTGTTGGTGGGCGATAAAGTGCGCCCTAGAGAATGTACAAGGCTTGAAGAAACATAGAGTAATGTAAATCCAATTAGAGGATGGAGTATTTCGAGGTGAAGAGGACTTTTGAGATGAATGCTGGCAAATTGTAGTCCAAGCAGCACTGGCAAACTTGTGGCGAGATGTCGTATTCTGCGTGAGAAGGGGGCCATTAACGACCATCCCAGTAATACTAATGACAGCCCACTGTACCCTCGCACGAACCAAACATGAATATTCCACCATGCAGGATTATTGAAGTAGGCAACTCCAACCGTTAATAACTGAGCAATCAAGCAGACATTAAAGATGATTGAAGTCACATAAAAGCCGAGCTGTATCCAAGGTGTGGGAGTGCGATCGCGATCGGTTTCCAAACTTGTTGTCATGTCAAGTTGCTTTTGAGATTACAAGGGTAATATAATTCGAGTATTGCAATGCTTCTAGACCTCGATCGGGTACTCTTTTTGACAATCAAGCAATTTGGTTACAAGCCCCCGGATTCATCCGTGGGGTCAATTCTAAAATCTAAAATCTAAAATCTAAAATCGGTTGACACCATGACCATGAAAAGTCCCTTGCAGCTTTTATTTGAAGCGCTCGACCAGGTAAAGGACGAACAAGATTTGCGATCGCAAATCGTGCCCAAAATCGGTGAGTATTTTGCAGCTAAACGATCTGGAATCTTTTTCTTCGATCGACTTCCTTTAGCAGATAGCAATTTTCAGAAAACATTGAAAGTTGCGCTATCGATCGAACATAATCCTGTTGCACGTTATTTAGTGGAGCGCCATGCTCCTGTCCATGAAGCATTAGTGACATCATCTCCCAAGGTTTGGACAATAATTTGTCCCCGACCCGATCATTGGCACGTGATGGCGGGGCCGATTGTCAGTCGCGGTCAATTAATAGGTGTAGTGGGTTGTACGCGCGATCGGTCAATGCCCGCCTTCGATACAGAAAATCTAGCGGATTTGAGTGCGATCTGTTTGCATTTGTCTGTTTGGGCTGCAACAGTACGCGCGGCGAAGCTATCCGGTAGGGAATCGCAACACCAACCTTTCAAGACCTCACGCCTAACGCCTCGTGAATTGCAAATTGCCGAATTGGTTGCTTTGGGGCGAACCAACGCAGGAATCGGGAGGGAACTTTGGATTACTGAGAATTCAGTGAAGCAAGCTTTGAAGCGAATGTTCCGCAAGCTTGAGGTTTCGTCTCGTGCAGAAATGGTTGCACAGCTTTCGGCGACCAAATATAATTTGCCAAGTGTAAAAATGTCTCCATCCAACTTGATGCAGAACACCCACCAATAAACTTAACGCTAGAAACCCCGAGAGCGATCCTCTTCGAGGGCTTCGCTAACGCATTGAATTGAAGAGCGATCGCGCTACTGGTAATTTAGAAGTATTGGGTTTTGCGATCGCTTACCGTCGCAACTCCTTCAGTCAATCAAGGCTCGTTTACAAACATCAAGCCCTTGAGTTAAGCATTGTTCTCGCCACTTTCGAGATATGGGTGCAAACATTTCTACCAACTGGTGTTTTGTCCATTCATATTTCTGGTGTGACTTACCGCACCAGTAAGCACGATTCTCAGCCCGCAATGCCTTGATAACTTGAATCGTCGAGTAAGTACCGAATTCTGCTGTTAGTAAATCATAGCGACAATCTGGTATAAGAGCTTGGCACCAAGTTTTTAATCCACCGCGAAGTGGATATGACACACCTTCTGTACAGTTCGGTTCTATTGTTTCTGCTCCAAATCGTTGAGCTAGTCTTGAACAAGATTCTGATGTTGCAGATGCGTCAAGCAAAAGCTTATAAGTTCCCCAGCGTCCTAAACCTGTGTGGAAATCAATATGCACTACCTCTGAAGCATTACCAATCCATTGGGGCAAATTGCTAGCTAGAATCTCTTGAGTTTTGGATGCAGCATGACCGCCAAAAAAAAGCCCCTTTGGAAAATCGTATTGCCCTACAGGAAAAGTGTTTTTCAAATTCGTCATTCCATATCTCAATATCAACCAGAGAGCATGAATAATATAAGGTTCAAATCGTGATGGAGGTGAAGTTGGATTGAGAAAAGAATTGAATTTAGGATAATCTTTGGGGCTGCCCTCAAAAACTTCTTCAGGCAACAAAAAGTTACGATTTAAATCTATGTTGTTTTCATTCCAACGTCGCCGCCAGGCAAAACCATAAGGATTCAGAGAATGAATAAGTACAACTTTAATATCAGGTGACAAGGATGTGAGAAGTTGGTGATTTTCTAACAAGGTAAGTTGAATTGCAGAGCCCAGAAAGCCTTCTACTCCATGCAAGCCACTAGAAATGACTACACATCGTCGTGGGTTGGAAGAACCACCGATCGCCACATCAATAGTTAATTCTTCACCAGTTGGACTAACCCGATCGATTGGATAGGCAGTGTGCTGATAACCGACAGATGAAGATGCTGCTCGAAATCGCTCTCGTGCCGTAATGTAGTTGGGTGAAAATGCTTCTGAATAGCTCATAAATCTTCATTACCCACCAGTAACCTTACAATTATGCTTCAACAGATAACTCAGAGCGTATAACTATTAATTATACTGTAGTTGCGGTCTAACACTTCGATCGCCCAAACCAATATCACACTATCCATAGGACAATAAGGCTAGAAACTAACGGAGCGATCGTACCGAATTGAAGGGCGATCGACCAAATGGTAATTTTGAAGTATTCGGTATTGCGATCGAACCTTGAAACTACAACTAATTAATCGTCACTAACCCCCCTCAGTAAACTAAACCACAAGCTCATGTTCATCCAAAAGAGCAGTCCCAACTAGAGGTCGCCGTCCTGTAGCAAATACACGAATCTCTCGTTCCTCTCCGTTCCAAAGAATAATAGCTTTATGAACTGGCAGTATAACTTCGCTATTATCAGCTAAATTCACGGGCAAATCATATCTAAACGGAAGACCTAGCAGAGCAACTGCTTCTGGTGGTAAACAAATCTGATCCGTAAATCCTGTATCTATCACAAACTCGATCCGGATGTCCGATCAATTCGGAATACGAAATAGCACAGTAATAATCGCGTGTCCATCAACCACAATACCTGAAATCACTTAGACACGCGCTCCATGACACCACCTAGAGATGCAGCAACATTATATCCAATACGGATACCAAAGAGTCGAGCATTTGGATTTTTTGCACTCAGGTAATCAGCAGCGTGTAAGCCATTTTCATCAACTTTATAGTCGTCTGTTTCAATATCAATGATGACCATCTTGCCAATATTCTCTTCTAATTCAATTTTTTGGCGGATGGTGCTCTCATACAAATGTTTCGCACGACGCGCGACTTCTTCACGACTCAAAAGGATTGTTTGCATACATTCCCTCTTTTTTATAATTCTTGCTCTTGTTATGGATATGATAGCTCACTTGCACTGCTACATAACGCTGACTGAGTAGGCACGAATTGCTCCATCTACTGTCGCAATAGTCATACCATTCTGTAAAGCTTGACATATCAGCATTCTGTCAAATGGATCGCGATGTAATGGTGGCAGTTTAGCCAGTTGAGTTACGCTACTTTCATCAAGAGAAAGACTGACAATTTGATGAAGATCGCGCTGTTTGGGTAAATATGTTTCGGGATGTTCCGGCAGAGGTAACTTACCCAACTGGTACTTGACAATTGCTTCCCAGACTGAAACTGCACTCAAATATACCTCATTATCTGGATCGCGAATTGCATCTCGAACATCTGTTGATAACTGGGCGTCACCACTGATGAACCATAAAAAGATGTGCGTATCTAGCAGAATCTTCATTTACCTTCAAATGAACTGAGGATATCTTCCGGCAAAGGAGCGTCGAAATCATCTGGAACGGTAAACTCGCCTGCACACAAACCGAATGGTCGCAATTGCTTGCTGCTAGAAATAGGTCTTAGTTCGGCGATCGGCTTATCTGCTTGCAGGATAACAAAAGTTTCACCTGCCTCCACTTGACGCAGATACTTTGAAGGATCGCGCTGAATTTCATCAACTGTCACGTTCAACATAAAAATGCCTCAGTATAAAGCTCAATGGAGAATACTCCGCCTCACTCAATTGTAGATGATGGAGTGTATGCTCCCAGTTAGGATAAGTCTTGATCGTAATTAGTGAATTAAAGAGCGATCGACCGCAGATAATGGCGAATCACAGCACGAGCAGGTTCCGTAGCATAAGTCAGATCCAACCGGGTTGTTATGTGGCTGGCAAACTTCCGATACTTGATAGCTTACCAAGATAAATTTCCTTGTAAACTATTTTTCTGAGCCTTCATCCTTAGAAGAGCAACTAATGTAGCAATCTCCTCAGCAATGATTTCAGGCATCCCAACATGAGGAATTTTAAAATTTGGGAGCCAGACAGTTGCCCGCTCCTCTTCAAGTGTTGGAGCAGAAGATTTCACATGAGTTGTAACGATTGTCCAGACAGCTTCTTGAACTCGTTTAATCCTTTCTTGATGACTAATATTTTTCTCAATAGCAGGTGAATATTCCCATTCTGAATGATAATTGCACGCTGACAACTCATATTGAAGATATGCTATTTTCTCCTGTACGGGATTATGTTTAAGCTCAGCTTCAATTTCTCTACCCAATATCCAGTCTTGTACAAGCTCATGGTGTTCTGAGTCCGATAAGCTGTTATATTCTTCTTCCGAGATTCCAAGTTCTTGGGCTGGGTTCCGTTCTAGATTGTCCTTCATTTTATCAAATTCTTGATGTGCTATAACTTTTCCTATTAGCGCATCTACAGTCGTTAACTTTGCCTCTTCATGCAAATCGTTAAACTGCTTAGAACCAACAACAATATAGGGCACGTAGCTTCCATGAGCAACTTTCAACTTGAGTTCCATCCACGGCTTTCTGTACTCAGGAACCCCGTATTTTCTCTGAACGTGATAATGTAAACCTGTATTAAATCCTTCTCCCATACCATCAAATTCAATACATAGAATTGGTTCGTCTTGTTGATTGCAAACTGTATAGTCTATTGATGTTTTTTTTAGAATGTTCTTATCTTTTTCAGAAATTATCAAAAATTTAACAGATGATGACTTTATACTCTCTTGGTATCCCAAAACTCCCAGAGACACCTGAGACATATAATCATCTAAATCAACAATACTTTTTGTATCAAAAACATTTAAATATGGGAGATTGTGCCAAATATTATATTTGTCTCCCCAAGTTCTTGCTAATTTAGCATAATAGTTACGTTCAGCTTTACTCCCAAAAACAGATTTTTTAATAGCCATAAAATTTAAAAAAATTTACAAAAAACTAATTTTACTTACACAGGAATTTAGGGTATTGCCTTACAGACAACCTTGAGGGTAATCATCCTGGTGTACAAACAGATAATATTACGGATATGTGCCTACCAGGAAATGAAAGCATATAACTTATAGTTGTATTGCTGTTGTGGTAAAATACCCTATATAACATAAAGAATACCGCAAATCGCGGATGTATGTCAAGCTCTTCTTACTTCCCATGTTAATCTTCTTTTGTTAATATCGATATATAAGAAAACCCCCAAACCAGATTTTAGAATGGTTTGGGGGTTTTATTCCTAAATCCAGTTTAAATTACAACTTGCTCGGCTCGATCGCCGGAGCACGCAGAGACACAGTTTTATCTGCAGCAGCCTTAGCAACCAACGAAGGCACAGAATCGCGCAACTTTGCAGTCAACTGTACAGTAGTCGCATCATAAACCTGAGTCAGCATCTTCGGATACAAACCGATACCGATAATCGGCACTAACAAAGCCGCAATAATAAACACTTCTCGCGGTTCCGCATCCACCAATTCTTCGTGTTCCGCCAATTCCATATTTTCAGGCCCGTAGAAGATTTCCCGCAGCATCGACAGCAGGTAAATCGGAGTCAAAATCACCCCGACAGCCGCTAGAAATACCACGCAAACCTTAAACACGGGATTGTAAGCATCGCTCGTTGCAAAACCCACAAACACCATCAATTCTGCTACAAAACCGCTCATTCCCGGCAAAGCCAAGGAAGCCATAGAACAAGCAGTCCACATCGCGAAAACCTTACGCATTTTCTTCCCGACACCGCCCATTTCATCCAGCATGAGCGTGTGAGTGCGATCGTAAGTGCATCCTACCATGAAGAACAAACTCGCCCCGATTAAACCGTGCGAAACCATTTGCAGCATTGCACCGCTAACACCCAAATCGGTAAACGAAGCTATCCCAATCAGCACAAACCCCATGTGCGAAATTGAAGAATAAGCAATTTTCCGCTTCAAATTGCGCTGAGCAAAAGAAGTTAAGGCGGCGTAAACAATGTTTACCACACCCAAAATTACCAAGATGGGTGCGAAGACAGCGTGAGCATCGGGGAGCATTCCCGCATTCATCCGCAGCAAAGCGTAGCCGCCCATTTTTAGGAGAATTCCTGCTAGCAACATATGGGCGGGTGCGGTTGCTTCGCCGTGAGCGTCAGGAAGCCAAGTGTGCAGTGGAAAAATTGGCAGCTTGACGCCGTAAGCTATTAAGAAACCTGTGTACAGTAGCAATTGTATATTGGTGCTGTAATCTTTAGCTGCGATCGCCCGCATATCGAAAGTCACAGTATCGCCGTAAAACGCCATCGTCAGCCCGCCCAGCAAAATAAACAGCGAACCGCCTGCGGTGTATAGGATAAACTTAGTTGCTGCGTAGAGGCGCTTCTTGCCGCCCCAGATTGACAAAATCAGATAAATCGGGACTAATTCCAGTTCCCAAACCAGGAAAAAGAGCAACATATCCTGCACGGCAAAAACTGCGATTTGGCCGCCGTACATTACCAACATCAAAAAGTAAAAAAGCTTCGGTTTAAATGTGACCGGCCAAGCTGCTAAAGTAGCCAGCGTAGTAATAAAACCTGTCAGCAAAATCAGGGGCATCGATAAACCGTCAGCACCCACCGACCACTTCAAATCGAGTTGCTGTACCCAAGTATAGCTTTCTACCAGTTGCAAATCTGGATTGCTGAAGTCGTAATGAGTGTAAAAAGCGTAAACAAGTAGGGCAAAATCGATCAAACCCACAATTAGGGCATACCACCGCACCGTCTTGCCATCCTTATCGGGAATTAAAGGAATCAGCAAGGACGCAGCAATGGGAAACAGAATTGTTGTTGTTAACCAGGGAAAGTTAGCTGTATCCATTGCGTTTTAAAATGATCCATCAGTTATTAGGTTTAAACACATTTTGGCACTTTTAGCCTAAATTTTATACTTTCTTTATACGGAACAAATTTTTTTGGTATTATTTGGACAAATTATGCGATCGCAACAGTTAAGTTCAATCAAAGATTTATTTCTATTGGCTAATTGTCAATTGTGAGTTATTGAGCTACAACCATTTCTTAAAATATCTTCTGGTGGGAAATGGCATTGCTTTTCATCGTGTCAACTTAATCCTCAAAACCTTTGTATCTCTTGTCGATAGCCGAGTTCAGATCCCCCTAAATCCCCCTTAAGAAGGGGGACTTTGAGAGAATACTCTTATTCACCCCTTATTAAGGGTTGATCGCCAAGTTCAGATCCCCTAAATCCCCCTAAATTCCCCTTAAGAAGGGGAACTTTGAGAGAATACTCTTGTTCCCCCCTTATCAAGGGGGGTTAGGGGGGATCTAGACTTCGAGACAAACAAGAGATACGGTCGGTTTGACATTAAGTTGACACCCTTGGAACCATGCCGTGTCCCTACCGATTTAACTGACTCCAGAAACGATCGCAAAACCCAGAACTGCGACAAACACAATCAGGGCATAAAACTGAGCGCGACCGTTCTCAAAGTATTTCAAACCTTCGCCGGTAATCAGCGTGACCAAACCGGTCAGGTTGACTACACCATCTACGACGCGCAAATCAACTTCCATGACTTGCCGGGCCAAACGGCGGCTGCCTTTGACGAAAAGAAATTCGTTGATATCGTCGAGATACCACTTATTCAGGGAGAACTCGTAAAGCGGTTTGATTTTTTGGGCGATCGCACTTGCGTCAATTTTACGGCTCAAATACATCAGAGAAGCCAAAGTAATGCCCAGCAAAGCAATACCTACAGAGCTCCCGCCCATGATTAGAAATTCCGTCAAATTGAACTCAGCAGCGTGTTCCAAAACTTCTTCGAGAGACTCGCCAGGAGCGCGAACAAACTGCTCGAAATAATTGGCAAACGGCGTACCTACAAAACCGATAAACACAGAAGGTACTGCCAGCAACACTAACGGCAGAGCCATTGTCAGAGGAGATTCGTGAGGCAAATGGTCGTGTTCGTCGTGACTGTCGCCAGTTGATGCCAATTCCTTAACATTCATCGCTCCCGGGCCAAAAACAACACCGGGTTGCAGGAGTTGCCGCTTGATGGCGCTGTCATTGCCCCGGAATTCGCCCTCAAAGGTGCTGAAATACATCCGGAACATATAAAACGCGGTCATCCCGGCCGTCAGCCAGCTAACAGCCCACAAAGCGGGATTTGCTGCAAAAGCTTGGGCGAGGATTTCGTCTTTTGACCAAAAACCGGCAAACGGCGGAATTCCGCAGATTGCCAAATTTCCGATTAAAAAGCAAGAAGCGGTAATCGGCATATATTTCCGCAAGCCGCCCATGACTCGCATATCTTGAGCGAGTGCGGGGTTGTGGCCTACAACTGCTTCCATCCCGTGAATCACTGAACCTGAACACAGGAACAGCATCGCTTTGAAATAAGCGTGAGTCATCAAGTGGAAAAGTCCGGCACTGTAAGCGCCGACGCCCATTGCCATCACCATGTAGCCGAGTTGGGAGATGGTGGAGTAGGCGAGGCCTTTTTTGATGTCATTTTGGGTAATCGCGATCGAAGCGCCCATAAATGCCGTAAAACAGCCGGTACAGGCGATCAAATTCATGACTGCCGGCAACCCTTCAAACACCGGGTACATCCGAGCGATCAGGAATACGCCGGCGGCTACCATTGTCGCGGCGTGGATCAGAGCAGAAATCGGTGTCGGGCCTTCCATTGCGTCTGGCAGCCAGACGTGGAGGGGGAATTGAGCGGATTTGGCGGCTGGGCCCAAAAATATCAGGACGCCGAAGATTGTCGCCAGAGTCGCGCTGAGAGTACCGGATTCGACTAAGGAGTGCAGGCGATCGCCCATCACGTCAAATTCAAAGCTGCCGGTGGCCCAGTAAATGCCGAGGATGCCCAGCAGCAGGCCGAAGTCGCCGACGCGGTTGGTGACAAAAGCTTTTTGGCAAGCGTCAGCAGCGGGTTTGCGATCGTACCAAAATCCGACTAGCAGGTACGAACACATACCTACGAGTTCCCAAAAAATGTAAATCTGAACGATGTTCGGGCTGACTACGAGACCCAACATCGACGCGCTGAAGATGCTCAGGTAGGCGTAAAAACGCACGTACCCGTCATCGTGAGCCATGTAGCCGTCGGTGTAAATCATCACCAAAAAGGCGACCGTGGTTACGATCGCCAGCATTACCGCCGTCAGGGGGTCGATAATATAGCCCATATTCAGCGAGAAGTCGCCAGCAGAAGCCCACTGAATACTGCGGGTGTAGGGTGCGTGGCCCTGTAGTTGACTCCACAGCAATGCGAAGGATAGTACCATTGACCCTCCGAGTGCGGACACGATTAATATCGCATTCGCTTGTCGGAGTTTGTTGGTTGCCTGGTTAAAGGTGATTAAGCCTAGACCTACTAGCATTGCGCCTGCCAGCGGCAGGACAGGAATCAGCCAAGCATATTGATAAAGCAGTTCCATGACTGATAGGTAGTTTAAAGTTTCTACTAGATATTGCCAAAACTGTAAACAATTGTGACACACGCCTGCATGAACGGGCATAAATACTTGTTGTAATTCTCAAGCATTGTCCATCGACAACGCTTGAGACCTACTGCATATTTTCCCGATCGAGCCGATCGATCTAGTTCCCCTTAAATTTCTGCCAAAATATAGATTGACAAATCGAGACAGTCTTGGACGGACAGAAATCAAGAAACCGGGTTTTTTAAGCGATACCCTCGCGCTGCACACTATATTTTTTTCGTAAAAAACACTG
Source organism: Microcoleus sp. BROC3 (assembly GCF_036702515.1). Lineage (NCBI taxonomy): Bacteria > Bacillati > Cyanobacteriota > Cyanophyceae > Oscillatoriales > Microcoleaceae > Microcoleus > Microcoleus sp. BROC3. Next base: position 61,657 of record NZ_JAUBTQ010000021.1, read on the forward strand.
TTTCTGCGTTCAGGACTCCGAGATTTGGCTGTCGGGTGGCCGATCGACAAATCAGGAATTGCTTCTGCTTTCTACCTAAAAGCCGAATGGCTTGCAGCCGTTACCTGTTGGCTACTTCCTGAAGTTGCAGCCGTTGAGATGGGGAAGCTACGTGAGCCGCGAGCATCCAGGAATCCAGAGTCCGCCGCAGTTCCTCCCGCCCTTGGTAGTCTTCCAATCTAAATCGAACTTTATCGCCCTCAAACAAAATCAGCGTGGGCAGACTTGTCAGCCGATAAGTGTGGGCCAACTTGAAACATTGATCGGCATTCACTCCTACGAGCTTGACTTTTCCTGCCCACTGTGCCTCAAAAGTCTTAAGCGTGGGGTCGATCGCGCGGCACAAACCGCACCAAGGAGCCGAAAAGTGAACTAAAACGGGGGTAGAGGCTTGAAACACCTCTTGTGCAAAAGTGCGTTCGCTAACCGACAACACCATGATCCCTCAAAATTTAATAATTTTTTTTCTATCCTAGGGATCATGCTACCAGTATATGTTCCTAGTGACACGCATCAAAAAAGGATGAATTTCCCACAGCAGGCCCGTAAAAATGACTACACCTAGGTAGGAAGGGCGCAGAAACTCAAGCAAATCAAGGGTTTGACGCTTTTGTAGGATTGCCAAAAAAGGCATGATTGAGGTTCGAGATTTGATGGTTTCAAAGGATTCTCCAAAACGAGCCTGAAGTCGCCTGTCGCCGTGCCACACTCCGAAGAGGTGGTGAAGTACCAAACCGATGGAAGTGACGAGGGTAAAGCTAGTGCCAATCCACAGGGTGTGGGCCACGCACCAAATCACCTGTCCCACCATTTGCGGGTGACGGGTGATGCGAATGATGCCAGTTTCGTAGAGGTGAACTTGGGGCTTTTGGACGGCGGCAATTTCTAGGAGGTTGAAAGTTGCTGGGTACAAAAACAGAAAGGAAATTGCCGAAAGTATCCAAACTGCAGGTTTAACTCCGGGTAATCCCTGTACTTGCCAAAGCTGCAGGCCGTCGTAGCGGTGGTTGAAAAAGTAGACAATCAGAATGACGGCTAGCGGCAAACTGACAAGGGCAAACAAAACCCGGTAAAGTCTCGGCCCGATCAGCTTTTCACCTTTGGGCCGGAGGGCTGCTAAACCGCTGTGGGCGATCGCAAAAACCAGTAACAGGCCCAGAATAACTAAGTGGGAGTCAAGCGCCAAGTCGATCGTCATTGCAAATATTAAGAAAAGTTATTGATTCTCGGCCAATTTGTGTCACAAAGTATCTATGGGAGCATTCAGCGGTTATCAGTCAGTTAACTGTTCACTGTTCGCTGTTGACTGTTGACTGTTCGCTGTTCGCTGTTGACTGTTCGCTGTTGACTGTTCGCTGTTTGCTGTTCGCTGCCTACAGTCAACCGTCAACCGTCAACTGACAACTGACAACTGACAACTGACAACTGACAATTTAGATATATGTCTGACCTTCCTTTCACTTTAGACCAGTTACGCATTCTCAAGGCGATCGCCTCTGAAGGAAGCTTCAAACGCGCCGCGGACAGCCTCTATGTATCCCAGCCAGCAGTTAGCTTGCAGGTGCAAAACTTAGAGAGACAGTTGGACGTGCCGCTGTTTGACCGGGGGGGGCGGCGGGCGCAACTGACCGAAGCCGGACACCTGCTGCTGAGTTACGGCGAGAAAATTTTATCGCTTTGCCAGGAAACTTGTCGAGCTCTGGAAGACTTGCAAAATCTGCAAGGCGGTACTTTGATCGTCGGCGCTTCTCAAACAACGGGAACCTATTTGCTGCCCCGGATGATCGGGATGTTCCGCCAAAAGTACCCGGATGTAGCAGTACAGCTTCACGTTCACTCGACCCGCCGCACGGCGTGGAGTGTGGCTAACGGGCAAATCGATTTGGCAATTGTTGGCGGAGAGATTCCTACCGAACTTGTAGAAGCTTTAGAAATTGTTCCTTACGCTGAGGACGAACTGGCTCTGATTCTCCCTCCGTCCCACCCGATGGTACAACAAGAAACTATCCAAAAAGAAGACCTTTACAAATTGCAGTTTATATCCCTCGATTCGCAGTCTACGATCCGCAAAGTAATCGATCAGGTACTGACTCGCTGCGGCATTGACACGCGCCGCTTGAAAATAGAGATGGAACTAAATTCGATCGAAGCCATTAAAAATGCCGTTCAGTCGGGGCTGGGAGCTGCTTTTGTCTCGGTTTCGGCGATCGAAAAAGAGTTGCTCATGGGCGTCTTGCACAAATCTCAAATGGACGAAGTTTTGGTAACTCGCATTTTGTCGCTGATTTACAACCCCAACCGCTACCGTTCTAAAGCAGCAGAGGCCTTCAGCAATGAAATTTTGCCGCAGTTTGCTACTTATTCGACCATCCTGGAGAAGAAAGAACCCCCTGCGCTCGATTTGGGATTCATAGAAATAGCAACTCCCAACTCGGCGGGAAGTTAATCTCTTAGGTCGCTGGCAGTTAGCAGTTCGCGGTTAGTTGAGAAATCGAAATCTGGTTTAACCATCACTTTTTCTTCGTTCTTCCCTTTTCCTTCTTCCCTCTTCTTAGCAAACAAAAATGGAAGTTTACTGCACCCGACCGGGCTGCCCGCGCCCTCAAAACTATTTTCCCGACCTCGATGACAGTTCGCTGCTGAAAACCGTGCAGCAAAAGTTTTGCACGACTTGCGGGATGCCCCTGATTTTGAGCGGCCGCTATTTGCCCGTGAGGTTGTTGGGTCAAGGCGGTTTTGGGGCGGCGTTTTTGGCGAGAGACCGCTATACTCCGGCGATGCGGCAGTGCGTGGCTAAACTTTTGCAGCCGTCGGTAAGTCTGACTCCGCCACAGCTACAAATCGCTCAAACTCTATTTGAACGGGAAGCGGCGGTGCTGGAAGAACTGGGAAACGAACATTCCCAAATTCCGAGTTTGCTGGCTTTTTTTGAGCTGACTGTTACGAGTTTGCAGCCGGGAAAAAACGATCAGTTTTTCTATCTGGTTCAAGAATTTATTGACGGTACAAATTTGGAGGATGAACTAGCTGTTAAAGGCAGGTTTTCGGAGGCGGAAACGGTGGAGGTGCTGGGGGAAATTTTGAAGGTTCTCGATTTTGTGCACTCTCGCGGTTCGATTCACCGGGATATTAAACCTGCTAATATTATGCGGGGTAAAAACGGTCGGCTTTATTTATTAGATTTTGGGGCGGTTAAACAAGTAACGCAAAGTGTTGGGAGTGCAAAAGCTTCGACTGGGATTTATTCTTTGGGTTACGCTCCGCCAGAACAGATGAGCGGGCAAGAAGTTTATCCGGCAACGGATTTGTATGCTTTGGCTGTGACTTGCATTACTTTGCTGAGCGGTTTGCAGCCCACGGAGCTTTTTGATAGTTACAGAAATGAGTGGAATTGGCAGTCGCGGGTGCAGGTAAGTTCGCGTTTGGCTCAAGTTCTCGATCGAATGTTATTATCCGCTCCCAGCCAGCGCTTTCAATCGGCAGCGGAGGTGGAAGCGGCTCTGAAATACAATTCTCAACAGCCTACGAGGGTCGTGACACCGCCGACAGTCAGGACTCCGACTCCCCTACCGACTCAGCAGCTACCACCGACTCAGCAGCCTCCTGTGCCTGTTCCTGCAACTCCTCCGTCTGGCCTGCAACCTTCGCCGAGAAGGGCTTTTTCTATTTGGGAGGTTTTGGGAGGGGCGGCGTTTACGGGTTTTGAGGGTGGGTTGCTGGCGATCGCCCTGACGAGTTTGCTGCCGTCTCCAGGCTTGAGTGTGGGATTGTTGGGGATGATTGTGGCGGGTTTGATTTACGGCCAGTACCGCAGGGCGATCGAACAAACTGAGATGTTGATTATTGGTGCAGGTACTCTGGCTTTGCTGTGGTTTTTCCCGGCTTTGCAGACGGCGGCAGTTGCGATTTATCCTAATTCTCCGCTCACGGGCGTGTTATTTGTGGGATGGTTGGGTGCTTTGGGGGCGATCGCTGGAACAGCTATTTTTCGCTTGATTTATAAGTTACTTTATAATATTTTTTAAGCCGATAGTTAATGACTAATAACCACATTTATGGAGTCAGAACCCGTATTACAGCGTATTCCAGGTTTGTGAAGTGTAGGGACACGGCACTGCCGTGTCCCTACCACAATTAATTGTAGCGACACGGCACTGCCGTGTCCTGGGAGGAGAAGCTCACGATAGGCGGGTTTACTTCATAAATGTGGAATCTGCTGTATGTAATTTTTGGACTAATCACTAATGACTGATGACCAATGACTAATGGCTTTCTTCAGTCTTGCTGGGTGGTAAACTGGCGGGCACCGATTAAAGAAAAGGCGATCGCAGCCACTAACAAAATGGGGATGCTGTACCAAGGAAACTTGGCCAGATCGTAAGCAGCGGCTCTCAATCCAATACTGGCATAAGTCAGCGGCAACAGATAAACTATGCCTTTTAGGGCTACCGGCAGCGTCGCTGGGTCGAAAAATGTCGCTCCTAAAAATGACATCGGAGTTATCAGAAAATTGTTGTACAATCCGACTGATTCGATAGATTTTACGGTTAAACCTACTATCACTCCCATGCCCGCAAATACAGCGGAGTTGAGAATTATTACTAACAAAAACAGTGGATGCAGAAAGACGAGCTTTTGAGTAAACAAAACTGCTACTAAAATCACCGAAACAGAAGTCAGCATTCCCCGCAATATTCCTGCTAGCATTTTGCCCGCGTGCAAAGCGAGCGGGTGTACTGGCAGCAACAGCAATTCCTCAAAAGTTTTAGTATAAAGGCGTTCGCCGCAAATCGAAAATACTGTGCCGGTAAAACTTACTGTCATTGATGAGAGTGCTACCATTCCCGGCAGCATAAATTCTAGATAATTGCCGCCAATTGCAGGTTTAGGCAAGGAACTTCCCAACCCGAAACCAAAAGCTAAAATGTAAATTATTGGGGATACTAAACCAGCGGCGGCAACTGGCAAGATTCGGACTCGCAAATCTAACCATTCTCCCCAAAACACGGTGATTGTGTCTGTTAATATAGTTGTCAGCGCTGTTTTTTTCATGATTTGGTACTACTGTCTCCCTATAGCGGTAAAGCTATTGATGTATTAAATATTGTACGTTAGTTAATAACGGTAAGGCGCGCATCGCGAACCCTACAGATAACCATAAGGTTCGCGCTGCGAACCTTACAGATAATTGATTTATTAAATTGTGTACGTTAGTTAAAATTGTAAAGTTAAAATGCCAAATAATCAAGGCTGCTGCACTGTTCTATTTGCGTTTCAGTTAAAGGCAATTTGCCGGATTCTACTTTTTCCTGTTCTCGGTTCAACCAAATTGCTTTTAATCCAGCAGTTTTAGCACCGCAATAATCTGCTTTGAAGCTGTCGCCGATATGCAACACATTCTCGGCCATACAGTTGTGCTTTTGCAAAGCGGCGGTAAAAATTTGAGACTGGGGTTTTGCTGCACCAACTTCAGTAGAAATTGTCACTGATGTGAAATATTCTGCTAAATTTAGTGCTTTTAATACTGCATAAATTCTGGAATCAAAATTCGAGACTACTGCTAATTCAATTCCTTGTTTTTGCCACTTATTTAATGCTGGGAATACGTCGGGATAGACGAACCAAGGTTCGGCGCTGGCAAAATGAGCGTAGAGTTGGGCAAAGAAATTAGGAAAGTCGGAAAATTGGTGATAAACGCCTGCTATCTGGAAGGCTTTAGCGGAAACTGTTTGCCACCATTCAAATTCTAGCTGGGGAATTTTTGCTAATTCTATCCCTGGAAATGCCATCGGACTTGCTGAAGCAAAGCTTTGGGAAAATGCTGCATTTAACTCTTGACAGTTAACTGTTACTCCAAAACTATTGGCTAATTTTTGGTACACTTCGCCGACGCTGCCGCGAACGTCAAACAGTGTACCGCCGGCATCTAAAAAAATTACTTTTGTCATTTGTTATTGGTTATTTGTTATTTGTTTGTAGTAAGGACTTTAGTCCTGATTGCCTAGGATTTTAGGTTTGAGGACTTCAGTCCTCACTACTCACATCTTGCACCATTCTCAAGAACAGGCAAGATGCCTGTTCCACAAAGAGTGAATTTTCTCGCTTCACAGGCATCTTGCCTGTTCCTAAAAAGCTTATTGAGAATGGTGCAACATCTCAGCACTACAAACTTTTTCAGTTGTGAGTTGTTTGCGGATTCACCACGCCAGAATGATTGGCAATGTTGCCCGCAAGTTCAAATCGACCGCCTAAATATTTGGCGAGGAATTCTTCGGCGATCGCATAAAAGTGCAGGCGATTTTCCGGCCGTGCAAATCCGTGTCCTTCGTCTGTATACAGCACGTATTCTACAGGTTTGCCGGCTTGCTTCATGGCATTGACAATTTGCTCGCTTTCTGCTAATTGAACTCGCGGGTCGTTGGCACCTTGGGCGATGAGTAAGGGTTTCTGGATGCGATCGACAAAAGATAAGGGCGAGATCGATTTCAGAAACTCTGGTTCTGTTTCCAAATTGCCCACGCGGTGATACAGACTTGCTTTTCTCGGTTCCCAGTAAGGGGGAATCGTTTGCAGCAGCGTAATCAAATTGCTTGGCCCGACAATATCGACGGCGCAGGCAAAAACATCGGGACTAAAAGTCAATCCCACTAAGGCGGCATAACCGCCGTAGGAACCGCCCATAATCGCAATTTTATTCTGTTGGGAAATTCCTGTTTCTACAAGCCAATTCACCCCATCTAGCAAGTCGTCGTGCATCTTAGCGGCCCATTCGCGATTGCCGGCATTGAGAAAGGCTTTGCCGTAGCCGGTGGAACCGCGAAAATTAATTTGCAAAACGGCGTAACCTCGGTTTACCAGCCATTGGGCTTGTGAGTTGTAACCCCAGGTATCGCGCGACCAGGGGCCGCCGTGTACTAGCAAGACTGTAGCTACGGGTGTGGCGACGCCGACAGGTTTTGTCAGGTAGCCGTGAATCGTTAAACCATCTCTTGCGGTGTAAGAAATGGGTTCCATTGATGACAGCGGCAGCCCTTCGAGTTTTGGTTGGTTGCTGAATAGGAAGGTGAAGGTTTTGGAGGCGCGATCGTAGGTATAGTAGTAGACTGGGTCGTCGTCTGTCCTGTAAGCGATTAGCCAAGTAGTGTCGGCGAGGTTGCGGCTGGTGAGGTCGAATTCGCCGGGACGAAATTTGCCGATCGCCTCAAAATCCTCTGTTATGCTTGGATCTAAAATTTGCCACTCTTGCTTGTCTTTGTAGAAGGAAACTGCTTGAATCTCTCGCTTGGTGGGGTGTATCAAAATATCGCCGACATCGTATTCTGGGTCCGAGGCGAGATCGGTTTCTTGTTTGGTTTCTAAGTCGAGTGCGATCGAACGTTTGGCGTTAGCATCGTGATTGCCGATGATGTAAAGAATTTTGCCGTTTTCTGAGAACATGACGGCACCGCCTTCATCGTCGGGGCCCCAGCGTCGCAAGCTTTCCCAAGACTTATCGGCAGTTTCTCGAAATAGCAATTCTGTACTGCCGTCGGCAGTTGTGGCTGTGGCCGCCCGCACTTGAAATTGGGCGTCAGCAATCCAAGTCCAACCCATGATGTTACCGGGGTTGTCGGTGTCGAGTTCAACGGCACCGTTTTGCAGGTTGATGCGGTAAACATCGTGTTTGCGTCGATCGCTGATGTTCATTTCCACTAATATTTCATTAGGGAAGTTGCGGTCAAGGGCGATCGGATGAGATCGAACACCTTGAAATGGTGTCAAGTCGCGAACCAGATTTGACTGGATATTGACTGAGAATAAATGCCATTTTTCATCACCATCAATATCTTGCTGATAAATGAGTTCTTCGCCGCTGTAAGTCCAGAAAAAGATGCGGATGCCGCGTTTTTTATCGGCTGTCAGTTGGCGATCGTCGGCTTGACCGACGGTACGCAATTGCACTTGCAAGACGTTGTTTTCGTCGGGTGCAATGTAGGCGATATACTTGCCGTCGGGTGAAAGTTTGGGGCTAGTTTTTTCGGGGTTGCCGAAGAGAATCTCGCGCTGAATTAGGGGCGGAAGTTCGGTTTTTGGCTGTTGAATTGTAGGAGTTTGCATTTTGTATTTTGGCTAAGATTCTCTATAGGAACGGGCAAGATGCCCATTCCACAAGAATATTGAATTTTTTGGGAACGGGCAAGATGCCCATTCCACAAGAATATTGAATTTTTTGGGAACGGGCAAGATGCCCATTCCACAAGAATATTGAATTTTTGTGGAACAGGCATCTTGCCTGTTGCCGCTCTATTTGAAGAAGCATTGATTAGCTTTTAAGCAACTCTTGAATCGGCTTGCTAATCCAATTGAAACCAACTTTTAGTTGATGGTCAAATGTTGGCATCCGATAAAGATAGGCTAAGCGGCGAGCAATGTGTGCTAGTTGTCCGTCGAGTTTAATTCCTAAACCGGCTAGGGTGGCGTTGTCTATTCCTAATGTCATCATTTCTCCTAGCGGCTGATAGCGGAAAGGAAGTAATGGGCGGCCGGTGAGGGATGCCCAAATGTTCCAGGCGGTGTAGTCAGCTTGCTGGAAGGCTGTTTGGGCTGTTCCGGGGACTTTTTGACCAGTTGCATCGTGACATTCAGCTAAGTCTCCCAAGGCAAATATATCTGGATGGTCGATAATTTGCATTGTCGGATTGACTGTTAATTGACCGCGGCGGTTTTGTTTGAGGGGTAGCGATCGCACTGCTTGACTAACTTGAGTTCCTACTGTCCACAATACTATGTCTACAGGGAGAACATCTACTTGTCCTTTGTAAAGTAAGGAGATTGTATCCGATCCGATCGCCTCTACTTCTGTTTCTAAGTCGATCCACACTTGCCGTTTTTCTAAAGCTTTGCTGGCTGCTTCGCGGTTAAACTCCGGTGATGTCCGCAGAATCATGTCGGCTTGTTCGACTAACCGCACGCGACCTTTGTCTCCGAGTCGATCGGCTAATTTACAAGCTAATTCTACTCCCGAATAACCGGCCCCGACGATCGCCACCCGAATTTTATCGGTATTGCTGGCTTCTAAAAATCGCAGTCTTTCTTCTAAGCGGTAGGCGTCGTCGAGGGTGCGAAACGAGTAAGCGTATTCAACGGCACCCTTAACCATATCTAGAGGGGTTTCGCCGCCTAAAGCTAAAACCAGGCGATCGCACGGAATTTCTGGCCCTTCGTGCAACTGCACTCGTTTTTGCTCCACATCGATGCCGGAGACAGTACCTTGACAAAAGCGCACACCTGTGTTTTGCAAGAGTTCCGCAAACGGCGGGGCAATTTCCCAGGTTTGGAGCTCGCCGGTCAGCAGTTCGTACAGCAGGGGAACGAACAAAAATCGATCGCGGCGGTCAACTAGAACAATTTCGGGTTTTTCGGTTTTGGAGAAGGGTAACTGACTCAAGCGCAGGGCTGTGTAGAGTCCGCCGAAGCCTCCGCCGAGAATGCAAATCCGGGGTTGTTGTTGAGTCATGATGTTTTGTTTGAGGGGCTGGTCGGTAGCAAGGCAACTTATCTTATTGTAACGAGACGGCGAGTAGGAGAGGGGGAGAGTCGGAGAGTCGGAGAGTCGGAGAGGGGGAGAGTCGGAAAATGTTCCCTCGAACCTCCAACCTCAACATCCCTGGGTTAAATTCGTTAACTCCGTTAAAGCTGTTACAGAATCCGTTGCCGAACTTCCCTCTTCCCTCTACATCTCTAGCTTTGATTAGCTCTACCTATTAGCCGCCATCAAATTTTCTGAATGTTCGGAGAACTAATTTTGTACTATATTAATTAATAACGCATAATTACGCAAATTAAATTCACTTTTTATACGGTCATCTACTCTAACACTTGCCCCCGCACTCACAAGTGAAAAAAATCATGCAAATTTCCTCGAATTCTTCTAAATTTAAGAACGGCGATCGCAATAACGGAGACGGCCCATGTTTGTTAAATAGCGAAGAACGATATAAAAATTTAGTAGCTAATATTCCCGGTGCTGTCTACCGCTGTACCTGCGACTTTACGGGCGACGGGGGATTAACACGGACAATGGCGTTTTTGAGCGATGCCGTTCAAGAAATATCAGGCTATCCATCTTCTGATTTTATCAACGATCGCGTCCGTTCTTTTGCCAGCATTATCCATCCTCAAGACCGCAAAAATGTGGAGGCTACTGTCAAAAAAAGTGTAGAAACCAGAACTCCGTACATCCTTGAATACCGGATTGTCCGGGCTGACGGCGAAATTAGCTGGGTTTACGAAAAAGGCAAAGTTGTTTGCTGCGAGGCGGACGAGGCTAGAGGAAAACAAGAGGGACAAGGGGAAATTGAGGGCTTTTTGTCGGCTGTTGTTTCGCCGGTTTCGCCGGTGGCAAATTCTCTGTCTCGGGTTGTTTATCTCGACGGAGTGATTTTGGATATTACTGAACGAAAGCGAGCTGAAGAAAACCTGCGAAACACTCAAGATTTTCTGAATGCGGTACTGCAAAATCTGCCGATTAGTGTCTTTATTAAAGATGCTGTAGAGCAAAAATTTATTTATTGGAATACTGCTAGCGAAGAATTGTTTGGCTATTCCAGCGATGAAGTTATCTTAAACAATGCCGCTGATTTGTTGGAATCAGAGCAGGCAAATTACTTGCAAACACAAGATTTAGAAGTGTTTGCAACGAGAAAAGGTATAGATTTGCCAGAAGAAACTATCCAACTTCCGCGCCGCGGAAAGCGGATTTTGCACACGAAAAAAGTTCCTTTGTTTGACGATTCGGGCGCGCCTAAGTACATTCTGGGTATTGCTGAAGATATTACTGAAAGCAAAAAAAATGAAACAGAATTGTCGCGGTTGGCTATTGTGGCTCAAAAAACGCAAAATGGTGTGATTATTACTGATGCTCAAGGCTGCATTGAATGGGTGAATGAAGGATTTACTCGGATTAGCGGTTACGTGCTGGCAGAAATGCAGGGAAAAAAACCGGGTGATGTACTGCAAGGCCCTCAAACAGACCCGCTAACTATTGCTCAACTGCGATCGGCTTTGGCTGCGGGGGTGCCGTTTAATCAGGAAATTTACAATTACAAAAAGGATGGAAGGGGTTATTGGGTGGCGCTTTCGATCGCCCCAATTTATCAAGAAAATGGGGAACTGGAAGGTTTTATTGCGGTGCAAACTGATATTACCGATCGCAAGCAAGCAGAGGAAACACTGAGGGAGAGGGAGAATTATTACCGCTGCATTGTCGAGACGGCTTCGGAGGGCGTTTGGATGTTTGACAGCGAAAGTATCACGACTTTTGCTAACTCTCGGATGGCCGAAATGCTGGGGTATACTGTAGAGGAAATGCTGGGGCGATCGCTATTTGAGTTTATCGACTGCGACTGTATAAAAATAGCTGAAAGTTACGTGCACCGCAGGCGGCAAGGCATTCGCGAACGCCACGATTTTAAGTTTACTCGCAAAGACGGATCTCACTTGTGGGCGATCGTCTCGGCGACGCCGATGTTCGACGCTGAGGGCGAATTTTCAGGGGTGTTGCGGATGATTACCGATATTAGCGATCGCAAACAAGCCGAAGCAGAATTGCGCCAAACTCTCCAAGAGTTGGAATTTGAAAAATTTGCTTTGGATCAATCGGCGATTGTCTCGAATACCGACGAATTCGGAGCCATTACCTATGTCAACGATCAATTTTGCGAACTATTTAAATATTCCCGAGAAGAACTGATCGGCAAAACCCACAGACTTGTTAATTCTGGCTATCACCCAGCCGATTTTTTCAAGCAGCTTTGGTCAACCATCCGCCAGGGAAAGGTTTGGCGGGGAGAAATGAAAAATCAAGCTAAAGACGGTACATTATTCTGGTTGGATACTACGATTGTACCTTGCTTAAATACCAGCGGAGAACCTCATCAATATGTAGCAATTCGCAAAGATATTACCAAGCGCAAACACGCCGAAGAAGCGGTGCAGCTTTCCGAAAGTCAATTGAGGAGTAAAAATCAAGAATTGGCAAAAGCCCTGCGGGACGTGCATAAAACTCAAAGCATGATGGTTCAAAATGAAAAAATGGTAAGTTTGGGGCAATTAGTCGCTGGCGTTGCTCACGAAATCAACAATCCCGTTAGCTTTATTTACGGCAATGTCATGCACGCTGACGATTACTTTAAAGACTTGCTAAAAATGCTGCAACTTTACCAGCAGGAATACCCGCATCCAACACCGGCAATTCAACAAGAGATAAATGATGCTGATTTTAATTTTCTGCTCCAAGATTTGCCGAAACTGTTAAATTCGATGAAAATGGGAGCCGAGCGAATTCGCCAAATTGTGCTGTCACTGAAGAATTTCTCGCGCTTGGATGAAGCGGAACAAAAACAGGTTGACATTCACGAAGGGATTGAAAGCACTTTGTTGATTTTGCAACACAGGTTGAAAGAAACCGCAGGGCATCCTAAAATTGTGCTGCTCAAAGAGTTCGGTAATTTGCCGCGCGTACAGTGTTATGCGGGACAGTTGAATCAGGTTTTTATGAATATTATCGGCAATGCAATTGATGCTTTGGAAGAGGCAATGGAAACCGGAAAGTGGGCTGAGGGGGAACTGGCACCTATTCCTTATTGTCCTTCGCCTACGCTGCGGATTTGTACGGATGTAAAGTACGAACAGGATGCTTTGATGCAGGGAGATCGTGCTATTTCTGATGTTTCGAGGCGGCATCCTTCTCATATTGTGATTCGGATTGCTGACAACGGGCCGGGGATTCCGATAGATGTTCACGAAAGGTTGTTCGATCCGTTTTTTACTACGAAAGAACCGGGTAAAGGTACTGGTTTGGGGCTGTCTATCAGCTATCAAATTGTGGTAGAAAAGCACGGCGGGCAGCTTAAATGCCATTCCGCACCGGGTCAAGGCACGGAATTTGCGATCGAGATTCCTGTAAGGAAAAGAGTTAGTTAGTCAGGTGCATTTTGCACCTGACAGTTAGCTCATCAGGTGCAAATCGTGGAATAGTTAGTGAATAAATTAGGAAGTTATCACATGAATTACAACGTAATTTACGACGGTAATTGCAATCTCTGCGTTACCTTGGTGCAGTTACTAGAAAACTTAGATAAAGGCAAAAATTTTGAGTATATTTCGATGCAAGATTTAGAGCAATTAAAGCGCTTTGGGATAACTTCTGCTGACTGCGAAATGGGGATGATTTTGATAGATGCGGAGAATCCAGAACGCCGCTGGCAAGGCAGCGATGCGGCGGAGGAAATCGGACGGATATTGCCTGCTGGCGAGGTGTTTGTGGCTGCTTACCGGGCAATGCCGGGGATGAAGTGGATGGGCGATCGCGTTTACGAACAAGTCCGCGACAACCGCTATACTTTATTTGGCAAGCGATCGACAACTTACAAATCTGTTTATGCAGTTGGCTGTAGGTCGATAGACAATTGCGATAGTTTGAAATAACTCACACTCAAGCACCATTGTCAAAAACAGGCATGATGCCTGCTCCACAAAAATTAAATTTTATTGTGGGCCGTTGCTCCGACGCCGCCTCTAAAGGGATTATTAGAAATGGTGCCAGATCGTTGATATCAATTTACTTAGGATGTGGCGTCAAATCCCTGCTACAGTCCCTGGAACTTAACTATTAAACAAACCGAATATCTCGCGGCAAAAGTGTTTGAGCTTTTCGGCAGACTCCGCAGCGGGTTCGGTTGCACCGAAAAAACTCCAATTTTCCACGGTGGAAAAGCGCCACTGCTGACCAGTATGATCGTAACCGGCTGCCTCAACCCCGATCGCCCGCCGATATCCTTCCACCGGATCTTGGTAAAATCGGATTTGAATCAAGATGCTGCGGCTTTGCAACAAGCGGCTTCTACCGGGAAAATGGAAGCCAATGTCGATCGAATCTGGATCGACAAGTTCTCTAGTATCCTCGTCATTCATCCAAGGTTTCAAATCAACTTTTGCATCCGGGAATTCGGACTTGAATAAATTAACAACAGCAGCAATTTTGCTGGCAACTTCTATATTTCTGGCTTGTTCGGCAGCGTTCACTCGAAAAACTCCTATCAAATACAGTTATTACATTTAGCTAACAATGTAACTGCATACTGCCGAATGTAGACTGCCAACAGCGGACTTTTTCAGAAATAATTAGGCATTGACAAATTTTCATATATGTGTTGTGCCGTTTTTATCCGAGTCTCGATCCCCCTAAATCCCCCTTAAAAAGGGGGACTTTGAGCATAGTCTTGTCACCCCCTTATTAAGGGGGGTTAGGGGGGAGATCCGGATTTTAAAACACGCCATAGTTCCATAATTTTAATTCAAAGGAAGTGCGATCGCAAATTCCGAACCTTCTCCCAGCATCGATTCGCAAGTCAGTTTACCGCCGTGGGTTTCTTCCACAATTTGCCTGCTGATAGACAGCCCCAAACCCGTACCTTTTCCTACTCCTTTGGTAGTAAATAAATGGTCAAATATTTTCGACTTCACCTCCGATGACATCCCTTGACCGTTATCTTTGATTTTAATCACCGCGCTGTTGTTATCCTCGGAGAAATGAGTAATAATGGCGATCGTATTCGGTAAAGCTTCAATTTCAGCGTAAGTGCGGTCCTGATTGGATTCCTCAAAACAGTCGATCGCATTTGCCAGCAAATTCATAAATACCTGATTCAGTTGCCCAAAATAACATTTTACTGGCGGAATATTTCCGTATTCTTTGATAATTTTAATCGCGGGGCGAGTATCTTGAGCTTTCAGGCGATACTGTAAAATCATCAAAGTGCTGTCGATGCCCTCATGAATATTTGCTGACACTTTATTTGCACTGTCAGCGCGGGAAAAAGTGCGCAAAGACGTGCTAATATTGCGGATGCGCTCTGTACCAGATTTCATAGATAAAAGCATTTTAGGCAAATCTTCCATCAAATATTCTAACTCAATCTCCGATGCTTTATCCTCTAATTCATCTCCAGGATTAGGAAATTTTTCTTGGTAAAGTTGCAAGTAATCAATCAAATCTAAGCTAGCCTCAGCAGCAGCATCAACATTACCCGCAATAAAACCGAGAGGATTGTTAATTTCGTGAGCAACCCCTGCAATCAAGTTGCCCAGAGCCGACATTTTTTCGCTTTGAATCAGTTGGAGTTGCGCCTGTTGCAGTTCATTGAAAGACTTTTCTAACTGGTGAGATTTCTCTTGCTCCCGCGCGTACAAACCAGCATTTTCTACGGCAATAGCAACTTGAGAAATTAACACTTTGAATACTTCTACTCTCTCTGCCGTAAAGGCTCCTACCGTCAAAGCATTTTCTAGATAAATTATTCCCCGCCGCTGAGATTGATAGATGATCGGCAAACAGAGGATTGATTTGGGTTGATTTTTCCGAATATAGCTATCCACCTTAAAAGGTTCGGCAACAGTCGCATTGTCTAAAACCAGATGCTTTTGACTGCGGTGTACGTAATTAATCACAGAAAGGGGTACATCTTGACGATTTTCTACTGGAATAGACGGTAAAATAGTCACTGTATCCTCCGCATGAGTGCCAGTAGCTTCTATGCAGAGGATATCGTTTTTCAGCAGCAGCAGCACTACTTTTTGAGCCGCCGCATTTTCTAAAAGAATTTTGATTAATTTGGTCAACAATTTTTCTAGAACAATTTCACTATTAATGGCTTGCGCCGACTTAATAAAAGTAGCTAAGTCTAAGAAATCGCCTAAACTACTGCTGGTACTATTTCCAGTAGTAGTGCGGGTGACATCGAGGGTTGGAGTTTGAATTGTACGCGTCTGTGCTACTAAGAAAGGATGTGTTAATTCCAAGTGTTTAACTTTAGCTGTGGCTCCCCAATGGATATATCCATAATAGGCTTTAGTCAGATATGCTTGAGAAACTACCTCTTTATCCAAAGCTTGATAAAATTCTCCTGCTAATTCATAGGCTAATGCTTCCTCTTGAATGTAACCGTTTTTGGCAGCTCCATCAATTGCGCGATCGTACAATTCCACTGCTTCGGTATTTTGCCCCAAAACTCGCGCTTTCTCGGCTGCTACCAAGTCGTATTTGTGTTGATAATTCATCGGAGCATGAACTGCCCACTTTTTCATCTTTTTGTGGAGATGTTCCACTTTTTTTAGATATTGCTTTTGCTCCCCTTTGCCAGCTTGGGAATACAAAGCGAGGAGACTAAGAGAGTAGTAAAAATTATTCACTGAAACTACATAAAGTCCGTCGGCGGCTTCTTCATATTTCTCAAATAACCTTGAATTTTCCAATGCTGGCGCGTAGTTTCGGAAGATAAAATTAAGCATACTTTTGGCATTATAAACCAAACAAACTACCATAAAGCTTTTAGCTTCTATTAAAAGGTGGAGCGTTTTGAATTCATTAAAACTCTCGCCAACTAAATTGCATGGTTCGGCAGTTGTGACACACAAATTGAGGGCTGTCTGTCTCTCTACACTTATATACTGTACAGCCATTTCTAGTTGAGATTGCTGCATTAATTTCACATACTTACCAGTCTCTTTTTCAACCAGATCGAGACGCTCCCCCATCGACAGTTTATAAGTACAATATATATTAATAGAATAAGCCGCATATTCCAACTCTCCAGTTTCCATCCCGGTTTGAAAACCTTCCTTGATATCGCCTAATCCTGACTTGAGATCTGTTTTCCATTGTTGAAGAAAAGAACCAAAGACTGCATAAACTCTACTTTTGATTGAACGGGATGGAAATTTGCCTAACAGCCTAATTGCCAGTTGGCCGAATTGGTATGCCAAGCTAATGTCTCCCAGCCTGCACAGAATTACGCCATAATAAACGTAGGCAATACTTGCATAAGGCGAATTGCCATATTTAATGCACAGCTTGACCATCCTAAATGTAAGCAGCGGTACCAGTAGGGGTTTGGCCTGAATAGCACTGCTGAGAATCCGTGATAAAATCCGCATGGCTGCTTGTTTGTCGGGAGCGGTCATTTCTGGCAAGTTAGCTAAATCCTCAATTCGTTTGAATCCCAAACTTAGTTTTGTGTCGATCAGTCCAGCCACAATATTTAGCAAGGTAGGGTTGAGAGGAAAAGAAATACCTAATAGTTTCAGCACTTCCAGTCCCGTGTTTAGTGCTTCCAAGGGTCTATTTTGAGCATTGTAAGACTGGATTTGAAGTTCATAAACATTCACTTTTTCCAGTAAAAGTTTAGATTTTTTCAGTACGATATCGACCATCTTTTTTGAATATTCATAGTTGATGTTTAAATATTCAGATTCGGCTGTTGACTCGTAAATTGCTAACGTTAACTCATACTGACTTTGCCAACAATCCGCTGGCAATAATTCCATAGCCACCCGCAAATACCTAACAGCAGCTTCATAAGCAGCAGCCGCTTTTGCCTTGCGTCCAGCAGTTAAATTTAATTTTGCTAACTGCATCTTTTCTGCTGACTGGCTAATCGTCTCAATTCCGATATTCAATTGATTGACGATATCAAAGATGTTTTCTTCTAGCTTGTCTGGTGGAGTATTTAGTAACAGTAACTGACCGATTTTTAAATGAGTCGATTGCTTTTTGTCTTCGGGAATTAGCGAATATGCGGCTTGCTGAACTCGATCGTGCAAAAATTTGTATGTTACCCGCGAAGTATCTAACTTGAGATTAATTGATTCGGCTCGATTGAAAACTAAAGGAATCCGATAAGCATCGCTCAAGGGCAGAATTAACCCTGCTTGCAAAGCTGAATAAAGTTCAATGGCTGTAGTATTAGCTGACTCTTCGCTGACAATTGACAGCACATCTAGAGCAAATTTATCCCCCACACAAGCTGCTAATTTCAACATTTTTTGCGTGGCTGCTGGGAGTTTTTCAATGCGGCTGGCTACCAGTTCCACCACACTTTTATCGGTAATTCCAATGGCTTGAATTTCATCGATACTCCAATTCCAACCCCCTTTACCTTCCTCATTGGTAACCGGAGATATCATGGGACTAAAGTCATATTTTAAAAGATTTTCTTGATAAAGTGCTTGGAGTAGTTGCGTCAAGAAAAAAGGATTTCCGCCAGTTTTATTGCATATTAACTCTGCTAGATTATTTACTTTATCCATGCGACTATTAAGTGTTTCAGCGACTAATTCAATCACATTTTTTAAAGCCAGCGGTTGCAGCACGATATTGTTGACAACCGTGCCCGTCTTTTCAATCTCTTCTACAGTTTGAATTAAAGGATGAGTGGGACTAACTTCATTATCTCGATAAGCACCGATTAGCAACAAATATTGCTGGTCAGGGTCAGTTATCAGTATTTGCATTAACTTTAATGTTGCTGAATCAGCCCACTGCAAATCGTCTAAAAAAATCACTAGCGGGTGTTCTTTTTGCGCAAAAACGCGAATAAATTCTTTGAATACTCGATTGAAGCGATTTTGCGATTCTACAGGACCGAGTTCTGGCACTTCTGGCTGTTTGCCAACGATTAATTCAAGTTCAGGAATTACATCGGCAATTACTTTACCGTTTGTTTCCAAAGCTGTTAAAATTTTAGTGCGCCATGTTTCTATAGAAGCAGCGCTTTCTGTTAGCAACTGGCGCAGTAGCGAGTTAAATGCTTGAATCAATGATGCGTAAGGAATATTTCGTTTTAATTGGTCAAATTTGCCGCTAATGAA
Source organism: Microcoleus sp. BROC3 (assembly GCF_036702515.1). NCBI lineage: Bacteria > Bacillati > Cyanobacteriota > Cyanophyceae > Oscillatoriales > Microcoleaceae > Microcoleus > Microcoleus sp. BROC3. The sequence goes on from NZ_JAUBTQ010000021.1 coordinate 80,383, forward strand.
GTAACCTTTCGAGCGAGTAATTGGTTTGCTAACTTCATTAACTACTGCTGATTTACCGATACCAGAATAACCAGATACTAGCATCAGTTCATTTGTGCCGGATGGGGGCAAATTTTGTTGAAAAGTGGTTGAGCTTTCTAAGGAATTGTTAGTTAAACCCCCGCCTACTCGTTCAAATGCTGCTAATAGTTGGTTGACTTGATTTTCCCGACCGTACAATTTCTGGGGAATTAATAACTGACTGAGAATATCTAAGCGTCCGGGGGTAAAATCGGAAACTTTGCCAGTCGTTTCTAACTGATGCAAACAAATTTCTAAATCTACTAACAATCCGGCAGCACTTTGATATCTACCTTCGGCATTTTTTGCCATCATTTTCATCACTATCTCTGAAATGGCTTCCGGTATTTCAGAATTGATTTGATGGGGATACATTGGTTGAACTGCGATGTGGCCGTAAACGGTTTCTAAGGGGTCATTGCTGGGAAAAGGCAATTTTTTTGTCAGCATTTCATACAAGGTAATTCCGAGGGAATAAAAGTCTGTGCGGTAGTCGAGGGTGCGGTTCATCCTCCCGGTTTGTTCGGGAGACATATAGGCTAATGTGCCTTCGACGGAGTTGGGATTGTTAAATTGCGGGTTTTCTTTGTTTAGTTTTGTAGCAATGCCGAAGTCGGTGATTTTTACTTGTTTTGTTTGCGAGTTAATTATGATGTTGCTGGGTTTGATGTCTTTGTGAATAATCTGATTTTGATGCAGGTATTCTAAGCCTTTGACGATTTGGACGGCGATGTTTAAAATTTCGTGAAGCGAAGCTATCCCGGAGGGAATCGCACTCAGTGTTTCTCTTTCCAAAAAATTTCCGAGAGATTCGCCGCCAAAATCTTCTAAAACCAGTCCTAATCGGTGGTCAAAGGTTTCGAGACTGATGGCTTTGACAATTTGTTCGCGGTCTAAATTTTGGCGGATTTGATATTCGTGCTTGAGCCTGGTAATGGCTTCGAGTGTGGGATATTCGGCTTTGAGGACTTTCAGAATTGCTGGGGGCGCGTCTGTCGCTCTTTGTCCGCGATAGATTATTGTTTCGACGCCTTCGTGCAGAGTAGAGTCGATGCGGTATTCAGAGAAAGTTAGCATAAGTTAATTTAAAATTAAACAGGAGCGAATTCTAATTAATATAACATTAAATTACGTTGGGTTTGTGTGAGAACCATCGTGTATTTTTTGCTCCGGCCTCAAAAGTAAAATATACCAAATATCGGTGCTTGTAGTTTGGAGTTGCGCGTTGTGAGTCAACGTGCAACTCCAAACTACAAGAAATTTTCAAGGCTGATTTTCAATCGTTTACTACCGTAACTTCACTGACATGAATAATTGATTCGGGTTCCGGTAAAATACGCACGCGGGCGAATTTTAAACCGCTGACTCCTTGTTGTGATTCTACCGTGCCCGTCTGAACTTTTGACTCTACCCAACCTTCGCGAGACAAGTAGCGCAAGTATTGCTGATACTCTTCCCACTCCTCCTCGGTAGAATAAACAACAGTCAACATTCCCGACTGGGTGATCCGCTCTTGTGCGTCTTTGTCAACGGCTTTTTCGATCCGCTTTTTGACGAGTTCGTAGCGGATGTCGCGAGTGCCTTTGACATCAAACATTTTTTCGGTATTTTCGTTGTGAAAAATGTCGATCGTGGTATTCTGCACTAAGACTAAATGTGCGAGTTCCATGTTAATTTGAGACTCGGCTTGCAGGCGAAAAACTGTGCGGGCGCAGTCGCAAATTGCTCGCAGTTGTTCGTACCGCAAACTGTGCAGGTGAAACTGGCTAAATTTGGGATCGATCGATTTTCCTACATACATCATGTGATCCATGCCGTCTGTGCATTCGATGTCGCAGTAGTGGGGAAGAATTTGCTGCATTTGTTCTTGCCAGCGGGCCCAGGTTTCTTGGAGTTTGGTGCTGATTAGGTTCAGCATTTGGTCGTAGCGGGTACGATCGCTGTAAACGCAGTTGTGTTCATTTTCACAAGCTGCTTGGTAAGCTTCAACGGCTGCCTGAACCTTGGGCCCGCACTGCACAAAATAGTCAAAATATACTTCTAAATGCTCGTTTAAATACTCGGCGGCTCGCACCTCCATATCGACTGTTACTTTTTGTTTTAAATGCTGGATGTAGTCGAGCAAGTCGAGCCGCAGTTGCTCGCCGAGGTGGGTAGTTTGTGTTTCGCAAACGGCATCAGCTACGACTAAACCTAAGCGGAATTGTTCGAGCAAATCAGTTTGAATAGCTCGGTTTCTTTCGTCGCTAGAACCGCGAATGTCCGAAATTCCGTACAGCGGATGAACATCAGCAAATACGATTGTTTCTGGGGGTAGTCCCCAACTTCGCCTTTCTGCTTCTTGGGCGAACCGCCACTCGACTGCGGGGTGGATGTTGTGAATGTGGGTAAACCGCTCCTGGATGGCTTGCCGGAGGGCTGCAATGAAGGCGGGAATCAGTTCTTGGGCGTGTTGAGCGTCAATGCCGTTGAAGTGGTTCGACCGATCGCACAACAGCCCCACGACACCCAAAATCCGCACCCCGCACCCCTCGCGGGTGACAGATTTGACTACCAGGGGCACCAGCAGCATCGATCGAGTTCCCATTCTCCGCAAAGTTCGCTCGCACTCGGTTTCGCAGTCCCTGCGCAAGTCTGGCACGTTCCAAACTTGATTTGCTGCTGTAGCCTTCAAAAAGTGAGAAGCTTCTAGGGAGTTGATTGAATAAAGAATCGGCTGCAAATGTTCGCCGTCTTTTGCAACTAATACCTGTACCTGGTCGCCGTCGGGACGCAGCAGCAAAGTGCCGTCAGCATTGAAGAGCGATCGCAAACACCGATCGATTTTCTCAAATTTGTCTGGCCGCAGCATCGAATCTCGATCGATCAATAACTGAGTCAGCCGCCGAATTTGCTCCTGTACGGTGACATCAAAACCTTCTAGCAGCAGCAAGCCTTCTATCCGGTAATTATCCAACTGCAATCGATCGGCTAAATTGGCTAGTTGATTCGGCTGCATCAGCCAAGCTTCCCGTTCAGCAACTGACATTGATTTGAAAGGAATATCCGCAAATTCATCTATTTTTGAGTCAATCCGACTAATTTTCAACTGTTCCGAACCGAGCCAAAATTCAATAAATTTGGGTTCTCGGTGTTTGGGGTTTTTTACACTCGCCGTGACAGGTTCGTCTAGCACCCGCAAACCGTCGAGGTCAATTTGATAAAAATGCTTCAATACCCAGTGCAAAAGGTGGCGGCGGTACAATTGTTCTACTGTTTTGCCGTCTCCATCGTCGAACAGTTCCAGCAGAGCGAGCTCGCTTTCTGCAAACCAACCGTTGGTAGATTCAATTGCCAAGGACGTTCCCTCCCAACCGGCCAAGCGACAAAATGCCGCGTTAGCGTAACGCAGGGCAAAAGTTCCAGGTTCCATTACTGCGATTAAAACGCGGCGGTCGCCGAGAAATTGAAACAGTCGCTTTAAATCTTGTTTGCACGTTTTCAAGCGTTCAATTTCAGCAGATTGAGTGGGTACTTGGCCCGCCAAAGCTTCCAGTAGCTGTTCTATACTTGGTTCGCTCGGCAGATTGTTAAGGTCTTGCTCTGTTGGGACGATATCTGTCGCTGGCAATGATTTTACGGAGTTGTTGTGTTGATGGGCAGACGATTTAGGGGTAGACATGAGTAAAACACCTGAAAGCAGTGGATTTTGCCAAATAATGTCAGCGATCGGCGATTATGGCTTTGTAAAGAACTTAGATCCTGTTTGTAAAGTTGGTGTGTGGGTATCGGAAACTTGGTTTTTTCTCTGACCAGAGGCTCGCGGGACTTTGACTTTTTTTCACAAACAACCTCTCAGTCTCGACGTTATAGGTGATATTAACGTGTTTACCACCTGGTGGGTAACACCCATTATAAGCGGTAGACAGTAGCGGATAGTGTCAGCAACTAATGCTATTTGACTCAGAAGCGAGATCTAGAGCAGCTTTGGATTGAATGAGGCACAGCCCTGGTAATTGGGAATTGGGAATTGGTAATTAATAATTGGTAATTGGCAATTGACAAGCAGGTTATTTGTCTCTAATTAGCCAATACACTTGCGATATAAATCAAAAGATACTTGCTATTTTTCCAGACAACAACTAACATATTATAATACAGCTAACAGGATTTTTGGCAGGACATACTTATGGTTTTAACGATTAACAATCTTCTCGGCGATCTGACGGGATTTCCTGTATTTGCTGGGGGCGGGCCACGTTTTTTGGGATTCGCTACACCAGATGAAATTGATGTAGAGGATGGAAATTTGGCGTCTTTTCCCTGGGGAGTTTGGGGACTCGACGGCAATGATACTATAGCAGGTTCGTCGGATTCCAACGAACGGCTTTTAGGAAATAACGGCAATGATGTTATCGGCGCTGGCGGCGGAAATGACATAATTTACGGCGGGAAAGATGACGATCGCCTGGATGGAAATGATGGCAACGACGTAGTTAGGGGGGACGCCGGAAATGACCTGATCTTCGGAGGGTTGGGGAACGATATCCTCCGGGGAGGGCAAGGAGACGACGATTTAGACGGCAATGACGGCAACGACTTCTTAGCGGGCGATCGGGGAGTTGACGTGCTCACGGGAGGCTCCGGTGCTGATATATTTGTGCTCAGAAGCAACGATGAACAATTCGGAGTCAATGGAGCCGATGTCATTACAGATTTTAGGTTTGAGGAAGGCGATCGCATCGGTTTGACTGACGGTTTAACAGAACTAGACCTCCTCTTCACTGACAACAATCTGATCGCTTACGACAACGACGGAATTATTGATGATATGGTGATTATCAACCAAAGAGACGGACGGATTTTGGGGATAGTTTTAAACACCAACAGCTTTGAAATTACTGGTTCATTTGAACAAGCTAGTCCGTTTGCATTGGCAGTTAACGGTTCTCAATTCCAGTTTTTGGCTTAGTTATTTGTAGCGAATTAGACTGGCGATCTATCTAGTTCCGGGTAGGAGACACGGCAGTTTTGTGTAGGACACGGAACTGCCGTGTCCCTACAGATAGCGGGCAATCTATCTATACGCAACCGTACTTTGCAGAATTGATATTAAAACTGTTCTCCCTTTAGATATTTTTTCGGTTAATCTAAAAGTATAAATTCAAACTCGGAGAAAGTATCTATGACTATTGCCACTCACCCCAAATTAACTGCACTTCCAGAACAGCGGTTGATTTTGCCGCTATCAATGACTTGGGAGCAGTTCAAAGGTCTGGATTCCTTGCTAGAGTATACTCGCAGTGTTCGCTTGTCTTACCTCGACGGATATGTAGAAATTATCACACTTTCGGCGGAACATAAAACCATTAAATATCTGATAGCAGGAATGTTATGTCAGTTTTTTTTAGAAAAAGATATTAGTTTTACACCGACGGGCAGCGCTACACTCCAAGGGGAAACAAAAGGCAGCAGCAAGGAACCAGATTTATCTTACTACTTTGGCGAAGACCGGCGGCAGCGAGAAACACCCGATTTGGCGATCGAAGTTATTTTCACTAGCGGAACTATTAACAAACTGGAATACTACCGCCGATTTAACGTAGCGGAAGTTTGGTTTTGGGAAGACGGAGTGTTTGCTATTTACCAACTGAACTCAGAGGGTTACGATCGCGTTTCTCGGAGTATGCTGTTGCCGGATTTGGATCTAGAATTGCTGGGGAGATGCCTGCAAATGTCCGAATAAAAAGAAGCTTTGAAAGTGTTTCGGGATGCAGTTCGAGCTGGTTAGCCTAGAAGATATACAAATAAAATATGGCAGAGTAATGCCGGCCATGGTGGAAACATACGAAATGTACGAAATGTCATAAAAAGCGAAATTATCGGCAAACATCCAGGGTTTCTGGTTTTCAGAAATTTTCTTTTAATCTATACTATTCGGAGTATAAAAAATCTTACTCTTCAGCAATCACCTATGAATAGGGATTATTCGCGCTTTGATTCCCTCACCAGCATCCTAGCAGGAACGGTAACGGTAGCAGGAATAGTTGTTTTTGCACAAGCACCTGTTTTCGCAAAAACTCCTCAAGAAATTGCCCAATTAGCTGAATCTGTTACCGTTCAAATTAATGGAAAAACAAGTGGTAGCGGGACGGGATTTATCATTGCCAAACAAGGCACAACTTACACGGTTTTGACAGCTAATCACGTTGTGGCTGATAAGGATACCTACACGATTCGCACTAATACGAAAAAAGACTATCAAGTAACCCGTAGTTTACTATTACAGAAAGGCCAGAATGCTCCCGATTTAGCAGTCGTAACATTTAACAGTGCAGAATCTTATCCAGTTGTAACTTTAGGCGATTCCGAACAAGCGGTAATCGGTACAGAAATTTTTGTTTCGGGCTATCCAGGTAATCAGCGGGGTAATCAGTTCGGAACTCAACGCGATTATGTTTTTGTAAAAGGTAATGTTATCAGTCGTTTCCGACCTGATTATCCAAGCGGTTATAGTTTACGTTACGATGCTATAACAAAAGGGGGAATGAGCGGAGGGCCTGTATTTGATGGAGAAGGGCGCGTAGTTGGAGTTCACGCGGCTGGTGATATAGACTTTGTAACAGATGGCGAAGGAAAAAAAGTTATAACACAAGTCACCACCAAGACCGGGTTTAATGTAGCGGTTCCCATTAATATCTTTCTGGCTAAATTATCGGAAGCTGGGTTAAATCGTTCTGCTGTTTTGATCGATACCTCTCCAACCACTAAGGCACCTCTGAAACTGAACAACCCGCAAGATGCTAAAACTTATTACGTTCGCGGTTTAACTCGGTTTGACAAGGGAGATTTGCCAGGTGCAGTTGCCGATTTTAACCAAGCAATTCAAACTCAATCTGATTACGCGGAAGCTTATTTCTATCGAGCCCTCGCTTATTTCGATTTGAGACAAATGCCCAAGAGTATCGCTGATTATAGCAAAGCGATCGCCCTAAATGCCGGTTATGTTGACGCTTACTACAATCGGGGGCTGGTTTTGTCGGCAATGGGAGATAAACCGGGGGCGATCGCAGATTATACTCAAGTCATCCGCTTGGATAGAAACTTTGCAGCGGCTTACAACAACCGAGGATTAGCACTTTCGGACTTGGGCGATCAAAAAGGAGCGATCGACGATTTCAATCAAGCGCTGCAAATTAATCCGGGTCGCGCTAACACTTATTTTAACAGAGGATTGGCGCTCTTTCGGATTGGTAACGATCGCTCTGCCTTAGCTGATTACACTCAAGCAATTCAGCTCAATTCCAATTATGCCAAAGCTTATGCTAACCGAGGCATTACTTTAGCGAGAATGAGAGATACAAAAGGGGCGATCGCAGATTTGCAACAAGCTGCTAATTTATTTAGAGCTCAAGGAATGAACGATGATGCTCAAAAAGCATTAGATTTGATTGGTCAATTGCAAAGGTCAAATTGATTTGATACAGAATATTTGTAGGGACACGGCACTGCCGTGTCCGTATCCGCAGAAACGCAGAAAGAGGACACAGCACTGCTGTGTCCCTACAATCGAAATAAATACAGAAAGAGAACACAGCACTGCTGTGTCCCTACCGAATATCTGTATTACGATCCGTCGATCGGCATTTCAGTCCTTTTCAAAGGACTTTCGCTATGATACGGGGGTTTAAACCCCCGTCGGAACCGATAACAAACGCGAGAATTAATATTACTCTTCCCCTAAAACCTCACCGTCACCAAAATCACCCGCCGAGGCTGATCTTCCGCTTCAATAGTAAACTCAACACGCCCAAAACCTTTCGGCCCAGGTTCAACTAAATCATAGCGAGATGTCACCGTACCCCCGGCTGTATCGTATTGAGCAAAAACAGCACCGGGATTCCTCCCAGCAGACGCATCGGCATCCCCTCCCCAAGAACCCCAATCATCCAATCGCGATCGCGTTGGCAATACAGAAGCCGCGATTTCTGGAGGTGTAAGTCTTTGATCGGCTAAGACTTGTTGAGCGTTATGAATAGCGCACATTGTCGGCCCAGAAATTTTGGCATCGCTGTATTGATCTTCCCACTTTTGCACGAAGCCAAAGCCTACATTCGGGCCAACTTTATCCTGTCTTTGCCGGCCCCACAGCCGACTGGTATCTGATGCAAAATTAGAACCGCTGCCAGTTACCGCTAATTCGGTTCTTTTGCTGGTAAAATTGCGGTTAACAAATTCTTTGTCTGCGGTGCGAATGGCGTTAGCGGCCGCTGGTTCTATTTTACTGCTAACATTAGTATTGCCTTGTACGATTGGTGAGAGAACGCCGGGGATGGGCTGTGCTCCACAATATTTTTGAATACCGTTAAAAACGCGATCGGCTGATAAGGCACTAATCGGAAATTCTAGGGAATAAGCTTCGGCAGGTTTGGGGAAAAAGATGCCGGATGTTGCGGAAGCAGCAAAAGAAGCGCCACCCCAGATGACGATCCGATTAAATTGACGGCGGCTGATACTCATAATTTATCGACTCCCAGGAGAGCTTGCCCCCGGCTCCAGATGAAATTTGAAGAAGTGATAAGACCTGTAATTACATCTTTTTTCTGTGGAACAAGAAATCTCAAGAGCTAGACTTTTACCATTACTAACATCTACCAGCATTGTATTGATTCTCCCAGGCTTGCCCACCTGAGAAGCTACTTGATTTCCATCTACATAAACCTCTATTTTGGGGGGTGAAATCTCATCTCGATCGTCAACTCCATACTCTAATCGGAGAGAAGCACGACCACCGGGAAGTTTACAAGTCCAACTGGCCTCGCGTACACTCATAATACTGGTGTATAGTTGTCGGCCTATGGAAATGTCTGTAGGCCGCCTGTTAACATATTGTAAGTTGCCCCGATTATCAAGGTAACCCCCTGTAACAAGACATTGCAGGTCGAGTATATGGATTGGGCGCTGGGCCTGTGCCACTTGTGCGCCAACAGTCGCTAAAGTAAAAGACAACACCCCAGCAGACAACAAACCGCTGAGCCACCGCACTCGCTTCATATAAATATCCTGCTAATACCTTAATCAATTAATATAAAGGATGAGCTGTGTAGGAAAAGTCCTGACTTTAGATAGATGACAAAATCAAAAATGTCACGATTGTACGAAATGTCAGGTATAATCAATGGCGTAAACTCCAGCTTCTCCCTAATCTATGGATATTGCCGAAGTTTTGACGCTGGCAGATGAGCTAATTTTTGCTAAGACGGGAAAGCATTTAGATTACGTGCAAGAAGCTATTCTGCGGGGAACTTTACAAGACACAACTTACACGCAAATTGCTCAAGAAGTTTACTCAAGTCCAAGTCATGTCAGAAATGTCGGATCGCAACTTTGGAAAATACTTTCTAAAGAATTAGGAAAAAATATTACTAAAGCAAATTTTAGGACTGTATTAGAGCAGGAAAAAATTTATAATTATCAATTAGCTATAGTTGGCGATAATATTAAATTGGGCGAGAATGTCACAGTCAATAATAACTTTAACGTTTGTCGTGAAAAAGTGCGATCGCCCAAAACTCCCCAAAACCCCCAACCAACAGCAAAACAGCCCCGCATCGACTTAGACGACGCACCAGAAATCTCGACATTTTACGATCGCACATCCGAACTTTCCACCCTAGAAAACTGGATTTTAGACCGCACCCGCCTCATCACCATCCTCGGCTTATCCGGTATTGGCAAAACCGCCCTTACACTCCAACTAATCCCACAAATTCAACACGAATTCGACTGCATCATCTGGCGAAGCCTCCGCGACGCGCCACCCCTACAAACACTCCAAACCGACTTAATTAAATTCCTATCGCAGCAGCAAGGAATTAACCCCCCCAACCCCCCCTTATCAAGGGGGGGCGAAGAGATTCAACCTCCGTCGCCAAGGGGGGGCGAAGAGATTCAACCTCCTTATCCCAGGCGTGGCGAAGAGATTCAACCTCCTTATCCCAGGCGTGGCGAAGAGATTCAACCTCTTTCTCCCCCCCTTAGCAAGGGGGGGTTGGGGGGGGTAATCCACCATTTACGTTCGCACCGCTGTCTGATCGTACTCGATGATGTGCAAACCATCTTCAGCAGCCAACAACTAGCAGGAAACTACAAACCAGGCTATGAAAACTATGGCGCATTCTTCAAACAAATCATAGAATCATGCCACAACAGTTGCCTAATTTTGCTCAGTTGGGAAAAACCCAGAGAAATTGCAGCATTAGAAAGCCATCAGAAAAATTGTCAAACATTGCAACTCAATGGTTTAGGCGAACCAGCGCGAGAAATATTCACAGAAAAAGGCTTAGCAGAATCCGAAAAATGGTCAGAATTGATCGAGCTTTACCGAGGGAATCCCTTGTGGTTGAATACAGTAGCCGCTGCAATTCAAGACTTATTTAGCGGCAATATTTCTGAATTTTTATCCTATGATAGCCTAGTTTTAGGAGACTTAGAATATTTATTGCACCAACATTTTCAGCGCTTGTCAGACTCCGAAAAACAAGTCATGTCCTGGTTGGCGAATCAAAACAAAGCAGTCGAAATCTCCAAAAAACCAGCCCTTCTGGAATTATCCCCTTCAGAATTCCTCAAAGCCGTCGAATCCTTGAGACGGAGGTCATTAATTGAAAAAGTCGAAAAGGGGGATCGCACCCTTTTCACAGTCCAACCAGCGATCGCAGAATACATAAAAACCCACATCATCTTATAGCAGTTTTAAGAGCAGGCAAGATGCCTGTTCCACAAGAGATAAATTTTAGGACAGCAGTTTTAGGAACAGGCAAGATGCCTGTTCCACAATATATGAATTTTGTGGCAGCAGTTTTAAGAACAGGCAAGATGCCTGTTCCACAATATATGAATTGTCTTGTGGGCCGTTGCTCCTAGCCCGCCCTGAAAGGATTATTCAAAAATTAGCAAAACATTAATCCAAACATCCGCATTTAGCCTTAAAATTAAAAAGACTGACTAGCCAACAATGCCCTATGTTTGAAGCCCTTGCCGATCGACTCGAATCCACCTGGAAAAAACTGCGCGGACAAAATAAAATCTCCGAGTCCAACATCCAAGACGCGCTCAAAGAAGTCCGCCGCGCCCTCCTGGAAGCCGATGTCAACCTCCAAGTCGTCAAAAACTTCATCGGAGAGGTAGCGGCAAAAGCACAAGGCGCAGAAGTCGTTTCAGGCGTCCGTCCCGACCAACAATTCATCAAAATCGTCCACGACGAACTCGTGCGCGTCATGGGGGAAACCAACGTACCCCTCGCCACCGCCGACTCCGGGCCCACAGTGATCCTGATGGCCGGTTTGCAAGGAACCGGGAAAACCACAGCTACCGCCAAACTAGCGCTGCACCTCCGCAAACAAAATCGTACCGCACTGCTAGTTGCAACCGACATTTATCGACCCGCCGCGATCGACCAATTGCTGACCCTAGGCAAACAAATAGACGTACCAGTATTTGAATTAGGCAAAGACATTGACCCCGTAGAAATTGCCCGCCAAGGCATCGAGCACGGCAAACAAATCGGCATCGATACCATCATCGTCGATACCGCAGGTCGCCTGCAAATCGACCAAGACATGATGGCAGAATTGGACCGCATCAAACAAACAGTACAACCCCACGAAACGCTGTTAGTTGTTGATGCCATGACCGGCCAAGAAGCAGCAAATTTAACCCGCACCTTTCACGAACAAATCGGCATTACCGGCGCAATCTTAACCAAATTAGACGGCGACAGCCGCGGCGGTGCAGCCTTATCCGTGCGGCAAATATCCGGCGCGCCGATTAAATTTGTCGGCGTCGGCGAAAAAGTGGAAGCCTTGCAACCATTTTATCCCGATCGCATGGCATCGAGAATACTCGGCATGGGCGATGTCTTGACGCTAGTAGAAAAAGCGCAAGAAGAATTCGACATCGCCGACGCCGAAAAAATGCAAGAGAAAATGCTCACGGCAAAGTTTGACTTTACCGACTTTCTCAAGCAAACCAGACTGTTAAAAAATATGGGTTCCCTCGGCGGCATCATGAAAATGATTCCGGGGATGAACAAACTTTCAGACGAACAAATGCGGCAGGGAGAAGTGCAGCTAAAACGCACCGAAGCCATGATTAATTCGATGACAGTTGAAGAACGCCGCAATCCCGAACTTTTAGCAAGTTCTCCATCCCGCCGCCGCCGCATCGGCAAAGGCGCAGGCTACGCAGAAAACGACGTAACTAAGCTGGTCAGCGATTTCCAGAAAATGCGTACAATGATGCAGCAAATGAGTCAAGGCAACTTTACAGGAATGGGAGGATTGCCGGGAATGCCGGGAATGCCGGGAATGGGCGGCGTTCAACCAGGTTCCCGCGGCTATATGGGTGCCCAGCAGAAGAAGAAAAAGAAAAAAGATAAGCCAAAAAAAGGTTTCGGACAGTTGTAGAAAGCGTCAAACATATTGCACCACTGTCAAAAATTTGTAGGGGCGGGTTCACCGATCGTAATTTCCTAAAACACACAATCTCGTAAACCCGCCCCACCCCGTGCGAGAGTCCTTTAACTCTTTTCTTGTTGCCGAGTTCAATCTAAAAAAAACTGGAATTGAATATGGTACAAATATTTACTGAACCAGAAACCATCTCTATAGAATTGCCAAACGCGATCGCGCTTCTTGTCAGTAGCGAGCAATTCGAGGCCCTAGCATTGGCAAATCCCGACTTGAGATTAGAGAGAACCGCAGCAGGAGAATTAATCGTGAATCCACCCACCGGAGGAGAATCAGGCAATCGCAATCTCAGCATCAGCACGCAACTTGGCATCTGGTGCGAAGCAAATGAGGATTTAGGAAAAGGATTTGATTCTTCAACCGGATTCATTCTTCCTAACGGTGCTCGCCGTTCACCGGACGCTTCTTGGATAAATCGAACTCGTTGGGAAGCACTAACGGCACAAGAACGCAAAGGCTTTGTTCCACTTTGTCCCGACTTTGTAGTAGAATTGCGATCGGCCTCGGATTCTCTCTCAACCCTCCAAGAGAAGATGCGAGAATATAGGGAAAATGGTGCTAGATTAGGTTGGTTGATTGACCCGCAAAATCGGCGGGTAGAGATTTACAGACAGCAGGCAGAAGTGGAAATATTGCTCGATCCTGTAGAGTTATCGGGCGAAGACGTACTGCCCGGATTTGTGCTGAATTTGAGGCGAGTGTGGCGGTGAACAGCTTCTAATTTTGATTTTTCTCAAAACAGGCTTCTAAGAACTTTGAATCGCTTGTCTAAATTCGCGCATTGCCTGAAGGTGATTTTCAATATTGATACACCGCCCCAATAATACAATATCTAAATCTAGCAAAACAAAAGAGCGATCGACCTCAGTGTATCCATCATCCCCCAACGAATACAAACGCAGCCTACCATTTTCCCAAAACCAAACTTCAGGAATTTCGAGGCGTTTGTAAGCTTCCAACTTGTTAATACCGCCGCTAGTCACCACCACTTCCACCGCCAAATCGGGACGTTCTCGGTTAGAACCCAATTCGTAAGACAAATCCGCTTCTCGCTTCACCCTTCCAGTTTCACTTTCGAGCGTCACCGAGCCAGTTGGCGTAAAATCAATCCCTGCATATTCCAAATACATATCCACCAGCGTTGAAATCCGCTGTTTGGCAGTTTCGTGTTTTCTTGCAGGCATACGTCTAATCTCCAACACCCCATCTAAAAACGATAGCCTGATTCCCGGACGCGAGAGCAACTGTTCAACAGCCTTAAACTCTCTCCAACTTAATCCGTCAATTAAGATAGGTTGATCTGCCCTTTCTAAAGTTGTTTCTAAAGTTGTTGTCATCCCAACCGCTCCTTACTCAATCCAATCTTAATTATATCTGCGTTCATCTGCGTTCATCTGCCGACATCTGCGGTTGCAATCCCATCTACTGTCCCAAATTTTCCTTGTACTCGTCGGGCACAAATTCCGTAACCACTTGGCCGCCGCCACCGTCACCTTTGACCGTCACAGTTTGATTTTTTAACTCTCCCGCCGCCCTCGGCCCAGTCAAATTAAACACCGGATTTAGTTGCTTGTAAACCACATTTCCTTCCGCGTCGAAAGTCTGGTTAGTTAAATACCACCTTACTCGATCTGTATTTAATTGAGCTTGACGTTTTTCTCCAATTCCTACCACATTTCCCGTCAAATAAAAGATTTTTTTCTCTAAATCTCCGCGCCCCGTATCCCCAGTCATCGTCACCTTTTCCACGCGGTGCAAAACCTTCACAGGCCCGGGCGATATCACATATTGCGCCGGAAAATTCCAACTCATCAAACTGCTTTCTATTTGCAGCGGCGGGTCTGATGGCATCAACTGAGCGTTTTTCGTCAGCGTCGCAATCTTGGTTTTTAAGTCTACATCTACTTGGTCGGCAAAACCGCTATCTGTTAATTTTTTATCTTTGTATCTGTCAATTTGAGTCGGTTTGTCGCTGTTCACCTTTTGTTGCTCCACAAACCACACTAAGTGCTCGGTTCGCAATTGCAAAACCGGATCTTTAACATTTGCCACCACAGAACCGAATAACTCCATCCTCTTAGCCCTACTGAAAACTCGCGCTTCCTTCGCTGAAGCCGTCACCTGTTTGTTCTCTCCCGTCAAATTGTTGCGGACAACTAAAACATCTTCCTTCGGTCGCCACTCCAACTCATTTCCGCGCAATACGACTCCATTTTTCAGGTCTTTAGCGACTATGTTACCTTTGAGAAAAACTTGATTTCCTTCCTGAAATACCTGCCCCGTTTCTCCCTGAATGTCGTAAATTTCTTTGCCGTCTTGAAACAATTTGCCCACAGGTTTCTGAACGTTAACTATTTTTTGGTCTTTGCTGTAAACGGCATTTTGAGAGTTTACTTTCCAGAACGTCTCGCCCTTTTCATTTGCTTGTTCTAGAGTTACTTTATTCAAAGTTAAAGTGCTGTTTGACTGTTGAGCAGTTTTGATATCCTCAGCTAATTTATTCTTTTGAGCCTCTTGCGGAGCCGCACAAGCACCAATTACCAAAATCAGTGCTGGTAAAAATAGCAGCACCAATTTTGGGTATTTAAGATGGGGAATTTGGGATTTGAGGTTAATCATTGGCAATTGGTAATTGGGAATGGGGAATAGGGAATTGGCAATTGATAATTCGGTATTGAAAAACACTCAATCAAAAATTAAAAATGTGTCATGCTTTGTTTAAATTTTTAACTTCTAATTTTCAATGATTCCACCCATTAACAATCACCCATTACCTGTTACCCATTACCCATTACCAAATCGCTATCTGTCGTCGTGTTCCTCCATCAAGCTCAGACCCGACAAAGGGCGGTAAGCATAATTAGGGCGCGATGTTTTTTGGATGTCGTCCTTAATCATTTCCAAATCGATATAGCGATCGGCTACATTAATCAAACTGTCGCTTGTCATCGATCGCAAACTCACCACCTCAACCCGCACGCCGCGATAGCTCACAGCGTCAACAGCATAAGCCAAATCACCGTCACCGCTGACCAGAACCGCCGTATCGTAAGACCCCACTAAAGCCATCATATCCACAGCGATTTCTACATCTAAATTCGCCTTCTTAGAACCGTCCGGCAACTGTACCAAATCCTTAGAAATCACCCGGTAGCCGTTGCGGCGCATCCACAGCAAAAACCCCTGCTGTTTTTCGTTAGTGCGATCGACACCCGTGTAGAAAAAAGAGCGCAGCAGCCGCGAACCCGCAGTTAAACGGCACAGCAGCTTAGTATAATCAATCTCAATTCCTAACTGCAAAGCCGCGTAAAAAAGGTTAGAACCGTCAATAAAAATTGCCACTCGACCCCGGTTTTCGAGAACCTGTTCCGGCGTAAAAAGGTCGTTGCTTTCTATTCTATTCAACATGATTGTTATGCCTCAATTTTTATGAAAGATTGGTAAGGAAATAAGTGCTAATTCGTAGTCTGTCATAGCACCCCGAGCGCTGGCTGCCAACTATGAATGTACTGTTTCCAGCAGTTCGATCCGCTTAAAAACAGGTTGGGGTTCCCCCAGAGTTTGGTTGGCAGGCAAAGCGCCCCAGGCAGCATGATCTGCAAAAATCGCTAAACTGTTAACTGTAACCCGATCGTTAAAGTCAATTGAAAAACCTAGCTGTTGATAGATAGCGTTGCTGATATTGGGAATAATCGGCGATAAAAGGTAAGATGCTAGTCTAACAGATTCCAGAACAGAATATAGCACTTGTTCGACACTTTCTATCTGTCCCTGCTTGTACAAACTCCACGGTGCTTGCACGTCAATAAACTTGTTCCCGCCTCGAACTAATGCAAGCACCGCTTCGCAAGCCTTGCTAAATGCCAACTCTTCGTAAAAACCCGCTACCCGATCGCCCAAATTCAGGCTCATAACCTTGAGAAGGTTGTCGCCGTCGATGTTTTCTCCCAACACATTTGGCACGCAGCCACCGCAATATTTGCGAGCCATATTTAGGGTACGATTAAGCAAATTTCCCAAATCATTTGCTAGCTCAGCATTCAATATATTGATAAACCGAGTTTCGTTAAAATCGCCGTCCTCTCCGAACTCAATTTCTTTGAGGAAATAGTAACGCACTGCGTCAGCGCCGTATTTATTGACCAATTCGACTGGGTTTAAAGTATTGCCTTCCGTTTTTCCCATTTTTTTGCCGTCTTTGGTCAAAAACCCGTGAGCGAAAACGCGGCCCGGCAGGGGCAGACCCGCTGACATCAGCATTGCCGGCCAGTAAACTGCGTGGAAGCGAAGAATATCTTTGCCGATCAAGTGCAGGTCAATGGGCCACCATTTAGATAAAGCATTCTCCAACGTCGGGTCGCTGTCCGGATCTAGCAAAGCTGTGACGTATCCCAGCAAAGCGTCAAACCAGACGTAAATGCTGTGACTCGGGTCAACCGGCACTGGCAGACCCCATGCCAGATTCACTCTCGAAATCGAAAAGTCTTGCAGTCCAGAGTTGACAAAGCTGAGCAGTTCGTTGCGCCGACTTTCCGGCGCGATGAAGTCAGGACGTTCTGCGTACAAGGTCAGCAGTTGGTCTTGATACCGCGACAGGCGGAAAAAGTAGTTTTCTTCGTCGCGCCACTCAACTTCTTTGCTGGTGTGGATGGAACACCGATTTCCCGGCAACAATTCCCGTTCATCCTTGAATTCTTCACAGGAGACGCAGTACCAGCCTTGTTGCTGGTTCAAGTAGATGTCGCCGGAGTTCCAGACCCGCTGGAAAAATTCTTTGACAATGTACTCGTGGCGCCGCGAAGTTGTGCGGATGAAGCGATCGTACTGGATGTCGAGTTGCTTCCAAAGCGCCTCAAACGCCGGAACCACTGAATCGCAGTGAGCTTGGGGCGATCGCCCCAAAGTCTCGGCTGTCCGCTGAATTTTCTGCCCGTGTTCGTCCGTCCCCGTCACCAGCAAAACTGATTTGCCCCGCAGCCGCTCAAATCGAGCTAGGGCATCGGCTGCCATAGTCGTGTAAGCACTGCCCACGTGAGGTAAATCGTTTACATAATACAGAGGCGTTGTTATCGCAAAGGTATTCTTAGTTTTATCAGTCGATTTCATTTAATGCTAAAAGAAAATTCCCTAAATTTCGTTTCGATCTTAACTCAGCGGTTAACTTTTTTATGAAGTAGCAATCAAGCCAAATTTACTGCAAGTTATCTGCAATTGTCTAACCCGGGCTATTCCCAAAAGAAATATCGCTTTCATATCAACACTAATCTTTTTTAGATATTTTTGACGAACTCTCTAAAATGTCTTAATATTTTGACATTCTGCTGGTTTCGGGAACCCCGCGATCGTCGCTCCCGCGTCCTCAATTCCTTTTGTGCAGCCGCGCTCCCTAGAGCCGGCGAACCCCACCCAGTTTGCAGGAAAACTCCTCGGTTAGGCTTCTAAACCCGTCACTCGACTGGCGCTGTGCGACCACTTTCTGTGAAGGCGCGATCGCTCGCCAGCGCTATCTCAAACCCCCACTGCCGCAAAGTCGATCGCCCGCAACTCCTGCCAGTTTCCGAGCCGCTTTTGGAGGCTGAAACCGGGTTTTTGACTAAAATCTCTTGTGAAGCGCCATCGCTCGGGATATAAAGAGCCTCTTTCTTTAGTATTTGTGCCTAAGTTCCCAGTTCGTTTCCAACAGCATCGGTATGATTCTCAAACACAAGTGATCGTGGACGCACAAGATGTCATCACCTTAGTTTCTTGCCTCAGGAAGATCGTGAAAACCTAGGTTTTTTGCCAAGAAACCCGGTTTCTTCATGTTGCCAGTGCGGCCGGGACAGATAATAAAACCCCAAGCCAGTTAAGCTTGGGGCTATCAAATTAGGGTGCATCTAACAAGGGATTATCCGATCGCCCTCGATCGCCATCAGGAAAACTAACTCGATTTCCGCCAATAGCTTCTGACAAATAATCCGCCGCAGCTTCCACCACCGCGATCGCATTTTCGTAAACCATCCGCGTCGGTCCCAAAACCCCAACACTACCCACCGGCACCGATCCCCGGCGGTAAGTCGAAGAAATCAGAGTACAGCCGCGAATTGGTTCTAAAGAATTTTCCGAACCAATACGCACCGTTACGCGCTTCCCGGGGGTGTCCAACTCAGGCGATTCAAAAATCAAAGGCCAAAGCAGTTCCTGCTCTTGTTCGAGCAGTTGCACCAGGGTTTGAACTTGCTGCAACTGCGAAAACTCAGGCAAGCGCAGCGCTTCTGCCAAACCGCCGATCAGAATCCGCGTGTAGGTTGGATTTCTTTGGCGGCTGCTCAAAGCAGCCAGCATGGTTCCCATCCACTCAGCGTAGAGTTCAAAGTCCCGGTCTAACTCGCTCCAGTCTACAGCCGAGAGTTCCGAGAGCGATCGTCCCCGCAACTTGGTGTTCAAAAAATTCGACAAAATCTGCAATTCGCGATCGACGATTTCGACATCAGGCCTGTTACCTTCTGCGTCCAAAGGCAACTGCACCAAAACCGACTGAGTTTCGTAGGCATCCGTCACCACGATCAGCATCACCTTTCCCGGCTCTAGCTGCACCAGTTGCAAGTGGCGCAAGCAAGCCATATTGGTTTGCGGTATGGTGATCATGGCTATGTAACCGCTGATAGTTGCCAGGATTTGAGCAGCGCCACGCAGTGCCGCGTCCATGCGACCATCCGACCAATTGAGCTGGTCTAGTACCTGTTCCACCTTGCGGGCCAGCGTATCAGACGGCTGAATCAACTGGTCTACATAAATCCGGTAGCCGGAGTCAGAGGGGACTCGTCCGGCCGAAGTGTGGGGCTGATAGAGCAATCCAGCTTTTTCAAGAGTCCCCATCGCATTGCGAATTGTAGCTGGGCTGACGCTGAGGTTGAATTCGTCAGCCAAAGCTTTTGAGCCAACGGGTTCCGCTGTTGCTATGTAGTGGCGAACCGTTGCCCAAAGGATGTGTTGTTGCCGATCGGTGAGGTTAACGCGCACAGATATTTAAGCAGAATTAGAATTGAGAGTTGAAAGCCACTATTAAATGAAAACCTCTGTCCTCTAGGGCGATCGGGCAGAGTTATTTATTTAACATAACAGATTTAGGTGAAGGAAGAAGGAACACCGAAGAAGGAACAGGGAAGAAGGTTTTAACTTTTAACTTGTATAGCAAGCGTCCTGACGGTTAGGAGGTTCTTGATTGCACTTTCCCGATGGGGTCAATTGTTTCTTCACATAGATCTTCTGCTATAAATTTCTATTGGGGAGCTTCGCTTCCCCGAACCGGAGTTGGGCCAAATACCCCATGCCTCGGCTTCGCTTTGCCCAATTCCCTTTAAGTGTGTTCGTGAAGAATATTTTGCAGGTAACTAGCCACTGCATCCGGCTGTTCTACCATTGCCAAATGGCCGCAATCGGGAATCTCAAGGACATTCTCGCCGCAACCTTGGAACATCCAGTGAAAGCTAGCCAAATGCAGCACGTATTTTGGTTCCATAATTTTGTCTTTAGTGCCGGCAATAAAATAAACAGGCTGCTTGAGTCGGGACACAATTTGCGGCAAGAGGTGAATCTCCGCTTCTGTGGTGGAGTCTAATAAAGCCCCCAAAGCTGCCTCTGGATGAGCCGCCACGAAATCTCTTAAACGCTGCCGTCCCCAGGAGGGGCCGATCGAGCGGGCCACAGCATCGCGGGCAAACACAAAATCTGCTAACGGCAAGTGAGACAGCCAGCGGGGACGCATTTTCACTAGCTGCTTGCCGACGGCTCGAAACCGCTCGAATTCTTCCTTAAGATAGATGCCACCGCCTGCATTGATGCAGATGACACCTTTAACGCGATCGGACAGTTGGCTGGCTCCCCAAAGAGCGATCGTACCGCCCAGAGAGTGTCCCACCAGCCAAGCACAAGATATATCGAGTTTTTCGAGTAAAATTTCCAAATCGCGAGCGTAAGCTGCGGGAGTGTAGCAGGAATTTAGCGGTTCGGAACGGCGGCGATCGCCGCCGTCTGATTGAGAATCGCCAAACCCGCGCAAATCGTAAGTCAGGCACTGATAGTTGGGTGCCAAGCGATCGGTCAAAGGTTGCCAGTAGCGGCGGCTTAACAGCCAGCCGTGGACGAATACCAGAACCGGGGAAGTTGCAGTCGGAGCCGTCAAATCGCAAGCGTGCCGAACCCCTAGGATGTCGATGGTTGCCATAATTTTATCCTATCCCGAAATCAACACACAGGTATCAGCAGTTCGATCCTCTTCGAGGGTTCCGCTAGCGGGCGATCGGCTTGGTTCACCTTTGTCAGGACTGAGGTTTTGACCAAAAACCCAGTTTCTGAGCGTAAGTGCTATCCCTAAAATCGCTCGCCCAGCAATCTTTGTCGCACCCCCTCAGCGATTTTTTGCCCCAGATACTCGGGAATTAAACTTTCATTGGGCCCCAACAAGTAGAGAATCAGGCGAGTTCGCCCCCGCCAAACCAGCAAATTAGCATTTACCACCAACAAATCCTCTTGCCAGATGGCATACATAACTTTGTAAAAAAGTCCAGGCTGATTATCTGCTTCAATCAGCAAAGCTGGCAAGTGGAAAACCGGATCGACGTAGAATTCAGTTGCCACATCCTCCAAACCCGCGTCTAAATTAAATTCCACAGCCAACATCTCTTCAACCTCAAAATGCCCCGCCAAGGCCTCTCGAACCGCCCTACAGACGTTTTCTGCTGTTTTATCTGCCAGTACCTTGCCACCGCGAGATACTACCAATTTGATAAATACCAGCATGGGCGGGTAAATTTGACCGTACAGGCTCAGACTGTGAATTGTCAGTCCGTAAGCCGCCAGCACTCCAAAAATATCGCTCAGTAGAAAAGACTGGTTCCGGTAAGCAAAATGCAGGGCACTTTTGTTACCTTCGGCTCTGATTTCGATGACTGCTTGCCGAGTTTTGTAAAGTTGGTAAGCTAATTTGAGGTTTTGCAGTTGGATTTCGCTGCTGACAAATTGCTCGTAAAACTGCGGAAACGCTCGATTAAAGCGCTTGAGAAGTTCTAGTGTAGATGGTTTTAAACCCGAAGCCATAATTGAGGAGAAGGTGCGGGAGATATACTAGGTATTGACTCTCCCATGCCTTATGGCAATGGGATTTTTGATTTGACGATTCGACTTAAATTGTGCCCGTCTCCTCACTAAAAGCAAAAGTCAAATCTGTCTGGGTACCGATCGCGAGAATGTCACCGTTGCGCCATTCCAGCGGTATTTCGCACCAAGGGTGTAAGTTCCGGCGCGATCGGCGGCACTTAAAAGAAGCAATTCCCAAAATGCCTCCGTCCTGGTTCGGCAACAAATTTTACCTTAAAAGCGGGTTGTCCGGGCACTGGGTAGCAGAACACTCCTACCAAACTTGACGAGAATTAAAAAAGCGCAGATTGAATGTTGGACGACAAATCCCTGTTTTCGGCGTAAGATGAGTGTACCGTAAACTGTTCCTCAAGAGGCTACCCGCTATTCATCCCACGCCGATCGGAGTGGTTTTATCTGTCGGGTTCTCTTTCACGTCGTCCAACTTTTACTACCTTAACCGCGCCTGCATGGGTTTTTGGAAAAACTTATTTAGTAGTTCTGAGTCTGCCTCTGTACCCCAAACAGCGGAATTTGAGGAAGATGTGGCTGTTGGGTTAGGCGATCCGCTTTCCCCAACGTTTCGCAAACCCGCCAGCGGCAACGCTCGCATCTTTTTCAGTTGCGATCGGGACATTGACCTCTACGAACTCGAAGAACTTTGTAATGCAGTGGGTTGGTCCCGCCGTCCCCTGCGTAAAGTCAAAAAAGCTATTGTGCACAGCTTCTTAGTCGTCTCTATGTGGGAGATGCGGGGCAGCCAGCGACGGCTGGTCGGTTTCGCCAGAGCGACTTCAGACCATGCTTTTAATGCCACGCTTTGGGATGTGGTAGTTCATCCTGACTACCAGGGTAAAGGCATGGGCAAGGCGCTGATGAAATACATCATTAAAAAACTCCGCAGTGAAGATATCAGCAACATTACCTTATTTGCTGACCCTCAGGTGGTGGATTTTTACCGAAATTTGGGCTTTATGTCCGATCCGGAGGGGATTAAAGGTATGTTTTGGTATCCAGATTAGCTTACAGGTGGGGGTCAGCGTTGATTTGTTGAGCTTAACTAAAGGGGCAAATATTTGACTGAACCTACCTCTTCTTAATCTAGAAAGATCGGTTCTTCTAGGTAGACTACTTGAGGTTTAGGTCCTAAACTTAACCCTATAACCTTTGGCTTAAGGAGAATAACCTACTTATTTGGGGATGCCCGACTACCCAACAGCGTAGGGAATAAACTTTAACTGACTTTAGGTAACTAAAGTTAAGCTTGATTAGGTTTTATAAAGTAGGAAATGCAATATTGACGCTGCCAACACCCCCTCGGCCTGTGCGTTGCGGTTCGTTAGGTTTGGATGTATTCCGCAGCAGGACCCTGATAGAAACTGCAATTATTGTCAAACCGCACAACCTGAAGACAACTTCGGCGTAGCTGCATTGATAGCTAAAATTAAAAAAAGCTTGACAAGCGAGGGGTTTTGTGAGTTAATGGTGAAAAGATAGCTAACTATCACCGGGATGTAGCGCAGCTTGGTAGCGCGCCTGCTTTGGGAGCAGGATGTCGCAGGTTCAAATCCTGTCATCCCGATCGCACAATGTTAAATAATAGACTGAAGCACAACCAGCCTTTGATGTTGAGATTTTGTCAAGATCAAAACTAATTGAGGGATTTTTTGCCGATCGTGTGAAGGCGGCAGTCTTTGCGTTAATGTGTTTCAGGATCGCTCCTTCTGGAAAAAACATGAAATCATTAGTTCGTTTGGGCGCAATATTGGGAATTGCGGGCAGCGCTCTGCTCGGTTCCTTAGCAACAGACAATATGTCGGCGCTAGCAATCCCCGAGGCGCAAATTTTGGAAAAGTTGCAATCTGTGCCGGTATTTACGATTACGGATGCTCAGGGTGCGTTCCTGACGGGTTCTGTCCCCAAACAAGGTCAAGGTCAAAGCGGCAATACTTCGGTAGCGGTAATTTTTATCAGCCAGAAAGATGCTCAAGCTTACGCCGAAAAACTAAAAACGACAGATCCTCAGTTGGGGGCGTTGGCGCGCGTGAGACCCTTGTCCCTGGGAGCAGTTTATCAGATCGCTCAAGCAAATAAAGGCAAGCCGGATGAGGTGCAGTTTGCTTTTGTTCCGACTCCGCAGCAAGTGCAGTCGGCTAAAACTGTACTCCAGCAAGCTGGGCAACAAGTTAACGAGTTAAACGGTGTACCTCTGTTTTTTGCCACTGGGGGCCCGGAAAATGGCTATTTGACGATTCAGCAGGGTCAGAAAGAGGAAATTCCCCTGTTTTTTAACAAGGAAGAATTGCAGGCAATGGTGGAACTTTTCAAGCAGCAGCAGCCGAATGTAACTGCTTCAATTAAGATTGAGGTGGTGAACTTGGAGAGGGTTTTGGAAGCTTTGCGTACTGAGAACGACCCGTTGTTGACCCAAATGATTTTGATTCCCTCGCGGGAGTCGCTGGAATTTGTGCGATCGCTCCAACCTGCCGGTGCTGGCCAAAATCCACAGCTTGCTCCGAATCAAACTCGACCGGCTCCTGCCTCTCCGGCTCCAGCTCCGAGCCAACCTCGACCGGCTCGCTAATAGTTAGTCACCAGTCATCAGTCATCAGTTATCAGTCATTAAATAGTAGGTTGGGTTTCTCGACTCAACCTACTATTTACCAATTAGCAATTACCAATTAGCAATTAACAATTACCATTACTAAAAAGTCTTATGTTTGTTTCTGGTTTAGAGCTTTGGCAGTGGATGAATCAAGCTAAAACCGAGGCGATCGATTATGAAATTCCCCTAGCAGAAATCGACTGGCTGCTGCAAGAGCTGGCAGGTTTGGATAGGTTGGCTCTGCGTTTGGAGTCGTTTAAAGATTGGCCAAAAATTGAATTAAAGTTGTCTTTATCTGAACTTGCTCAATTGTGGCAGCGGCGCTTGCAGCAACGGGTGCCGGTGCAGTATTTAACGGGAGTCGCACATTGGCGGCATTTTTCGCTCAAAGTAACGCCGGCGGTGCTAATTCCGCGTCCTGAAACAGAATTGCTGATCGATTTGGCTGTAGAAGCTGTTAAAAGCTATGGTGTCAATCCAAAATCGCATTGGGTGGATTTGGGGACGGGCAGCGGGGCGATCGCGATCGGCTTAGCTTGTGCCTTGCCAAATGCTACGGTTTATGCGGTAGATTGCAGTTCGGAAGCTTTGGCAGTTGCTCGACTGAATGCTGAGAATTTGGGTTTTGCATCGGGAATTAATTTTTATCAAGGTTTGTGGTGGGAACCGTTAGCATTTCTCAAAGGTCAAGTCAGCGGCATGGTGTCTAACCCCCCTTACATCCCCAGCAGCACGGTGCTGACTCTGCAACCGGAAGTTTTGAAGCACGAACCTCATCTGGCCTTAGACGGCGGTTTTGACGGGTTAGAGTGCATCCGGCATTTGGTCGAAACGGCTCCCGATTATTTAGTATCGGGGGGAGTTTGGTTGGTTGAGATGATGGCGGGACAGGCTGAGGCGGTGGCTGATATGCTCGAAAGTCACGGGAGTTATGGCAAAGTTCAAATATTTTCTGATTTAGCAGGAGTCGATCGCTTTGCTTTAGCCTATCGTCTTTAGGTTTCAAAAATAGACTTATTGCATACATCTTGAATTCATAGGTCAACCGCAGATGCAAGGCAGATAAATACAGATAAACGCAGATAATTTCCTGATTGGAAAGCGATTTAATGCAATTGCTCGTCTAATAATATGCCACAATTCTCAAATCTCAAATCAAAAATCCGATGACCCAAGTTTCGATAAATGCCCTAGTTCAAGGGGCAATTTCAGGAGATTATATTGTCAGTTTTCCTACAGATACTGTACCCGCTTTGGCTGCCAGGCCCGATCGAGCTGACTTGATTTTTGCAGCTAAACGGCGCAGCCAAGACAAACCGCTGATTTTGATGGCAGCCTCGGCGGAGGCTTTGTGGCCATACGTCCTGGGGTCTCCAGCAGAGTTAAACTTGTGGCAGCAAGTAGCCGCATCCTATTGGCCGGGGGCGTTAACTTTGGTGCTGCCGGCTTCGGCAAAAGTCCCGGCGGCGATGAATTCGATCGATCGCACTACAATCGGGGTACGAGTTCCTAACTTTCCCCTGGCCCTCAAAATTCTACAGCAGACAGGCCCTTTGGCTACTACCAGTGCCAATTTATCCGGCCAGCCGCCTCTGAAGTCGGTGGCAGAAATTGAGGCTGAGTTTCCGGAAGTCTTGACATTAGTTCCTTCTGAATTAGCAACAGCGACAACAGCTTCGAGTTTGCCTTCGACTGTGGCTAAATGGACTGGCAGCGATTGGGAAATATTGCGACAAGGCGCGATCGAGTTAGAATGCTAAAAGCTAAACTCCAAGGCAAAGCAATATGGCGCCGATCGGCTGGAGCGACTTGATATATTTAGGTATGGGACTGGGACTGGGTTGGGGAAGCAGTTTGATTTGGCACCCGCGGCAAAAAAGCTCGCAACAGCCAGAACCTGCGCCCTACCAGCCACCAAATCCTCAAGAAAATTACTTAAAGGAGTTTGATGCCCTTTCCGAGCAACTTAAACAAACTCAATTGGCTTATCAGATGGCATCGGAGATGAGTCAATTTAAGGCTGGTTTTTTGGCTCGAACTTCTCACGAGTTGCGATCGCCCCTGAGCAGTATGATTGGTACGCTGCAATTAATTCTGTCGGATCTGTGCGACGATCCTGCTGAGGAACGAGAGTTTGTCGAGCAAGCTCACCTCGCCGCACTCAAGCTGGTGAAATTGATAGATGAGATTATCTTTGTTGCTAAAACTGAACACGGCACTGAAACGATGGATATTGAGCCGATTCAGTTAGCTACGATTTTTGATGAAGTAGATGATTTAACTTACTTGCAAGCTGCAAATCGCAGCATTCGCTTGGAGATATTACCGCCCGATCCCGGAATTTATGTATTGGCAGATTTGCCGAGGTTTAGACAAGTTTTAGTCAATTTGGTAGATACGGCTGTTGCTCAGATGGAGGAGGGGAGTATTTCTGTTTCGGCGCATTCTTCGCCGGAATCTGGATACGTTCACATTTGGGTTGACGATCAGCGTTCAGTCAGTGCTTGGAGTGAGTCTTGGGATTTGCTTAAGCACGATTTGGAGTGTGATGCTACTAAGAGCAGCGATAATTCTAAGGTGTCTTCTGGAATGAGGCTATTGATGAATCAGACTCTTTTAAGTTTGATGAACGGCAAATTAGAGGTTCTGGCTGTGCCTTCTGAGTCCGAAGAGTCCAATTTTAACCGGACTCAGTGTTCTATTCCTCTGGCAACTTTGTGATCGAGGAAGTTCGGCAACGGATTTTGTAACGGATATAACCCACATTCCGCAGGTACGATCGCAAAATCCAGTCTTTTTATAAAGATGAGAAATATTGAAGCGTCTAATATTAGATATCTCCAATAATTATTGTGGAACAGGCATCTTGCCTGTTTAAGACTGGCTTTTTGCCAGATGTCTATTAGAGTACAGCATATTGACCGCTGCTGTCTAATTGCAGGCACCTGCGATGAAATGGGATTAGTCGAACACACCGACAAACTACTGGGTACTCACCCTCAGGAAATCATCACCCCGGGACAAGCAGTCAAAGCCCTAATTTTAAAAAGCCAAGGCTTTGTCAGCGCCCCGTTATATCTATTTGAAAAGTTCTTTGTCGGGAAGGCAACAGAACATCGCACCCTCTTACGAGGGGTGACAAAATAAGAGTGTATGACATTGAGATGGAATCTGCTGTATCTCAGCCGGGGCGGGTTTACGTCTACATCTCACAAGACGTTAAAAAATATTTTATTCGCTGATTTAGCCAATTATCCAAACTCTGCCTCCATTTGCCGCACTACTGTTAAAGCAGAATAGGAAACACCGGCAGTTCCTTCTCCCGGATGGGTGGAGTCGCCTACTAACCACAAATTTTTAATTGGTGTGCGGTTGGCAAATCCGAAGGGGCCGAAGGTTGGTATTCGCTGGCCGATGCCGCCCACAGCGCCTCGATCTCGGGCTGTATAGCGTGCAAAGGTGAGCGGTGTAGCTGATTCTTGATGTACGATCGACTCTGGCGTCAAATTGAAATATTGGCTCAAACGGGCGATCGCCCCTGCGCTGTATTTTTGCTTCAATCCTTCATAATCAACCGAATTCCACCACATTCGAGTATCAGTAAATGACGAAGCGATAATTGTCGCCATTCCCTTCGGTGCTCGGCCATCTCCCGGATGGCTGACAGAAACAAATAATGAATTATTCTCCCCAATCTCGCCGTCGTAATCGTAGAGAAACTGAAGGTGCGGCGGACAATTTGCCGGAATTGCGCTTTCATGTACTCCCAAATATATGACAAATGCGCCGGATGCGGGCGGCAATTTATCGACTCGATATTTGTAGCCTGCCATTTGATTTGGGAGTAGGTTTTTTGTCTCTGAAGTATCTGATTTAACGGATAAATTCTCTGTTAAATTATCTGTTAAATTTCCGATAATCGGCTCGCTTGACAACAAGTTTACTAAATTTTGCGCGGTCACGTTGGCAACAATGCGATCGGCGGTTTCTGTCCAAACTTCGCCGGTTTTTTGATTGCGAATTACTGTACCGTTGGCTTTGCCGTTTGCTGTGATAATGCTTTCAACTGTGTGTCGCAATAAGACTTTGCCGCCGTAGAGTTCGATCGCCCCTACGAGTCGATCGCTCAACACCTGCATACTTCCTTCTAGATGATACAATCCCTGTGGCTCTTGCGAAACTCCTAAAGCCGTCGCCGCGTAAAGTAGCGCCGTTTCTTCAGTATCGACTTGAGAATATAATTTTAACTGCAAATCCAGAAAAGTTTTCAAGCGCAAATTGTCGCCCAACCCACAAAGGCGCAAAGCATCTCCCACTGTCATAAAAGTGAAAGGCAAAGTAATTAAAGTATCGGGGCGAACAGCTTGAATTAATTGCCAGAAATCCCAGAAGTTTCTGGGCGGTAAAACTGGATCGCGGCCTTGAAAGTTCCAGCTAGCTTTGAACAATGCAGACAATAATTGCCAAAAACGTTCGCTTCCGGGAAACTGTCGCTGCCTTTCTTGTTGCCACTTTTGCGGATCTCGCCACACGCTAATCGGGGCGGTTTCTCCCGGCAAAAACACCGCACAAGCGGGGTCGCAGGGTGTCGCGGCGGGAAGTTCTATGTCTAATTCGGAAAAAATTCGGTGGTGAATGCCTCCGGGTTCCAATCCTGCAACCTGCGTGGCACCGACATCGAAGGTAAAGCCTTTGCGTTTGAAGGTGGAAGCGCATCCTCCGGGGACGATCGCCTGGTCTAAGACTAGCACTTTGTATCCTCTGCGGGCTAGCAGGGCTGCTGCTGTCAGCCCGCCGATGCCGCCTCCAATTACCGTGACGCTGCCCTTAGTGTCTGCGGGACTGGATTTGCTTTGAGGGGTGCGATCGCCTGTCATAACTTATTTATTGTAATATTTCTTAATATTGTTATCATATTTTGCAATAAAAAGCTCTTGTGGCGACAGTTTTAAATCTATCGCTACAAGAGCACTCGTCCGAGTTGACAGGACATTTCAGCGGTAAGGTGCGGCCGGAGCGCCCGAAGCAACCCGAGTTTTTGCCGTAGCCGATTGGAGAATCAGGGACGACGCCACTTGTTGAGATAAGCTTCTCCAATCCCAGCCACAGCCTGCATTTGACCTAGCTGTTCTCGTAAAGCTTTGATGGTTCTTAGCTGTTCTTGAGACTGTTGCTGCAAAGTCTCGTAACTTCGCTGTTTCGCCACACTCTGGCTCAATTGATTTTCCAGAGATTGCAACTTGGTCAGTTGAACTTGGAACTCGCCGATCGCACTTGACTTTTCTGCTAACTGGTGCTGCAAAGAGGCGATTGAACTTTCTCTTTCTGCTAACTGGTGCTGCAAAGATTCGTAACTTGAGTTCGATACGGTTTCCTGCAACTCGGTTGGCAATTGATGTTCGAGATTTTGCTTTTCGGTAGCTAACTGCTGCTGCAATGATTCCAGAGCACTCGACTTTTCTGCTAGCTGCTGCTGAAACTCGTGTTCCCGGCGTTCTGTTTCGGCTAATTGCTGGTGCAAAGAGGCGAGCGAACTTTCCCGTTCGCTCAACTGCTGCTGTAAAGCTTCGTAACTCGACTTGGCTACAGTTTCCTGCTGGCTTTCGAGATTTTGCTTTTCGGCAGCTAATTGCTGTTCCAAAGAGGCGATCGAACTTTCCCGTTCGCTCAACTGCTGCTGTAAAGCTTCGTAACTCGACTTGGCTACAGTTTCGGCTAATTGGCTTTCGAGATTTTGCTTTTCGCTAGCTAATTGCTGTTCCAAAGATGCGATCGCGCTTTCCCGTTCGCTCAACTGCTGCTGTAAAGCTTCGTAACTTGCTTGCAGCGAATTGCGCTGTATGCTCACCTTTTCCGATAGAGTTTCTGCCGTTATAGCGTCAACAATTTCGCTTTCTTCGGCTGTTTCCCCTTCAA
Organism: Microcoleus sp. BROC3; assembly: GCF_036702515.1. Classification (NCBI taxonomy): domain Bacteria; kingdom Bacillati; phylum Cyanobacteriota; class Cyanophyceae; order Oscillatoriales; family Microcoleaceae; genus Microcoleus; species Microcoleus sp. BROC3. The sequence goes on from NZ_JAUBTQ010000021.1 coordinate 110,590, forward strand.
ATGGGGATGCCTCTACCTCCGTTGCTTCACCTTTTTTCCAAGTGACACTAACTTCCGTCTTGTCCTTAGAAATATCCAGAGCGCCTTGTGCCAAGCGTTCTAGGAGTTCCGATCTTGATATTCCGAGCTTTCGAGCGATCGTGTTCAATCGATCGGCACTAGAAGGAGTCAGCGAAAGTCCGACTTTGACTTTGCTTTCTGAATTGGAACTAACTACATTGCGATTTTTTTTGACCATTGGCATTTTCCTCATGCCAACCTACACTTATTAGTATAGTGGCTGAAGCTTCTGTTAAAATTAATTCTTGTTACTTACCAATTGTGGCAGCTTCCGTTCCAAATCGAACAAAAAGCCGTGAATGTATTCTTCCGTCCATTCCTCGCCGTAGAACCGCTTAAACATTCCCCGGGCTGGGTCTTTTTCGGCACGATACCGCAGATAGCGCATTTGAGCTTGTAAGATACTATCTAACTTTGCGCTATCTGTCACCGGTTCGGCGCGATCGACCAAATCCAAATAAGCGGCCAGATAGTCTTTAAAAGCTGCAAAAACGCGAGTTTCCACAACTTCCGTTTCCTTAGGGCGAGTCCACAGAAACGCCGGCGAGAAAAACTGCTTTGCTTCCTCGGGAAAGTCCCCACCCCAAGGAAGGTGCGGTTGATGAGCTTGAAAAATTGGTTCGATCGGCCCTGTATACTTAGCCTGGTAGTCAGCGTCACCGCCAAACAGAGGCTGCATATCCAAAGCAATTAAATGACCGCCAGGCAGCGTTACCAAATCCGCGCCAAAAAACGGCAAATCAAAGTTAAGATGCGGAAAAATCACAAAATTCAGAACTTGCAAGCTGCTGCCGCCTTGGACGTGAGCCGCCCGAATTTGCCGCAGTTTTGGGGATGAAAAAGCGTAACTTGTCGTTACGATTTCATCTTGGTTTTTCCCTTTGCCGACTGTAGCTTGCTTAAGTTCAAACCCTTCTGGAATCGGGTAATCCTGTAAGTCTAACCGATTTTTCATCAGAGCGATCGCCGCATCTAAAAAAGGCTGATAAAGAGTCATGTCGATTTTAGATTTTAGATGAGACTTTTTCAATCCCTAAGTTTTTAGTCAGGACTCAAGTCCTTCTTCCGAGGTGCGCAGTCAGGACTTTAGTCCTTTGTTCCTAGGTTTGCAGTCAGGACTTTAGTCTTTCCTCGCCTTAACTTTATTGACTCAAGTCCTTACTGCGAACTTGCTGTTTTGAAAAATCCCTGTAAATTTAGCATTCATCGCGAGTTCGCGGTAACAGCTAAAGGCACAGCATCTTCAAACAAAAATTCGTAAAGAAATTTCTCAGCCCATTCGTGACCGAAATAACTGCTGAACAAGCCCGAAGCCGGGTCTCTATCTGCACTGTACTGGTCGTAATCTTTTTGAGCTTTTACGATGCGCTGGATATCCTCTGGGTCAGTCAGCGGTTGTGCTGACGAGAGCATTTTCCAGTACAAATCCAAATAGTCTTTAAAAGCTGGATATACCCGATTTTCTACAGTTTCCGCATCAGTTTTGGCGAACAGCAAGTATTTAGAAAAATACTGATTGGCGTCATAAAATTTCATTTCTAAATTTTGGGCCAAATCGTCGTACTTGTCGCGGAGCAATTGTAGAGGTTGAACGTATTTTGCTATATAAGCTTCATCTCTAAATAGCGGCTGAAAGTCGAGAACTACCAAAATTTTCTTCTTGCCGAAAGACAAGAGGTCAATTCCCAACAGCGGCAAATCGTAATTGTGACTCGGATAAATCACGCAATTAAAAACTTGAGCAGATTCTCCAGCATCGATGTAAGTGTAGCGGATTTTTCGCAATTGCGGGCATTCGTAACACCAACTGCGGATAGTAGCTGGGGTTTTGCCGCGCTCGCTGACATTGACTTCCAACCCGGAGGGAATGGGGCGACTTTGCAAATCAAACCTTTGAAACAGCTCTTGCTCTAGGTATTCCCGAAAAGGCTGGTACATGGCGAATTAACTCAGATGGCAAAACTCTTGAGATCGTAAAGGATGCCGATCGCCCCAGTCTCGTTTATTAGAAACAAAGTAACAATCCGTAATAATTAGGAGATAGGGGATGGGGCTGGCGCGATCGCGCTAATCTAGGGCGGGTGTAAGGGCTACAAGCTTCTGGAGTTAAAAACCAGTCTCTTCCCCAGGGGTGTTGCATTCTCAGAAAAACCAAGGTTTTGGCTCTTCTCGTGCTCAGAATCCCGACCCCTCCACGATTTATTAACCGCTTCAGGGATTGGGGCCGCCCCTAAAAGAGAATGAAACAGCCCTGGCCCCTTCCCCTCGTTTTAAAGCGAAGCTTCCAAAGTCGCACCTGCAACTCGATGATCTCGATCTTTTGCCAAATAGCTTACAGCAGCGCGAGCTTGAGGGTTGTCAAATTTCAAGAGCGCGCGCGCCACCCGCAGCCGAATTCCCCAGTAATCGGCGCTGACCAGAGGTAATAATTGCTGCAAAGCCTCTTCTTGCTTCTCCGTATTGGCCAGGAGACCCAATCCGTCAATTGCCACTTCCTGAACGGGCAAATCTTCGCCGACTAGACCGATCGTACAAATTTCAAATACTGCCTCAGGACACTGCATTTCGTACAGCGGAGCCATGATACTGCGGCGCACGAGCCAATTGTCATCGCGACGAAAAGCTTCCACTAAATGAGCAATCGCCTCGGTTCCGAACACTGACAAAGAGTTCGCGGCTTCTGCTCGCACGTTCGGATCGCGATCGAACTGCATCATTTTTAACAGCGCCGCAAAAGAGTCCGCAGTTTGACTCTGCCGCAATCCCATCGCCACGAACGATCGCACCATAAACTCCGGATCGTCCACTTTGCTCAGCAACATCGGTAGCGCCACCGCAGAATCGCACTTTCTCAGAGCCGTTACCCCCCGCAGCCTGTCTTGAGAATCCGAACTTTGCAGCGCTGTTTGGATTTCGCTAATTTCCATGAGCCAAATTAAAATATATTTTTGTTACTTTTCTTTACAATTTTAGCAATTATGGCCGGATTTTGGGAAAATTAAAAAAAATTCACTTATTAGATTATGTCTGCAAATTTAGAGGCTCAAACTTCAACACCAGAGGAAGTTCAGGAAGTAATTGCTGAGTTGGAGAAATATCGGCAACGGCTGATCGACGATACCCTGGAAATGGCGAAAAAGGTAAAAATGCCCAAGCAAGCAGTAATGAAGCAGTTGGAAAATCATCCAGAGATAGTTTACATCGACGGGGCGCTAGCGAATTTGCGTGAAGCGAAGCTATCCCGCAGGGAATCGCAACAACCTTCCTAAAAACGAAATTAATTGCGATTTTGTAGGGTGTTTGGTTTTTTTTTAATTTGTCTGCTTAATTGTACTGTTTTCTTACCCCGGAGCTCCTCCCTAGTCCCCCGACCTAAGGGCGGGGCTGTTTCACTATTAGGAAAACCGCTCTTAGACTTAAGTCTCTGTCTCAAAACTCAAGTCCTCGCTATCAGGACTATCAATTAAGCTGTTCGGCATTTAAATTGTATGTCAAAAAAAATAAAAGTCTTGTGGGGTGGGCGTCCCGCCCGCCCTGAATATACAATTTAAATGCGCGACAGCTTACCACATTACTTTGACTTTTTCAGTCGTCTTCAGACGACTTCAACTATCAGCCAGGGACTTAAGTCTAAGAGCGCGTTTCAGGAGAATGAATCAGCCCTGCCCTCACCTTAATCAGGGGGGATAAGAGCATTCAAAGTGGGTCTTATTCAGGGAGAGGCGAGGGAGATCGAGACTCAGCTACAAGCGAGATTTCTGAGGGGTTTTAGGCGATTGTTAACACTAATGTGCCAAGAGTGCCTACCCCTCCCCACCAACGAGGGAAACTGCGGGGGGATGGCCCCTACAGGCATTTCACGGCTCGGGAAAACGACGGGGGGATTGCCCCTACAAAGAATGAAACAGCCCAGCTTGCTGGGGACAAAATTCCGGTTTGAAGTTCCTTGAAAAGTTAGGGAATTTAAAGGAACTCCACTCGATCGCAAATATTAATACAATTGCTACGATCGCAGAATATCAAAAATTCGGGAGCATCTCATATTTGTAAAAACACTTCTCCTGGCTCCTTCCTTCTTCCTCTTTCCTCCTGCCTCCTGCCCCGCAGCCTCGGGCCTCAAAACTGAGAGTTCTAGCTTGGCTGCAAAAGTGAGATGCTCCCGAAAATTCACTCTCTCTATCAAATTTAAACAGTACAGTTAGTAGAATTTTTGAGGGATTTCAAGTCTGATTCTTATCCCCCCTGCAGAAAGGGCGAACTCCACAATAAAAATTTTAAAATTGCTCGAGCGCAGGCGCAGCATTCGCCTAGATATCTCGGCAAGTAGATGACTTATCTTTCATTTGATGGTAATATAAATGGCAATAATAAATATACGATAATACGCAGCCAGCAAGATCTCTGGTATAAAAAATGACTCCTAAAAAGGATGCTGAAAAATCTCGACCTCAAGCTGAGATTGATGTTGAAGGAAAGCAACAGAACAATCAAAACGAGTTATTTCCAGTCGTCGGAATAGGAGCCTCGGCCGGTGGATTGGAAGCCTTTATAGAGTTACTGAGCCATTTGCCGATCGATACGGGCATGGCGTTTGTAATAATTCAGCATATGTTGCCGACTCAGGAAAGTCTGTTGAGTGAGATTCTGGCTCGCTCGACCCAGATGCCGGTGCATGAGGTGGTATCTGGGATGCCAGTAGCACCGAATCAGGTCTACGTCATCCCCCCGAATGTCAGCATGACCATAGAGGGAGGGGTGCTGAAGCTAACGCCTCGCGGCAGAGGACGCGGGATGTTTATGTCCGTCGATACTTTTCTGGTTTCCCTAGCTTCAGAACGGCGGAACAAAGCCATAGGCGTCGTTTTGTCCGGGGGCGACGGCGATGGTGCCCAAGGGTTAAAAGCGATTAAGGCCGCAGGCGGTATTACTTTTGCCCAATCTCAAGGATCGGCACAAGTCAGCAGTATGCCGAACACTGCGGTGGCTACGGGTCAGGTAGACTTTATCTTGACACCGGAAAAAATTGCCCAGAAAATAGCAGATATCGGCCGTCATCCCTATATTGCCGATCGACCTGCGACAGAATCGACCGCCAGCGAAGATGCGATCCAAAATCAAGATGCGATCGCCACCATCTACAGTTTGCTGCGCGCCGCTACAGGAGTTGACTTTACTCACTACAAACAAACCACCTTGAAGCGGCGGATGCACCGGCGGATGTTGCTGTACAAGCTGGAACGGATCGAGGATTATGCCGAATATCTCAAAAACACCCCGACAGAAGTAACGGCGCTGTACCACGATGTCTTAATTCATGTCACCAGCTTTTTCCGGGACCCCGAAAGCTTTAATGCCTTAAGCAGCAAGGTTTTTCCTGAAATCGTCAAAGATAAATCACCGCAAACACCGATCCGAATTTGGGTTGCAGGCTGTTCGACGGGCGAAGAAGCTTACTCGATCGCCATCTGCTTGCTAGAGTTTTTAGCAGATCGAGGTACTAATCTGCCGATTCAGATTTATGCGACAGACATCAGCGAAAGTGCGATCGCCCAGGCCCGCCGTGCCTTTTATACGCCGGCCCAAGTCGCCGATATTTCACCCCAACGCCTGCATCGGTTCTTTGTCCAAGTCGAAGGCGGATACCAAATCGCTCAGCCGGTGCGCGAACTCTGCGTCTTTGCTAAACAAAACCTGATCGGCGATCCGCCGTTTTCCCGGATGGATTTGATCACCTGTCGGAACGTGCTGATCTATCTGGGCCCCCCGCTGCAGAAAAAGCTGCTGCCAATTTTCCACTACGGGCTTCGGCCCGCAGGCTTTTTGCTGTTAGGCACTTCGGAAACGGTTGGTGACTTTTCAGAATTGTTTGCGCTGTTAGACAAAAAGAACAAAATTTATACTAAAAAACTGCTGTCGCATTGGCTAAGCATGGATTTAACTGCTAGCAACTATGCTGTGACAGCCATCAACTTTCCACCGCTGCTGACGGAAAGCTTCAACGAAATCGAAATCGAGAAACAGGCCGATCGCATTGTTTTGAATCACTATGCGCCTGTCGGCGTCGTGATTAACACAGCCAAGGAGATTCTGCAATTTCGAGGACAGACGAATGCCTACCTAGAACCGTCTCCCGGTAGGGCTAGCTTTAATTTGCTGAGAATGGCAAAAGAAGGATTGCGCGTCGAACTCCGCACTGCAATTGAACAGGCCTCGCAGCACCAGTTGCCGGTCGCGCGCGAAGGCGTGCAAATTAGAGAAAGCGATCGCATCCGCCAGGTCAAAATTAATGTGATTCCATTCCCAACAGGCGCTGCGGCAAAAAACTATTTTTTAGTTTTGTTTCAAGACGAGCCGCCGATCCCTGCAATGCCTGCTGCTGCAAACGATGTTACACTCAACTCCGATCCTTTACAGGGTGAAAGTTTGGAAATTGCGAGGCTGCAACAAGAACTCAAAACGACAAAAGACCACCTGCAATCGATCGTCCAAGAACATCAAGCCGCCAACCAAGATTTGAGAGCCGCCAACGAGGAGATTTTGTCGAACAACGAAGAGTTGCAAAGTACAAATGAGGAACTCGAAACCGCAAAAGAAGAGATTCAGGCAACCAATGAAGAACTGAACACGATTAATGACGAATTGCAGCGGCGCAATCTTGAATCGACTCAGGTGAGCAACGATTTACAGAATCTGCTGGGCACCATCAATATTCCGATTCTGATGCTGGGAGGCGACCTGCGAATCCGCCAGTTTACTCCCGCAATCGAAAGCATCTTCAACTTGATTTCTAGCGATGTCGGGCGCTGTTTGAGCGACATCACTCACAAGTTGATACTGCCGGAGTTAGAGCCAATGATTTTAGAGGTGATCCGCACACTCAATGTGAAAGTTCAGGAGGTTCAAGATCGAGAGGGTCGTTGGTACGATCTGCATATTCGACCTTATCGGACGATCGACCACAAGATTGATGGGGCTGTGGTGATGTTGGTCGATATCAACGATCTCAAAGTCAGCGCCCAGCAGTTGACGGAAGCGAAAAATTACGCCGAAACGATCGTGGAAACCGTGCGGGAACCGTTGCTAGTGCTAGATCTAAACCTGCGGGCGATCACCGCCAACCGTTCTTTCTACGAAACATTTCAGATGATGCCCATCCACACCGAGCACCACTCGATCTTCGATATCTGTAACAGACAGTGGAATATTCCCAAGTTGCGATCGCTCCTCGAAGAAATTCTGGCAGGAAAGACCGAGTTTCAAGATTTGGAGGTCGAGCATGACTTTGAGCCGATCGGGCATAAAATAATGCGGCTCAATGCCCGCAAAATGCCTCCCATCGGCGATACACAGATGATTCTGCTGGCGATCGATGATATCACCGAGCAAAAACAGTTGGAGACAGAACGCAGCCTTCGGATGCAAGAACAAGCGGGTCGTGTGGCTGCCGAGTCAGCCAACCGCGTCAAAGATGAGTTTTTGTCCGTCCTCTCTCACGAACTGCGGACGCCGCTCAATGCGATGATTGGCTGGGCACAGTTGCTGCGCCTGAAAAAATTTGACCAGGCTAAAACCGAGGAAGCGCTAAAAACGATCGAGCGCGCCGCCAAAGCACAAAACCAGCTCATCGATGACATACTAGACGTTTCGCGGATTAGCACAGGCCAGTTTCGGCTCAACCCTTCTGAAATTGAGCTGAATCCTCTGCTTGAAAATGCGATGGCGGTGGTTCGTTTGGCAGCAGAAGCCAAAAATATTCAACTTGAATCCCGGCTAAGTCCTTTAAAACCAAAGGTGTTGGGCGATCCAACCCGCTTGCAACAGGTGCTGTGGAATCTACTTTCAAACGCGATTAAATTCACCCCAGCCGGAGGCAGAATTGAAATCGCATTAGACTACATCAATGGCATGGCTCAAATCCAAATTAGCGATACTGGTAATGGCATTCACCCTGATTTTCTCCCCTATGTGTTCGATCGTTTCCGTCAGGCAGATAGTAGGCACTCTCGCAGAGAGGGTGGATTAGGGCTAGGACTCTCGATAGTCCGTCATTTAGTAGAGCTCCACGGCGGTACGGTTAGTGCAGAAAGTTCAGGCGAGGGAGAAGGGGCAACGTTTAGCGTGAGGTTGCCGCTACGAACAGATATTCCCGAAAGTTAGACGCCCAGATGGGGCAAAGACATAACTCAATCGGAATAATGATTAATAGACCTCTTGCAAAAATAGCTGGGACGGGCAAGATGCCCGTCCCACAAAAAGTTTTTTCTCTTGTGGGATGGGCATCTTGCCCGTCCGAAAATTTGATCGAAAGGACTTTTGCAAGAAGTCTAATGACATTTAGGTAACAATAACACGCGGGCGATCTCGATCGGTGAAGCGCGATCGCACCCTGACTGTTTAGCCGTTACTCTCACGCTATTGGCCAAACTGATACCAAATCGGGGGGGAGCATCCCAGTTTTGCAATAAGTATAAATGCTGAGGGAAATTACCAGCAAATTGATGAGAGAATAGAAATCAGAGACAATACGATAAACCGAGTAGATATGACCCCAGAAGAACAGCAGAAAATCAAAATAAATCTCCAAGAAATAGCCGCTATCTTTTATAAAAACACCCCAGTAGAAAAACTACAAGACTTTGAATCCGTAGAACTGAGTGTTAGGGAACATTTAATTGAAACAGTAGCACCAGAAATTAGCGTTTTTTTTTTAACTCGGCGGGTGGAAAAGGTTCGGGGAGAAACAGAACCATAAAAAGTTGTGTAGGAGAAATAACTCTATCGAGTAAGCAAGCTCAAAGGTTGGGAGTGAAGAAGGGAAGTCGCCTGAGTCCTAATCTGGAGAAATGTTGTTTATTATTAGTGGGAAATGAGTCATGAGCCAATGCCGAGAGACCTCAAAATGTTGACAGGAATTTATTTACCCCATAGTACACAACATCCGCTATTAAAGCGTTACAAATTGCTGCCGCCTGAAACTACCGAGAAAGTAGAAGCATTGAGTATAGACGGAGGAAACGTCAGACTAAGAACTCATGAAGGAGAAGAAAGAGTCGGTCGGAATTATAAGGCAGTTAAGGTACATCGCCTTTGTAGGAGCAGCCTTCTTTCAAAATAATGCAGATTTAGTGGCGTGGGTAAATAGCCAACTTCCAAGTCAAGCAATAACTTGTTTGGGAGATGGTCATGATGGAGTGTAGAATCTGTTTAATCAAATAGGGACTATTGAGCAAAGAAGAGAGGTACTAGATTGGTATCAGGGGAATAGAAAATCTACATAGAGTAGGAGGTTCGCTCAAACGACTGAGGAGAGCGCAAAACAAACTGTGGCAAGGGTCAACAGTAGAAGCTATAGCTGAATTTGCAGGAGTTTCTAGTAAAGGGAGTGAAAAGTTCCAGAAATATCTGCGAAAACATCAGTCAAGAATCCCAGATTACCAAAATTATCTTTATTCAGGGTATTGACATTGGTTCGGGAGCTGTAGAGTCTTTAATTAAACAGATTGGAGCAAGAATTAAGATTGTAGGTGCACAGTGGAACGAAAAAAATGTGCCTCAAATTTTAAGACTGAGATGTGCATATTTAAATAACGACATCAAGCTCGGTATTTCTGCTTAGTTAAAAAGCGGGATGCTCCCACTAAATCTGAATCAAACAAAAAAGAACCAGAAGAACCAGGCGAGAGGCCCGAGCGGGGAAAATTACTATTAGATGCGACCTGCGCCAGCGCGGACATTACCTACCCGACAGATATCGGTATCCTCGCTCGAGCGAGAATGCAAACAGAAAAAATCGTAGATATCCTCTACGAGTCAATCAAAGATATTTGCCATAAAAAACCCAGAACCTAGCGCAAAAAAGCTCGTAAAGATTACCTTGCCATTGCTAAGCAGCGTCGACCGACGCAGAGCACAAAAAAAGAACAGCAATTAAAAAACAACTGCAATATCTCAAAAGAAACCTAGCTCATATTGAGAAATTAATTGAGTTAGGAGCTACTTTGCAGAACTTGAGCAAGCAACAATATAAGCTGCTACTCGTTTGTCATGAAGTTTACCGCCAACCAACCTGGATGTACCAACACAAAAGAAATAGAATTGACGATAGAATTGTAAGTTTAACCCAACCCCATATCCGTCCGATAGTCAGAGGGAAAGCAGGAAAAGCGACTGAATTTGGAGCTTTTCTCTCAGCGAGCAGTTGTGATGGGTATGTATTTTTAGAGCGAATTAGTTGGGATAACTTCAATGAATCAGGAGACTTAATAGCCCAAGTAGAAGCTTTTAAAGAATTTACAGGGCATTACCCAGAATCGGTTGATGTTGACCAGATTTACCGTACTCGATCGAATAGAGCCTGGTGTAAAGAAAGAGGAATTAGGATGAGCGGTCCGCCCTTGGGAAGACGGTCAGCTCATGTGAGTAAAGCAACAAAAAAGCAAGCTCAAGAAGATGAAAAAGCGCGTCTGGCTATAGAATGGAAATTTGGTCAAGCAAAAAGAAGGTTTAATCTCGAGCGAGTGATGGCCAAACTCGATAATACATCTCAAACAGCGATCGGTATTGCTTTTTTAGTCATGAACCTTGTTGCGGGATTAAGGAGGTTATTGTGGCTTTTTTTGTGTCAAATTTTATTAATAAGGACTAGAAAGGTGACTGAGATTATCAAAAGCTATCCTCCGGTATTACAACCCACATTCCGCAGTTCTGGCTTTGACGACTAAGGATTTTCATACATTCACTGTAGGAAAAATATCTGTGCCTACCTTTTCTAATTTTAGTATCATTATTTTGCGATTTTGGCGAGATATAAGAAATTTGAATTTACAGATATTTCCTAATATCCCACATTCCGCAGATATTCGATCGGATTTTTTAATCAGTTGTGAAAACTTAGAAGCCCGATGCTTTTGGGTGGAAATTATGCGCTTTTAGCGTTACAGAAGCTGGTCAAATTTACCTAAATCAAGTAAGTTGAAATAATTGACTTTTTCTCATATATTTATGTTGCTATTTATCGCGGTTGCTCATATTTTGAAGCAAGGCAAATTATGCCAAAAGCAAATTATCTTGACTAATTAATGAAAATTATTCACAAATAT
>NZ_JAUBTQ010000022.1:0-119100 GCF_036702515.1 Microcoleus sp. BROC3
ACATCTCAACTTCTACTTAGATTTACATCTCTCATTATACACGCTCGATGATTTACAAATCATTTGCGCTCGCTATAGAAGTGCTATTTGATGCCAATTTTTTTCTCCAAAAGCCTGTTGGATAGCTTCTTCTTTAGATTTTTTTATGTTATTGAGAAGGCTCGTACCTACAGTAGAAATTAGTCGATTTCTCATTTTTTACTCCCAACATTAAGATATCTGTACTTTCAGTTTATTCTTGATTAGTTTTTTCCATCTTTTAAATACTTGAGATGTCGAGAGCCATAACCCAAATAACGGCGAATTAGTTCTAGCCAAATAGGTTTGAAGTCTGTTTGGGAACATTCGGCAATTATCCCAGCATTTTTTTTGATGTTACCATCAATATCTTGAATTACCCTTGTCGCTAAAGATTTTTCCCCCCTTCCCCATTTTTTATCTCTTCCTACTTGATATCGGAGAAAGTTTTTAATAACTTCTGCACTATCTGTTGTGTCAGCAACGCGGACTAAGTTGCGGAACTGTGATTCCTCTAGTTCTTCCTTTCCAGACTTACCATATTCGCAAGTGTCTAAAGCATCTTGAATCCAAATGACTAGATCGTCTTCTGTCTGGCGAATAGCTTTTTGTACTTGTAACTCTATCCTTTGTTCTGTACTTATACTCATACTGCTTCCTCCCGAAATACAAGGTGAAACTGGTTGCAAACTTGAACTTGACCGAAGCCTTCGCAAGTACGATCGCCCGCACCTTTTTCTTCTAACTGTCCTAGTTTATCAAACCAAATATCGGGTTTACTCGTGCTGAATAAATACACGCTGCCTTTATTGGTAATTAACTCCATATCTTTCATCAATTCCCACGCAGAATTCCATCCAGATCGATAATCATAACTGCTGTAGGCAACATGAAGCTTGAGAAAATTATCTTTCTCTTCGCTGTCGAGGTTTGAAAATTCCTCCTCTAAACCAGCCAACTGACATAACATATCTGGAGAAATTACAGTAGTTCGCCTCCATTTTTCAGTTAGGATAGCATCCGATTGCAAGTCGAGGGTAAAGTAAGTACGACCTTCTAACAAGTTTTCTCTGGGCTCGCCAAAAACTGACCAAAGTTGCCAGCGGTTTTTAAGCCGAGCGTTAAATCTATTAATCCGAGATTCGATGCTTTCTGGTATTTTACCATCTTTTGCTTCAATTTTAACCTTTCCTAAGCCTCTTGATGCAGAACCGCCGAGACGAAAGCGATCACTGTTATTATCGATAAACCTTTGCAAAAGTTTTGCTATTTCCTCATTTTCAACTAAAATCAAGCTGCGATAGACAAAATTATCCCAAATTTTTAACAACTTTGATTTCGGATTTTTTTCAAATAATTCGTTCAAAACTTCAATACTGTAGAGAATATCATCTTCAGATGTAGCGCGGCGTCGATTGATACCAACTCTTGTTAAGAAGCGGGTGCTAACGGAATGGCTGCGATATTTATATTTTACTGTGCTGTCATCAGTTTTGCTATAAAAACCTCCATAGGGTTCTACTCTCGCATCGGTTTTATCTTCTAAAGATTTGGGGTCGCTGGGGTCGAATGGATAGTTATATGCTTCTGCACAAAAGCGATCGATCAGAGTGTCGAATACACCATTACTCTTGGGTTTAAAACCGGAGTCTGCTTTGGAACTGACTGCTGTAGCCGGTAAAACTCTAACTTCATCTGTAACAAGTTCAAACTCATCCTCCTCATCCTCATTTTTTTTATCTTTGTATATCTTGGCGATCGCCGGATAAGCATTTTGAAAAATTGCCGAATTTTCGCTTAAAAATAGCGATTGAAAGTGATTGCCATGTGCTGCCAAATTAGCATTTTTTTGACCGTACTGTTCCAGCATTTGACCCGCGATCGCACCCCGAATTACCGAACCGGGAATGTAGGTTTCAACCTCGCTAACCGAACCGCCCGGTTTCTGTCGGCTAATTGCCAGTGGCGATAAAGCTGTAATTTTTAATTCAATTCGTTTCATGGCATTTTTCTTGGTAGCAAGCTTGACCAATTAGCCTCTTTTTCTTCTATTTCGGGTAGTTGTTTCCAAGTTAACCAACCAAGTCCGGCAGACTTGCTCCCACCTAAAGCATGAATGTGATGCAGCCCAGATAAAATCAAAAGTTTAGCGTATTCAGGACAGTCTGGTTTCAGTAGGGAAATTGCACCCTGAAACTCTAGTTTAGTATTAGCAGGAGAAGTCTCTAAAAAGTAGAGTTTTTTCTCCTCCGCTGTACCGCGACGGCGGTTAATTGTCACACCCGGACGCAGAACTTCTGGTAAATCTTCTGGTTCGGTAGCACAAATCAAATCGTCCACAATAATTCGAGAAGGCAAAATAGGATTGCCAAATATTTGAGATATTAGACAATGATAACCTCTGTATCCATGAATCTGATAAATTTCTCTAAATTGAGATTCAACCTGGTTTTCACTAGGACAAAGTTTTTCCGCACCGGGAGACTCAAAAATCTGCCAGCCCAATCCTCTTGCTAGTTTTTCGCATTCGTGTCGCAATCTTCCTTTTAGTTGAGAAGCTGGAATCAACAATTGTCCTTTGGCATTGCGGACAATTGGTTTATCTGCCAGGGAACCAGAAGAGCCGCCCGCACCTACGCACAAAGCTGTGTCAATTACCGCTGTCAAGGAAATTGTTTCTACCCCATTAGGAGGTAAATGATTCAAATCAATCATGAATTAACCTCTGTTTGTTCTTGCTGTTTAGATCCAGATTTATCTTTTGTATCTTCAATAAAAGGATAGAGATCGACCAGTTCGCGCCAGATAGTTTCATAAGTCATTTTTTCGGCGTCTGTACCATCCTCTTTTAAGGTCATCCAGGGAGCTAAATTTCCTTTGTTCTTTGGATCTTTAGGCTGACACCAAGCACGATCGAACTCGGTTTTAAGCAGATTTTTCTGCTCTTTAGTCTTGAGTCGGACTTGGAAATAAAGGTAGTTGAGAATGGCAGTATGTTTTCCTTGTTCTAGTAAACTGCGAATTTGGTAGATCTGCGATCGCGGAAATTCAGAATCCTTTAAAGCCTTAGCAGTTTTCAGCAGTCCCTCAATTTCATACAGAGTATAGGGTGCACCGTACAGCTTAAGTGTTGGCTGTCCCCGTCTATTTTTAGTTAATCCCTGGCTGCGGAATTCACCGATATTTGAAGAAATCATTGTTACTGATTTCATCACTAAAAAGTCGATCGTCCCTCCTAGATAGTCATCTTTTTTCAATTCCTTAGCCCGTTTTTTAGCTGATTTAAGCAACTGCTCGGTAAGTTTCTGGGCATAGTAAATTGGTGTATTTTCTGCTGCAATCAAAACACCTGTTGACATACTCAGCTTGCATTGTCCCGAACCTGATGGGATTCGATCGCCCCGATATCGGTGTATCAGTTGAGGAGCGTAAGTTTTTTGGAAACTGTAGCGCCGTTGTTTTTCTGGGGTGTCAAGAAGCTGCTTTTCAAACTCTTCTCCGATCGTTTTGGCGATCGCCAATGCTCGCTCTGCTGGCACAATCAACATTACATCATCGCCGCCGATCGTCAAAATTTCAAAGGGATGAATCCAGACTTCTTCTTTGCTCCTTCGACCTGACTCAGCATCAGGCTTGTACTTGTGAGGTTTGAGATGTTTCGCCAGAGCAACATACACAGACTTCTCTGTTGCTTCAAAAATATCGCGACTGAAACGCTGATAATCTTCGGGATTTTTAATTTCTTTCTGAATGTAACCTCCCATGTTGTTACCATCAGCGTAGATATAAGCAACAAAACCTTTGACTAGGCTAGCGTCCGCAATTTCTCTAACCGAGCGTGCTTCTTTAACATCTGATGGGCGAATTTTTCCGTAATAGTCATTATGTTTTTGATAGGTTTCGTCCAAAAAGCTGTCAAAGTTATTAACCCAACTTTCAACTGATCCCGGATCTAAATTTTCCGGGGTTGCAAAGTCCCACTCTAGCTGAGAATCCACCCACCAAGTTGGTAATTTACGGGATGATGGGAATTCTCGTTTTGCAATCTGTCCAATTAATCGCTTGCGAGCTAAAGACTCAGAAAGCCAAGGCTCGCCGGGAAGTCCTTTATTTGTATCATCAAAATCGCTTTTAGCTTGAAAAACAGCCGATCGCCGATCGCTCTCATCTCTCCTCAAATAAGGATGGGTTTCAAACATCGGCGGATAGCGGCGGCTGGAGCGATAGCCCTCCGGCCAATTATTTCCATTCCGTCGCTGATTGAATAAAGCTGCTAGCTTTCCCGCCAATTCATTAAATGTCTTGCGTTCCTCAAAAGCTTTTTCTGAAGATGTATCCTGTTGTTCAAAGTAAGCTTTGATCAATGGGTTATCGGGATTTTCGAGATATTTTTATTTCCAGAATGTCCGAGCGTTAATTTCATCTGGCAATAGCCCAAACTGAATTTCCAGCGCTTTAAATTTAGCTCCAACTGCACAGGAATTGGCCGTTAACGTCTGGTGCGTGTAGCGTTTTTCAATAGCGTCAGCCAAATCGTCGGCAAAAGCTGCCGGACAAAATGCTAAAATATTCCCGCCTGTCGAGTAGATAATTAACTCGGAAATCAGCGCTTTGGAAAGTTCCGGGAAATTTTCTGGTTTATCTAACCATTCGGATCTAACTTGTTGGCAGTAGTCTTTAGCTTTTTGGCACTGAGGATAACTTGGGTCATTTTCGCAACCAAAAAAAGCAGGGAGATCGACTAAATTAATTCGGTCTAGCAAAGCTGATGCGCCGCGAATATCCGGTAGTTTTGCCGCCTCAAACACATACTGCTTGATTTTGGTTGCACCGCCGTAAACTAAACCAATTTTAGATTCCCAGAGTACCGGATATTTTTTTGTCAGTTCCGTTAGTTCTTCGAGAGTTTCAGGAAACTCAAGTTTTTCTAGTTCCCGAACCCGATCGACAATTTCCCTCACCTCTGTCGGCACTTCCTCCCCAGAATTCACAGCCTGTCGCATTTCCTGCAACACTCTGATATCACGAGGTTCGCGCCCCTCACCCCAAGCCAGACACCAAGCAATACCAGTCGCGATCGAACTCCAACAACTTTTCATATGCAAACCACTCCCAATCAGGTTGAACAGCCCCTAGATTGCCTCAATAATTGGTAATTATTCAAGGTGCAATTCCATCTAATTTCCTATTGTCACCTAAATTTTCCCGAACATCACCAGCCCGAAAAATAATCGCCCAAATCCCCAAAAAACCAGCAACTCTCGCAATTCTCACAACTCCCCCAACTGTCGCCACCAACGATTTTTCTGATGCGACTTGCTCTGCATCTACC
Source organism: Microcoleus sp. BROC3 (assembly GCF_036702515.1). Classification (NCBI taxonomy): domain Bacteria; kingdom Bacillati; phylum Cyanobacteriota; class Cyanophyceae; order Oscillatoriales; family Microcoleaceae; genus Microcoleus; species Microcoleus sp. BROC3. The sequence goes on from NZ_JAUBTQ010000022.1 coordinate 5,351, forward strand.
CAAGATGACAGCAAATAAGGTAAAGTAAACGGCACAAGAGTCTAGAACTCTCGAACGACCGCAACTCGGCAAACCCGCCCCCGACCAGCAAAACTCGCCGGTACAGGCGGCATTAACCGCTAACCGTCAACCCCTAACAACCGACAAAAATGCAAACCTACTACTACGTTTTAGCCAGCCAACGCTTTTTGCTAGAAGAAGAAGCCCTAGATGAAGTGTTTAAAGAAAGAACTCGCAACTACAACGAACAAGAAAAACAAATAGACTTCTGGTTGGTCAAACAGCCCGCTTTCCTAGAAGCACCGGCAATGGCAGAAGCTAAAGCAAAATGCCCTCAGCCAGCCGCCGCTATTATTTCTACAGATCCTGTATTCATTACCTGGTTGAAACTGCGATTAGAATATGTACTGACAGGTGAATTTAAAGCACCATCAGAAACTATTCCCGATGCCCTTGCATCCCTACAGACAGCATGAACAAAATAGCAAAATATCAGACAAAACAACTAACAATAATTAGGGGTAAATTGTACAAATTTATTTTGTCTCTCCCCCTATTTTCTGCTACTTCGATCGCGCTTTTGGTATTGACTATTTTATCGAGTTCTGTTAAAGCTCAGTCGAGCTGCCAACCGCCGCAGTCCGACGAATATCTACTGTTAATTGTCACCAGAACACGCGAACAGCAAGAAAAAGCAAAACGCTCTTTCCCTGGAAATACTAACAACACAGTTTGTCGGTACATCAATGACACGGTGACGCGAGTTGGTGGATTTCGCGACTCGCAAATCGCCAGCGATTGGGTTAAATACATCGAAGATGTTGTCGGATTGCAAGCTTACGTAGTACGATCGCCCGCAGCGGCACTACCCCAAAATTTGCCAGTCTACAATCCTCAGCCAGCACCAGGTTCTGAACCAATCACTAATCCTCCAAGCGGTAATCTTGCCTTCAATCCCCAACCCCTGGGGCCTGGTTATGCAGTGTTAGTAGATTACTTCAACCAACCGGAATTAGCCGCCCAAGTTAGGGAAGCATTAGGCACGCAAGTAGGCTTAGCTTCCTACGGCCAGCGTCCCTTTTTATTCGTTGCTTATACAACGGATCAAAACGCCGCTACTGCTGCTGTAAAAAGATTGAGCGATCGAGGTTTTTGGCCGATGTTAGTAGACAGCCGCCGCGTTACTTTAATTGCTCCTGCTGTTCGCTAAAAGATAAAACTTGGCAATTCAAATTGCTTCTTGTCAAACAAAGTCCGCTTAAGGGAACTAATAACAATTATTGTTGTTGTTGTTGGGATTCTAGCGGGCTGCTTCCTAGCTGACTTTCTGCCCGCTTTTTTGCTTCCATTGCCGCTCCGTAATCTGGTTTGTAGCGAATTGCTTTGTCATAGGAGGCGATCGCATCTTCGTATCTTTTTACCGCCACCAGTGCATTGCCGTGACTGTACCAGGCTTCCGAGTAGTCAGGCTTGACATAGACGGCTTCATTGTAAGAGACTAGCGCATCTTCGTAGCGCTTTAAATTGTACTGAGCATTGCCTCTATTGTACCACGCTTGATATTCTTTCGGGTTTAAGTCTAAGGCTCTGTTGTAACACTCAATTGCTTGTTCGTACTTGCGTAATTCGTGGTACGACCAACCTAAATTGTACCATGCTTGATAATAATCTGGTTTTAATTTGACAGCTTTTTCGTAAGCTTCTACCGCTTCTTCATGTCGGCGCATTTTTAGCAAAGCGATGCCTTTACTGTACCAGGCTTGATAAAAATTTGGCTGAAACCGCACGGCTTTTTCGTAGGCTTCAAAAGCTTCTTGATTTTTGTTTAATTCTAGGAAAATATTGCCTAAGTTATACCAAGCTTCAAAATTATCGAATTTAATTTCAACTGCTTTTTCATAGGATTCTACGGCTCGATCGTACTGTTTTAATTTTTGGTAAGCTTGTCCCCGATTGTACCAAGCACGGTACAAGTTGGGCTGAAATTGTACGGCTTTTTCATAGGAGGCGATCGCCTCTTCGTACCGCTGCGAATCTAACAGGACATTACCTCTACCTTCCCACGCTGCGGGATAGTCGGGCTGGATTTTCAAAGCGTTATCAAAAGATACGATCGCCTCTTGAGACTGCTGCAACTTCTCCAAAGCATAACCGCGTCCCGTCCAAGCTTCTAAGTATTCGGGCTTTAATTCTATTGCTCGATCGTAAGCTGCCTGCGATTCTTGGTATTTTTTCAATTCGTACAAAGTTTTAGCTTTTTCCTGCCAAACTTCTGCGTAGTCAGGTCTGAGAGTTATTGCTCGCTCATAAGCTGCCAGAGCTTCTTTAAATCGGCTTAAATTGTAAAGAGTATTGCCTCTGTTGTACAGGTCAGTTGCATTTGCAGAGTTAAACGTGTTTACACCATAAATTGATGCTATAATACTGATGCCAATTAAACTGGCGATCGACAATATTTTAAAATACAGTTTTTTTCGGGATTTTACAGGCTGATTCGCAGCAGCAACCGGAGGCAATACAGGAACTGTACCGCTGCAATAGTTTTTTAATTGTTTAATAGCTTGCAGTGTTTCGCCGGCACTAGAATAACGTTGCCGAAAATCATACTTTACCATCTTATCTAAAATCTTCGCAAATTCCGGACTGACTGATGTTTTGTCCTGCCAAATAATTTCCTCTGTAGCGGGATTTTTTAGCATTTGGTGAGGATTTATGCCCGTGAGGAACTGAATTGCGATCGCACCTGCGGCATAGATATCGCTGCTGAGTTTCGGGTTGCCGTGAGCTTGTTCGCTGGGCATATAACCGGGAGTACCGATGCTGACACTCAAGCTATTCTTGGGCTGAGTATTGGTAATTTGAGTAGTAATTTCTTTGACTGCGCCAAAGTCAATTAAAACTAACTTGCCATCTCGATCTCTGCGGAGGATATTGCGGGGATTGACATCGCGGTGAATCACATTTTGCTGGTGTACGAAATCTAAAATGTCGAGAAGTTCCTGCAATATACAAATGACTGCATCTTCCTGCATGACTCCTGCTGTGCCCGGAACAACTGACGTAATTTCTTGACTTAAATCGTGGCCTTCTATAAATTCTTGAACGAGATAAAACTCTTGATTTTCTTCAAAGTAAGCAAAAAGTCGGGGAATGCGATCGTGATTTCCCAACTTGTACAAAACTTGTGCTTCAGTATCAAATAAACGTCTTGCTACCTGTAGAGTTTCCGGATCGGTTGCTTGAGGTTTAAGCTGCTTGACGACGCAGAGGTGATTGCCTGGTAGCTGCTTATCTTCAGCTAAATAAGTTTGAGCAAATCCGCCGCCTCCCAAGTGACGGATAATGCTGTAGCGAGTACCGAGTGTTATTCCAAGCATGAAATTCACCTAATATTTCCTAGTCTTTCTCCCCTTTCGGAGTAAAACAAGGGTTGGGGAGAGGTTTTGCATTTAATTAAGTGTAACTAATTTGCGATCGCCTTTGTAGCACAAAGCCTGTAAACTTACAAGCAAATTCTGCCGGTAACTTACAAACATAAACTAGGAATCTTACTCCCTCCCCTTGCCAAGGGGAGGGCTGGGGTGGGTTATTTCAGGCAATGAAAGTCAAAACTTCGCGCGATCGCAGCTATGCTGTAGGGAATCGCCCCTCAATTTATTGAGAATTCTAATAACTATTCTTCCTCTCCTAAAATACCTGGCAGATCGCGGGCTGCATGGAGTAGTCGGACAATCTCAATACACTCATCCCTTTATACATAAAAAATTAGATGCTTGTCAAATTTCTTGACTGCCAACTTCGGCAAACGAACCAGACACGAATTGTCAACATGATAAAAGGTACTAATACCAAGCCTTTGTCCTAATTGTGAGAAAGTTTGCCTTGCCTAGTCTAAAGAATCTCAACGCCGCATTAAAATTATTTTTAGCGATACAAGCAAACTGTTCGTCAATGTCAACATTAGCCGTTAGTCTAATCAAAATTCGTCTGGTAATGTCTTTTGTTTGCTGACTTTTTCTACAAGTTCAGTGATTTTTTTCCACCACTCATTGCTAATATCAATCGCTTCACCGCTATCTAAACCTTCCAATAGTAATCTCTCAAGTTTTGTTTTTGCCACTCGTTCTAGTTATTGGCGAATCAAGCGTCAGATGTATTAACTAGCGGTACTGTAGCCACCTTTGGCAACCTGCCGATCGAGTCCCGCATCGATTCGGGCAGCGAAATTTTGAGTGTGGTCATAGTTTGTAAAGCTTTACATCTTTAATTTAAAAATGGCAAATACTGTCAATCTTTGCCAACTGTTGCTTGAGGTTGGGCGTGAATCAACTAGCCAAAGCCCGATCGCACTCCCTGAACCCTCGATCGACTTTCTCGCCCCCACAGCCCAATTGTAAATTTTTGTGACATTTTTAATTTGGTAGCTTTAGATACAGAATTGTCTGTTATAGTGATAGAAGAGAAGAAAAAAGCAGCTCAACATTAATCTAAAGAATACGGAGGAACCCCATATGTCTACCGAAAATCAAGCTCGCTCTCTGATGATGCGCCACCACCAACTGGTGAAGAACCGGCAGCAATCCATGCTCAACCGCACCGCCACCGAAGTCGGGATGGAAGATACCCACTACTGGGGTCACATTCAAGGCAAACCGCAGCCCAGCTTTCAAGCCAGTTACGATCGCAGCAACGCCACTATGAGCTAGGGCAAGCTCAATTTCGACAATTGTCTACGAAGTTATTACCTATAATTTGGAGAAATCAGTTATGTCAACTCAAGAACAAGCCCGCAACCTGATGATGCGCCATCAACACGTCGTTAAAAACCGTCAGGAATCCATGCTGAGCCGTGTGGCTGCTGAAGTGGGTTTAGATGCTGGTTCTCCAGCGAGTATCGATCGCAAATAACTCCTTTTTTCAACGGCGAGATAGTTGAATCGAGTTTGTTGTTTGCCAGCTAAAAATTAATAATGTCAGTTACAACACCGTCGCGACTTCTTCTTGAGTTCTAACTCTAGATAGGAAGCCGCGATTAATTTTATGGGGTTGGTAAGAGACAAAAAGTGAGTCACAGCCTCGCTTAACTGCATTTCCACGCCTGGGAACCAGAAAACGAGCAAACCCTTAAAAAATCAGTTGTTCGCCATCTAAAATCTAAAATCTAAAATCTAAAATCTAAAATGATATAATCCCCTTTCAGCAGATTGAAGGCTAATAGGGAGGTCATCATGTCGGACTGGAAAGAAATTGGCGGCGGAGTTACAGCACCCAGAGGGTATCGAGCCTCGGGAATTACAGCGGGTTTGAAGCCTTCAGGCTTGCCAGATTTAAGTTTAATTTTGTCAGAGGTGGATGCCATCGCCGCCGGAGTCTTCACCACATCCAGTGTCCGGGCCGCTTGCGTGGACTACTGCCGCCAGCGTTTGCAAGCTAAACCCAGCGCCAAAGCAATTTTGTGCAATGCGGGACAAGCTAATGCGGGTACTGGCGAACAAGGTTTGGCAGATGCCCTCGAAAGTGCCAAATTGTTGGGAGAAGCGCTGAATATTCCTCCAGAATCGATTCTTTTGGCCTCCACTGGCGTCATCGGACAGCGGATTAAAATGGAGCCGCTGAGGGCGGGAATTCCGCGATTAGTTGCTGAGGCATCGGAAACTGGTTCCGATGCGGCGGCTAAAGCTATTTGTACGACTGATTTAGTGCCGAAAACGATCGCCCTGGAAACCGTGTTTGGCGATCGACCCGTGCGCATCGGCGGCATTTGCAAAGGTTCGGGAATGATTCATCCAAATATGGCAACTATGCTGGCCTTTGTAACTTGCGATGCAGCAGTGTCGTCGCATTTGTGGCAAGAAATGCTGAGTAGGGCGGCGGATAGAAGTTTCAATCAAATTACTGTTGACGGCGATACCAGTACCAACGATTCTCTAATTGCTTTGGCCAACGGTCAATCCCGCACGCCGGCAATTACCGAAATGGGGGCGGATGCTGAAAAATTAGAGGCGATGCTGACAGAAGTTTGCGTGCATTTAGCAAAGGCGATCGCCCGCGACGGCGAAGGTGCAACTTGTTTGGTGGAAGTACAAGTTAGCGGCGCGCTGGATGAAGTTTCTGCCAGTAAAATTGCCAAAACAATTGTCGGTTCTTCTTTGGTGAAAGCTGCTATTTTCGGACGCGATCCGAATTGGGGCAGAATTGCGGCGGCGGCGGGACGCGCTGGCGTACCTTTCGATCAAGAGAATTTGCGGATTCAATTGGGGGATTTTTTGATGATGGAACACGGGCAACCTAAAGAGTTCGATCGCGCTGCTGCGAGTAATTACATGAAAGCGGCTGCGGAGGGGGAATATTTGAAAGCTGATACGGTTTTAATTCAGGTTAGTGTCGGGAATGGCAGCGGTTTTGCGAAAGCTTGGGGATGCGATTTGAGTTACGACTACGTGAAGATTAATGCGGAGTATACGACTTGAAGAATTGCGGGCGATTTTGCAACCCGCAATTTCAATCGCCCGCAATTCTAACCACCTGCCATTTCAATCACTATTTTCCCAGTTACTGAGCCTGTTTCTAACAATTCATGCGCGGCTTGAGCTTGTTCCAGGGGGAAAGTTTTGCTGACGTGAATTTTGAGCAAGTTGCGATCGCACAAACGAGCACACTGCTGCAAAATATGAGCTTGGTGTTCCTGTTCCTCCACCAAACCTTCCAGCATGGGTGTTAACATTAATTCCAAACTAATTCGCAGATTTCGCATTCTCGCTGTTTTCAAATTGCCCAAAGTTGGATCTGGTTCCAAAATAGTTACCAAATCTCCATAAATTTTCACAGCCGGAATAGTTTGGTAAAAAGTTTCTCCCCCGACTGTATCAAAAGCCAAGTCAACTCCTTGTCCTTGAGTCCAAGTCAAAACCTCATCGACAACATCGGTATTTTTGTATAAAATAACTGAATCTGCACCTAAGTGCTTGACAAAATTGGCTTTTTCCTCAGAGCTAACAGTAGTGCAAACCTCAGCACCCTGCAACTTCGCCAACTGTATCGCGACGTGGCCGACACCGCCGGCACCGGCTTGAATCAGCACCTTCTTTGATAACACCTGGCCAGCTTGCAAGCGCCCTCGATCGTACAGCGATTCCCATGCCGTAATTAAAACTAACGGTGCAGCCGCCGCCTCAGCAAAACTTAAAGCAGCAGGCTTGATGGCGAGAAAGCGTTGGTCTACAACGGCAAACTCAGCATAAGTACCGATCGGCCCGCCCAAACCGCCATTGCAGAAAAAAACCTCGTCTCCCACTTGAAAACTTTGCACGCCAGCACCAACAGCCTCTACGACTCCAGCACCATCGCACCCCAAAACGTGAGGAGTTTTTTCGGGATAAAAAGTGCCGCGGGCCCGCAATTTAGTATCTATAGGATTGATCCCCGCCGCCCGCAACCGCACCAAAACTTCAGTATCTCTTTGTATAGTAGGGGCGGGGATGTGTTGCAGTCTCAATACGAACGGGCTTCCGGGCGTGTCAAAAACGATCGCTTTCATCACGGTTGTTAACTCTGTTGTCGCTTTCACCTGCGATCCTACCTTGTATGCGTTACTCATTCGTGACGATACTTAGTTATTTTAAAAGAGATTGGCTTCAGGTAACTACAACAATTGTCGAGCGGTGCTAATCGATGTTCGATCTAAATTTATTTTTTTACTTTGAAATTCTTGCATACTTTGTGGGATTGTCGGCGACTTTAGCCTTGGCGTCGGCGATTTATCTCAAGTGGCACCGAAGGCGGCCCGGTCTGCCGCTGGCCCAAGAGCAACGGCAGTTGGCAGAATTAAAGGCCGACGATTTATCAGCAGGATTGAAAATGCGGAAAAAATTTTTGATTTTCCCAAACTCAAATCTGTGGCGGCCAACTGACAGTTGCTTGGGTAAAGTTTTAGGTATTGGCCGCGCTGTATTCTTGGCTCAGCAACAGCGCCTAACTGTGAATTCTTCCCCTGTTGTTGGGCCTCGAACCAACAACAGCCTAAGTCAGAGCATTTCGGGTTCGATGGGGGAAAATCGCGATCGCCCGAATGCCGACAACCCTCCCAAAGTCACCGCTTCCCCGCAATTAGAGGAAGACTTGCTCGGCGACATTCTCGCAGGTACTGATTCGCCGGGGGGAGCAGAATTCTTTGATGCCTTAGTTCGCCACCTAGCCTCAGCACTCGGAGTTTGCAGCGCCGTCGCTGCCAAATCGATTAAGTCAATGGAAAGCGCCGATGCTGCTCCCGATAGATTGCAAGTTATCAGTTTTTGGAGCAACGGACTGTGGCAGCCAAACTTTGAGTACGACACCGCCAATACTCCCGAAGCGCTGGTACTCGATCGGGGAATGTACTCCTGTCCCGACTACCTGCTGGAAACCTTTCCAGAAGACCGCAGACCGGTAGTTACAGGTGCGCGCAGTTTCCTGGGAGTCTTGCTCAAAAACTCTTACGGCGAACCTTTAGGCATTATTTGTATTTTCCACGATCGACCCCTGCCGGAAGCACATCTTGCCAACTTCCGACTAATTCTCAGCATTTTTGCCGGACGGGCTGCCGCCGAATTAGAGCGGCAGCGCTTAGAAGCAGCACTGTGCACTGTAGAAGCGAAATACTGCGCCCTTGTAGAACAAATGCCGGCTGTCACCTACATTTCTCCCCTCAACCGCAGCGCTGCCAAACTTTACATCAGCCCGCAAATCGAGACTTTTCTGGGTTATTCTGTCGCTGAATGGCGGGCAGACCCCGACCTGTGGCTGAAACTGGTTCACCCAGAAGACCGCGACCGCGTGTTAGTTGAAAACGCCACACAGAAATTTACCGGTGGAGAAGAGTTTTGGGACGGGCCGCTGGTTTCAGAATACCGCGCGATCGCTCGCAACGGTCGAGTTGTCTGGTTCCGCGATCGAGCGATCGCAGTTCGCGATGAAGCCAGCAAGTCTGTTATCCTTCAAGGTGCAATGTTTGACATCACGGAGACTAAAGTAGCTGCCAGCGCGCTGCTAGAAAGCGAATATCGCTATTACACCTTGGCAAAAATCCTGCCGGTCGGGATTTTCCGCGCCGACGCTAGTGGAGATTGCTTGTACGTCAACCAGCGATTTTTGGAGATGGCGGGGCTGACAGCACCACAGGCACTAGGCGAAGGTTGGACGCAAAGTTTGCATCCCGAAGACCGAGCGCGCGTTTTGAGCCTGTGGTATGGCGCTGTCAAAGAGAAGTTGCCTTGTAAGTTAGAGTACCGCTTTTGCAACGGCGACCTCACAACCTGGGTATTTTGCCAAGCAGTGCCGGAAATTGCCAAAAGCGGGGAAGTTCTCGGCTATCTCAGCACGCTGACCGATATCAGCGATCGCAAGCAGGCAGAATTCGCGCTGCAACAGGCTGAAGAGAAATACCGCAGCATCTTTGAAAACGCGATCGAAGGAATTTTCCAGACAACGCCCGACGGGCGCTACCTCAGCGCTAACCCTGCTTTGGCGAGAATTTACGGCTACGACTCGGCCGCCGAATTGATCGCGAACATCCACGACATCGACCACCAACTCTACCTCGATCCCGACCGCCGCGTCGAGTTTTTGCGGGCGATCGAAAAACACGGTTTTGTGTCTGAGTTCGAGTCTCAAGTTTACCGCGCTGACGGCACCACCATCTGGGTTTCCGAGAACGGCCGGGCAGTGCGCGACGCTGGCGGCAATTTGCTTTATTACGAAGGTACTGTCGAAGATATCACCCTCCGCAAAATAGCAGAAGAGAAGTTAGTACACGATGCTTTGCACGATATGCTAACGGGTTTGCCCAACCGAGCTTTATTTATGGATCGCTTGGGACACGCGATCGAGCTTTCAAAACGCCGTCCCGAAATTTTGTTCGCGGTGCTGTTTATCGATCTCGACCGCTTTAAGGTTGTCAACGACAGTTTGGGGCATTTAGTGGGCGATCGGTTGCTGATCGCGATCGCGCAGCGCCTGGGAACCTGTTTGCGGGCTGGAGATACCGTTGCTCGTCTCGGCGGCGACGAATTCGCTATTTTGCTGGAAAATATCAAAAACACCGAGGATGCGACTCACATTGCCGATCGAGTGCAAGCGGAACTGGCAGAACCTTTTTACCTCAACAAATATCAAGTTTTTACCAGTGCTAGCATTGGGATTGTGTGTTCCGGTTTACCGCAGCATCCAAGCGAAAGCAGCGAACAGTCGAGTCCTGGAAATCTGGTAAATATCGATCGGGAAACTTATTTGTCTGGCTTATCTTCCGACTCCCCAGTTCCCAATTTCCCGTTCCCAACATTGTACGATCGACCAGAAGAACTGCTCCGAGATGCAGATGCTGCCATGTATCACGCTAAGGAATTGGGCAAAGCTCGCCACGAAGTTTTTGACTTAAGTATGCACACTCGCGCCGTCGCCCTTTTGCAACTGGAAAACGACTTGCGGCGCGCTTTAGAATTTCAGGAATTTCAGCTTTACTACCAGCCCATCGTCTCTCTCACTAGCGGTAAAATCAGGGGTTTTGAAGCGCTGCTGCGGTGGTATAACCCGGAGCGGGGTGTCGTATCTCCCGGGGAGTTTATTTTAGTAGCAGAAGAAACTAGATTGATTGTACCTATTGGTTGGTGGATGATGCGATCGGCTTGCAGTCAGATCCACCAGTGGCACCAAAAATTCCCAGCAAATCCGCCCTTGACTGTCAGCGTCAACCTTTCTAATCAACAATTTAAACAACCGGATTTAATCGATCGCATTCGCGAAATTTTACAAGAAACTCAGCTTGACCCCCGCACTTTTAAGTTAGAAATTACTGAAGGCGTCATTATGGAGAATGCCGAATCAGCAGTCGCTATCCTCGCGGAATTGAAAAAATTAGAAATTCAATTATATATTGACGATTTCGGCACTGGCTATTCTTCTTTGAGCCGCCTGCACACTTTTCCAACTGACGCTTTAAAAATCGATCGAGCTTTTGTCAGCCGCATGACTGAAGATGAAGGAAACGAAGCCATCGTACAGACAATTTTAATTTTAGCCAGTCATTTAGGCATGGATGTAATTGCTGAAGGAATCGAAACCAGCGAACAGCTTAATTTACTCAGAGCGCTGCAATGCGAATACGGACAGGGATACTTTTTCTCAAAGCCGATAGACAGCATCGCAGCCACACTTTTGATAGAAAGTCAACCTAAATGGTAATTGGACTGTTGACTGTTGACTGTTGACTGTTGACTGTTAACCTTTGGCTGTTGGCTGTTAACTGTTAACTGTTAACCTTTGGCTGTTGGCTGTTGGCTGTTAACTGTTAACTGTTGACTGTTGACTGTTAACCTTTGGCTTTTTGTTTTAGTGAGTTAAGATAAGCATTAAGTTTTGGTGACAGTTCATTTAATAAGGGATGCAGGCGATCGCTCTGTTCTTGAGTTAAAAGATTTCGAGCGTAGGCAAGTCTTAACCAGTGTCTTGTTTCGTTTAATGAACCCAAGAGCAATTTTCACAAAACGCTGATTATCTTGGCAGCTATAACGTCCATGTCCTTCTGCAATATTAGCACCAACACTATCAGCCGATCGCACTATTTGTTTGCCCATCGTATCCTTCGTAAACTCGTCCCATTTTTTAACAATAAACCATATTTCGTTTGATATTTTTTCAGCTAATTGATAAACTTGTAGCTGTTGAAAGCTTTCCATATTAGCTCCTTTAACATAGTTGATGGCCAACCATTGACTGTCAACTGTCAACTGTCAACTGTCAACTGTCAACTGCCAACTGCCAACAGTCAACCGTCAACAGTCAACCGTCAACTTCCTTAAACTTTCGCTTCCAAAGACTTGAGAAACTCAGTATTTACCCCCGACTCTCGCGTCAGGGCAATTTTCCCAGTACGAGCAATTTCCTTAATCCCAAATCTATTTAGAACCTGGACGATCGCCACCATTTTACCCGGATCTCCGACAACTTCCAATGTCAGCGTATCATCACCAATATCTACCACTCGCGCTCTAAAAATCTGAGCTAACTCAATTATCTCCGATCGCGTCCCGCTAGCAGCATTAACTTTCAGCAACATCAACTCCCGTTCCACACAGGGAATTTCCGTTATATCCTGAACTTTAAGCACGTTAATCAACTTGTACAGTTGCTTGGTCAACTGCTCAATAACTTGGTCATCTCCGGGTACAACCATCGTAATCCGAGAAATTCCTCCTTGTTCCGCCGGGCCAACGGCCAGACTTTCAATATTAAAACCCCGACGGGCAAACAAACCAGCAATTCGAGTGAGGACACCCGCTTCATCTTCAACTAAAACCGAAAGAGTGTGTTTCATTTCTCCAAAAAGACGCATTTCGTGCAATTCTACTTTCGCCAATTCGCCTTTTAGCAGAACTGCACGGTCATTGAACCTGTATTAAACAATATATAGCAGTTGACAGTTGACAGTTGACAGTTACATATAGCAGTTCGATCGCTTTGTGAGGTACGCCCGCTGTGTCATATATCCCAGAACACCTGATGTTACTGAGAAAGGCTCTAGTATCCGACTCAAACCGTTGACGAAGCAAGGGATCGCGGGATCTATTCATGACGTTATTTATGTCAAGACCGATGTAGCGGTTGCTATATTATCTTGTACGAGCAGGTATGGGGTGGATTGTTCAATTCTAAAATTGCTTTCGCATTGTTCGCGCTCGCCCTGCAACCTCTAAAATCTAAAATCTAAAATCTAAAATCTAAAATCGATTGACGGGGACTGAAATTTTGAGACCCATTGGGTCTCAAAATTCCTTCACAGAAAAACCCGGTGTTGCAGCGACGGCATCTGGCGGCGGACTTGTTCTAGTCTATCGGGATTAATTTCTGCAATCGCCACTCCCGGTTCCTCTCCAGCATCCGCCAAAACCACACCCCAAGGGTCTACAATCATCGCGTGACCGTGAGTTTGACGGCGGCCGTAGTGGCGGCCCGTTTGTGCGGGGGCGATCGTATAACAAGTATTCTCGATCGCCCTAGCTTGCAGCAAAACCTTCCAGTGATCCTTGCCAGTGTAAGCAGTAAACGCCGCCGGCACGAACAAAATATCGGCCCCCTTGTACGACAAATGCCTGTACACTTCCGGGAACCGCACGTCATAGCAGACAGAAAGTCCCAGCGTCCCCAACTCCGGCGACACATAAACCGACGGCAAATCTTCACCAGCTTTGACAGTGTTCGATTCCCTGTAAGTAATGCCGTCTGGCACATTCACATCGAACAAATGTACTTTTCTGTACCTTGCCACTTCAGTGCCGTTTGGGTCTACCAGCAAAGAGGTATTGTATACCTTCCCCCCCTCCGTCGGCACCGGAAACCCGCCGCCCAGAATCGTTACCTGGAACCGCTGGGCCATCGTTTTGAGGAATTTTTCGCTTTGGAGTCCGATCGTCTCTGCTTGAGCAATCTTTTCCTCCTCTTCTCCCATAAACGAGAAATTTTCTGGTAAAGAAACTAACTCTGCACCCCGACGCACTGCCAGGTCGATTAATTCCTCTGCCTGAACCAAATTTTTTTGCAGGTCAGGCAAGCTAGTCATTTGAATTGCTGCGGCGAGATAAGACTTCATCGATTCACAATATTAGTCATTAGTCATTAATCATTAGTCATTAATCATTAGCCATTAGCCATTAGTCATTGGGAACTAATTTGACAACTAAATAGTTGAGATCCTTGGCTTTAACCCATTTAGGCGCTGGTTTTGTACTCACTGCTCCGGTTTGAGAGTTTTGATATTTGAGCTTTGAAATAACTTGATAAATCACCGCTCCAACTTCAAAACTCTCAATTTTTTTCCTAGGTTTGGGAACCTAAATTCACTGATTTTTTATGGCATCGGATGGAAAAGCAGGTCGGGGAAAAAACGGTTGAATTCAATTAAAATTCCCGCCGTTATCACCATCCAAGCTGCTGCCAATACTGGTGCGGTCGAAAGATACTTCAGAAAGTATTGCATGAATACTGCTCCTCAAAAGTCGAGACAACTTAAATTATGCGAACCGATTTTAGATTAAGGATTTTAGGCTGGGAATTTGTACACCAACTAAAATCTCAAATCTCAAATCCCAAATTGCTAGCGCGGCGAAACAGTAATTTCGTCGTCCTTCGCAAACATTTCACCAGTGGTGATTTCTTTGAGAGCTGCTAGAGGCCACAAAAAGCCACTCAGCATCAATGCGACTGCCTTTGGAACATCGATAATAATCTCTTTTTCCTCAGGAGAGCCAGATTTTTTGGCTGCTTGCAGATAAGCGCGGCCTACCCAACCAATCCAACCAGCAATATACAAGAACAGCACGCTGGGAATCAAAAAGTCTCCGGCTTTGCTCAAATTGCCGTCTACGATTAAGTGCGGATATCCTTCCGGGCCGCACATAGCTTGAGAATAGCGATCGAATCTTGCTTTCGCAGATGCGGGGTCGCCATTCGTAGAACGGGCATTTTTAGCCAGTTCCTTAAATTCGGGAGAGTCCTTGCACGGCACTAAATTGTAAGCCGAAGCAACTGGAGCAAAACTGATCCAGACACTCAACACTAAAATTGCAGCAAACAATCGTCGCATGGAATTGTTTCCTTTTGTTACAAAACAATAAGTTTTTGTACAAGCATTTCAACTTGCCGATCTGGAATCCAGATTACCGTGTTTGTTGACAGTGTAAAGTATCCATCTTTGATGCGGCAAATCCCAATAGAATGAGGGATTCGCGTTTTCACAGGTCAGTGCTGAGCTAGCAATACCGCGAGGATATTCCTTCCTTGCATCAGATGAAGACCTTACCTGTCGATGATCGGGCAAATATGCCTCAACAATAACCTGAGTACAGGTAGAGCGGGGGACTTGCGCCGAATTAGTTAAGCTAGCAATAACTAACCTATCAAATAAAATTACCAGTTAATGGCAACCATTTTCGCAATCGAAACAAGTTGTGACGAAACAGCAGCAGCAATTGTTAAGAATCGTCAAGTTTGCAGCAATGTTGTAGCATCGCAAATTAAAATCCACGAGCAGTACGGCGGAGTAGTGCCGGAAGTGGCTTCGCGAAGTCACCTAGAAATGCTAAATCAGGTAATTGCCCAGTGTCTCTCGGAGGCAAACCTGAGTTGGTCAGAAATTGACGGCATTGCAGCGACTTGTGCCCCCGGTTTAGTAGGTGCATTGTTAGTCGGGCTGACAGCGGCGAAAAGCTTGGCAATAGTCCATCAAAAACCTTTTTTAGGCGTCCACCACCTCGAAGGGCACATCTACGCTTCTTACCTTACCGAACCCGACTTGCAGCCACCGTTTTTGTGTTTGTTAGTTTCCGGGGGACACACTAGCTTTATTTATGTCAAAGATTGCGGCGTTTATGAAACTGTAGGACACACACGCGACGACGCCGCCGGCGAAGCTTTTGATAAAGTTGCCAGACTGTTGCAGCTAGGATATCCCGGCGGGCCGCTGATTGACAAATTGGCCGCCCTTGGCAACCCCCAAGCATACCCTCTACCAGAAGGCAGAATTTCTTTGCCTGGTGGCGGCTACCATCCTTACGACAGTAGTTTTAGCGGGTTGAAAACCGCAGTTTTGCAATTAGTACAGAAACTCAAGAAACAAAATCACAATGTGGGTGGCGAAGGCATCTTGCCTGCCTCTACAGTTAATGATATTGCGGCCAGCTTTCAGGAAACAGTAGCCAAGGGTTTAACTAAAAGATCGATCGACTGTGCCCTAAATTTCGGGCTTACCACTATTGTAGTCGGCGGCGGAGTTGCAGCAAACAGCGGACTGCGAAAACACTTACAAGCCGCCGCCACCAAACACAATTTGCGAGTATTGTTTCCGCCATTAAAATACTGTACAGACAACGCAGCAATGATCGGCTGTGCGGCGGCCGAACACTTACAGCGAGGACACACATCGCCGCTGACTTTGGGAGCAAATTCAAGAATGGCCCTCAGCGAAGTCATGGAACTGTACAAGGTGCAGTAAGGATAAGTTTGTAGTGAGGACGGAGATCCCTCAAAAATATCAAAGATTGACTGCAAATAAATAAAATTGCTATAAAATATTTTAAGTTTGTAGTGAGGACGGAGAGTCCTCTCTCTGGCTTTGAATCAATCAGGACTAAAGTCCTTACTGCAAACAACTTTTCTTATGGGTCCTTCTTCCGACTTCCATTCGTTACATCCGTTACAAAATCCGTTGCCGAACTTCCTTCTTCCTTAAACCATGAAAATCCGCGACGCAGTAGAAAGCGATTTGCCAGCAATTGTTCAAATATACAACGCAGCAATACCGGGCAGAATGGCTACAGCAGATTTAAAACCAGTCTCAATCGAAAGCCGCCTCCCGTGGTACAGAGAACACTCCCCCAATTTATGGCCTATTTTGGTAATGGAATCAGAACAAAATATTGTTGGCTGGCTGAGTTTTCAGCTTTTCTACGGACGCGCTGCCTATCAGCATACAGCAGAAGTTAGCATCTACGTTGCACCCGATCGCCAACGCTGCGGAATCGGACAAAATTTATTGCAATCGGCAATTGTGCGGAGTCCAGAATTGAAGCTTAAAACTCTCATAGGAATAATTTTTGCTCACAATCAGCCGAGTGTAAGATTGTTTGAGAAATTTGGCTTTCAGCGGTGGGGATATCTGCCACAAGTTGCCGAACTTGACGGGGTTGAAAGAGATGTCGTAATTGTCGGTTTGCGTTGTTTGTAGGGACTGAGATGTGGCACCATTCTCAAGAACAGGCAAGATGCCTGTTCCACAAGAGATGAATTTTCTTGTGGAACAGGCATCTTACCTGTTCATAAAATGATTATTGACAATGCTGCCACATCTCAGAAGCAACTGATATCAATTCCGGTGACACCGGAATTGATGTGAGGTTTGCTCAATCTGGTAAAATTGTAATTTCATCCAAAGATGCGATCGCCACATCAGCTTTTTCCAAATGGCGAACCTCCGCATTTCCCCAACAAATCCCAATACAGCCCGCCGCGCCCGCATTTTTACCCATCTGAATATCCCCCGCTGAATCTCCCACCATCAAAGTTGCTGCAGGTTCAACTCCGAGTTTCTCACAAGCTTGCAAAAACAATTTCGGGTCTGGTTTATGAAGGGTTGAATCAACTCCCATTTCTAACTGAATGTAGTCGGCTAATGCGTGGTGTTTCACAAACTTCTGCACCGCCGCAGTCGTAGCCGCCGAAAGAATTCCCAGCTTCAAACCCGCTTCCGAAAGATATTTCAGCACTTCCAAACTGCCGACAAATAAAGGAGAAACAGCATTATTTTTAAACATTTCGTCAGCTTCGTCAAAAGCGCGGCGCGCAATCGTTAAAGATTCCAACCATCCCCTGCCGGTTTCCGCGATGTATCCCGCCGCAACAATTTCATTTTCCCTGCGGCTGCCCACTGCAAGCAAGCCTGCGGGGTCGATGCTGCCACCTTCGATACCAAAAGCCATTTGTAACGGCTCTCCAACGCCGGGAATTTGAGCGTCTGCGAGGCGCGATCGCTTAATCCCCAACAGTCTCAAAAACTCCTGAGAATCCTCTAGAGTGCCGTCTTTGTCAAAAATCACGGCTTGGATATTTGAGAATGTAATGCCCCGACATTTAATAGTTACCAAGAATCATAACTCCCGAATTTCTATATTTTTTTCTATTTTCTCATATTGCGCTCTTTATAGCAATTATTTTTAGCAATAATCACTTGATTGTCTGACCATTGCTCAATAACGGCAGGTGCGTTGCCGCCCACCACGCTGAATACACTTATCCTCATTTAACCTCATATCTTTCACCAAATCAAGTCAATTTACAATCAACTCCTGCCCACGAATAGCCTCATAAAAATGACTGGTAACTTAATTTAAAATAATTAAATAAGAGTGTTATTGGTGAAATATATCAGTTAAATTGAATGGTTTTTTTTTTGATAAGAAAATGCAAAATATCGTCCGGTAATTGTGTTTTCTAAAAAACTAAAGTTTTAGTTTGTAAACAAATTATAAAAAATGGTGGTGGCGACTTGTGGTTAGTCTACAGCCATGAATATATATGTTTTTTTACCATAAAAATCAACTAAATTGTTGCTTAGTCAAGCTGTTTAAGTATGACAACATGAATAATTATCGACCATAATCTCGATATTTAAACTTTTATTCCGGGTAAACTTAACTTTTTTTTTAATGTATTGACAAGCGCACTTTCACTATTTAATCGGCTAAGAATTCAGGTAAATTGAATAATTATAAGACTTACGCACGATTGTTTAGAAACCGGGTTATTTTTACGAAAAAACGCGTTGTAGACCGCAGATTCGGTAAAAAACCCGGTTTTTGGGCCCCGACGCGTAAGTCCTGAATTAAAATTATCACTGATTGTCCTGACTGTGTAGGACTACCAGGTGTGCATTGATGAATTCGTGCACTGTGAGTTTCAATCCTCTCGGGGGAAGTGGTTTAAGGAAAAGATTGTCAAGCTTTTGAGAACACTTCCTCGCTCATCTCCGGTTCCGGGGGTGCAATCTGCTGCGATTTCAATTGTCTGACAACTTCGTCAAAAGGCAAAATTCGGACTTGATTGTTAAATACATTGACTTGATAAACTCTGCGGTAGCTGAGGTCAAATCCTGTCAGCCAGCCACTTTTGGGATGATAAGCACCCGTGTCAATATCCAACCAGCCTTCGCCCCTGACTAATTCGCCTGGTCTGACACCCTCAAAGGTAAAAGTGATGGTGTGACCCGTGATAATTAATTTATTGGGAAAATAGGGTTTCGATATGGTGTGAAATTCTTTGCGAATCCAGCAGAATTGTTCGATCGACTGCTTGTCAATTGGCATATGGGGGTGGACGCCGGCGTGAACCAGCCAGATGTCCCCTAAGTCCAGGTGGGTGGGGAGCGATCGCAGCCACTCTAAGTGTTTGTACGGCATCATCCCTGTATCTCTGTAGCTCGCTACTGTCGCATCGCCGCCGCTGTACAGCCAAGATTGCCACGCTCGCATATCCATCGGCACCGCCGACAAAGCCTCCAGCATCAGTTGTTCGTGGTTCCCCAGCAGAGTTTGGTAGGGGCTTTGCTGGACAAAATCTAATACCTGAGCGCTTTTGGGGCCGCGATCGATTAAGTCTCCCAAAAAATAGACGCGATCGTCCGAGCTGGGGGCCAGTGCCTCTAGCAGGGTCATTAAGCCGTCGTAATGCCCGTGTACGTCCCCAATAACAATGCGCCGGTGCTCCATTGTGCTTATGCGCTTCCCTGACTCAAAAGCCAAATCTTTGGCTTATAGCATCTGATTTTGCTGCTATTTGCCTCCCCTCTTTTACGGTGGAGGGGTGTCACCCATTATACTGCTTCGGATCGGGATTTGGTAAAGATCGCCAGTATCTGTTTCCGTAGCTACCGATCGGTAAGTGGGTAAAAATAAACATAATGTGGGAGAGGGCGGGTTGTGCAAAGGTCAACTCGCTTCTAGTATAGATCCTGGGCTTAACCCCCCCTATAATTTCTTGTCAATTGTGCTTTTGCAACTGCTGTTACTGAGTCAAAGCTTTGAGGAATGTCTGGAGTTCTGCCAAAAAACCTTTCTTTTTTAGCGGTTTTGCAGGTGTGGTGGAGTCAGGATCGGCGCTTGGGAGAGAAGCGGCTAAAATCCGCTCTAAATCGTCTCCCACAGGTTTTTGGGCGGTTTCAGAAATTAGTTCGTATTCGTCGTTTGTTTCCAGCCAGACTTGCCAGGATTGGGGGTAGCAGCGGAATAAAGCCGCAGTGTCTAGGGGTCTGATGTAGTAGCAGGATTCGATTTTGTTGAGGAATCGATCGCGCAATTGGCGGCCCGCATAGCCTATACCTATGGTGGCAACATCTTCGAGGCGCGGGTTGAGTAGAATTACTGGGCGACCCGCCGCAGCTATGTAAAGTTTTTCAACTTGGGCCACTTCTACGGCTGCTGGATTGATCAAGAGGAAAAGTTGATCTTCCGGTGCTATTTTGTCTTCAACAGGGGTGCGACTGCTGCCCAAATCAGTGACTTTAAACGGTGTTTCTCCCCAGTCGCGGCGCGCGAGGGCGGCCGCACCGGTGTCGGGAAAAAAGACTTTTACTCCGGCGTATATTTCCTCAAATTCTGGGAGGAATTGTAGGGTGATAGACTGTGCTTGCAGGGCGATTTCTGGAAATATTAATTCGACTTGCAGTAGAGTTTTGCCGTCCGAGAGGGCAGCGGAGGTGGCAATGCGGGATTGGGCGATCGCCTCGTTGAGATCCTTGGGCAGTTCTGTCATTAATCTTATTGTTTTTACTCGACTTCTCTCAATCTAATTTTACCTGATATCTTGCACCATTTTCAATTACCTATTTAGGAACGGGCATCTTGCCCGTTCCACAAGAAAATTCACTCTTTGTGGAACGGGCATCTTGCCCGTTATTGAAAATGGTGCAAGATGTAAGTTTTACCGCATCAAGCAATAAAAGCTAACACCGACACGGGCGAACCGGAACCTCCC
This sequence comes from Microcoleus sp. BROC3, assembly GCF_036702515.1. Lineage (NCBI taxonomy): Bacteria > Bacillati > Cyanobacteriota > Cyanophyceae > Oscillatoriales > Microcoleaceae > Microcoleus > Microcoleus sp. BROC3. Next base: position 25,901 of record NZ_JAUBTQ010000022.1, read on the forward strand.
AAAAGGCGCAATATTCCGATAACTAAAGTGATTTCATCCGCAAGTAACAAGTCTAGATTTGCTAGATTTTCTAGCACTATTCGCTGCTTTTCCAATACCAGTTTGTTAACGGCAAAGCTTTCATCTCGGCCGGTATCGACTCCGTGGGTGTCGGTTCCTATTCCGGCGATCGAGCGTTCTTCTAGCAAAAATTGAGTTGCTGCTTTTCCAAATCCGGGAAAGTGGCAAATGCCGCTCTCGTCTCGGTTGAAAAATGATCGCTCGTCATCCCATTTTTCTTGCCAGCCAGTATACAATAAAACCAGATTTTCCGGTTCTATAAGTTTGTGCTGCCGTTCCCAATTTAATACATCGTCTATGGTTAAAGTGTAGTCTGGATTGGCAAGACTTTGCTCTCGGATGTCGATCGCAATTGCGGGGGAAACTAGCGACTGCGGCGCATAACTATCAATGCTGGTGCCTCCTGCATAAAAGCTGTTGGGTGCGTTGATGTGAGTGCCGCTGTGTTCTCCCATTGAGAATTTTCGCAGGAAATAGCCGTGTTTTTCTATTTGAGATACAGTTTCAAATTCTGTCGCTGGATCTCCGGCCCAGGTAGGAATATTTGGGTGAATTGCATGGGTTAAGTCTACAATTTGGCTGTAGGCGATCGTTTTTAGATTGTTTGACTTTAATTTGTCTCTCATTATGTAAAATATATCTATTATTTATTAAACACAGTTTATTTTTTGACAGTCTGCGAGCTCAATCTAAAATCTAAAATCTAAAATTCGATTAGTCGATCGACGGTAGCTTCCATCACATCCTTTGTTTGCCCGGAAACAGTATACACCAAAGCTTCTCGATAAACTCTCCCGGCCGGGTGTACCGCACCGTTAGCAGCGCCGCTAGAAACTGCAACCGCAGCGTGCCCGCAACGCGCCGCTAAATCAATGGCTTGAGCTCGCAGCGCTAATTGTTCTGCTTTCGAGCTATGTTTAGATTGTTGAAAATTTTGTTTTAGCCGATCGAGCTTTTGCTCTAGTTTTTGAGAAGCTGCCGCTATAAAAGGTGAATTCTTAGCAGCCGCCGCTGCTGCAATTACATCCAATCCCGCTCGAATACAGCCAAAAGTACCGGGGACAAAATTCAGTATATTTTTGCTGTCGTTTTCCGAAATCCAGCCGACAGGTTTAACTGAAATTATTTCCGATTCATGCAGCCACCAATTATCGAGAGTTGCTGTCACAGTATTAGTCGAGTTCATGGCGATTAACTGCATGATTTCGCTGAACGCTATTTTACCATATTCGCGTTCAATATTAACAAAAGGCAGCAAACCGAAAACAGCGCGTTCGTCAGGAAGTACCGCAGCTACAATAAACTTTTGAAACAATCCAAAACCTGTTATCCAAGGAACTTTTCCTGACAGTAAATAGCCATCTTTTTCGGGAGTCGCGGTGACGGCAGGATTGCCCGATCGCCTTAAATGCGAAAACCCAATACCCAAGCGTAACTCTTTTTGGGCGATCGCGGGCAAGTATCTGCTTTTTAGCATTTCATTGTCGCTGTTGGCAAGCATCGCAGTTGCGCTGTGGTGCTGAGTTTGCAAGAAAGACAAAGCGCCGGAATATCGAGCCGTCAATTCCTGATATTCGTGAAAAATCTCCGGTGCAATTTCAGCCCCGCCCCATTTTTGGGGAACTCGCAATGCTAAGAGCGATCTATCTTCCAATCCAGCAACTGCTGTTTTCAGTGCTTCCGAGTCGCTGTCGATAATATCCGCCTGGGGTGCAACCCACTTTTGCAGGTAAATTTCTGTGCTGTTGAGAATTTCTTGGGAATCCATTTTTTATAATTATTTTATAGCAGAGGTAGGGACACGGCACTGCCGTGTCCCTACTACTCGCTCGCTCGCGGGGTATACTTCATAAACGTATAATCTGCCATTTATTCAAATTCTTATGAAGCGAGCCTAAAAGCCCGCCCCAAAAATAACTCATTTCCAAACTTTCCAAGGAGCCTTCCCTTCATCCCAAAGTTCGTTTAAATACTTGTACTCTCGATAAGTATCCATCGCAAAGAAAAAGCCGTCATGACGGTAAGCCATCAACTGTCCGTCTGCGGCCAAACGCTGCATCGGCTCTTGTTCTAAAATACAATCATCTCCTCCCAAATACTCAAATACCCGGCGGTTAAATATCATATATCCAACACTGATCCAGCCGTCGATTTGAGGTTTCTCAGAAAATTGTACTACCCGGCTATCGCTGTCTACCTCCAAAATTCCAAAGCGAGAGATCGGGCGAAATGTAGTGACAGTTGCCAGCTTACCGTGAGACTTGTGAAAATCGACTAAGGCGTCAATATTGACATCAGCTACTCCATCACCGTATGTCACCATGAAATTCTCGCGATCGATATATTTTTCGATCCGTTTTACCCGCCCTCCCGTCAGGCTTTCTGCCCCAGTTTCAGCCAGTGTCACCTTAAAATCTTGTTCGAGATGTTCCTCGTGATAAGTGATGGTATTTTCGCGTCCCAGACAGATAGTAAAGTCATTGTTCATGGCTTCATAATTGAGGAAATATTCTTTAATCATGTTGCCGCGATAGCCCAAACACACAATAAAGTTTTGGAAACCGTAGTGTGCATAGATCTTCATGATGTGCCAAATAATCGGATGCCCCCCTACATCAACTAAGGGTTTGGGACGAAATTCTGTTTCTTCTCTGAGACGAGTACCGAGACCGCCGGCTAGGATAACTACTTGCATTTTTTCACAGTTTTAAAGATGATTAATTAATTTATCATCAATCATTAGTGATTTTTTCAAAGAATTATTAATATTTTCTCATAATCAGTAAACCTTTGTAAACCACAAAAATCACGAACTATTATAAATAATCGTAGGGCGTTCCGTGCGCACCGTGTATTTATGAATAATCCTAAGGTGCGCATGGAACACTATGTATTTAAATACGGCCCGCAATTTCTAACTAACAGTAGGGCGTGCACTGCCCACCGTATATTTAAATGCTGCGCGCAATTTATAACTTACGAATGGTAGATTATAAAATAGACAAAAAAACAGCAATCATTTATACTAAATCTAAGAAAGAGATTCAACAGCAATGAAAAATCAACTCGATCGCCTAAAAAAGTTTTTAGGTATCCTCTGTGCGATCGCCTCAATAATTATATTATTCCAATCGGCAATACCTGGTGTTTACGCCACGGTTATTGCACAAGAAGGATCAACTATACCACAAACCACCCTAGCTTTTGTGCCCAACATACCGGGCGGCGGATTAGACTTTCACGAATCAGCAGGAGGACACACTTTAGAGAGACACGTTGGCAAAACAGAAGCACAACTAGCACAGCGACTCGCCAGCGAAACGAGAATTTCTGCAGCATCTTCTTTTACTGACCGTTCCGTCGCTGAAGCGGCTATTGGAGAAGCAATGAACAGAAATCAAAGTGCGATCGACTCTTGGGTGAAAAGTCGAGGTAATCGTTATACGATCGACTACAACGCCAACAGAATAATTGGCATTACTCTGCGCCGCCGCGCATCCAAAGCAACTTCAGCATCTCGTCTGAGAATCGTCCTCCAGCGCAGCACCAAATTACCTCCCGGATACTTTATTCTCACAGCCTATCCCCAATGATCAATCAATTTCCTCATTTAACCCAATTTTTCAGTTCCTACTTTCACCAAGACTGGCCTTTAGAAGCTGACACTCCCAGTGATGTAGTGAACAACTACCGCAGCAGCGAACCGCCCGCAAGTGTTGAAGCTGCATCGCAAGAACTCAGCAAACTGCTAGAAACGCCGATCGCCCCAGCAGATTTAGAAACATTTATCCTCGATGAATTAGGGTGTTACTACGACCCACAATCCGAAAATCAAACAGTCCGAGAGTGGTTGGAATCGGTGCAAAAATCTTTGAATAATCCTAGATAAAATCTATATATTTGTAAGGACACGGCACTGCCGTGTCCCTACAAATTGTTCACAATTTAATAGGATAGGTAGCTCACTTGCTAACCGTCAATAAGTAGCCTTCGTGGACGTTGAAATTAGGGATAACATAAGCCAAGCTGCCACTACCCACCGAAAAATTTTCTTCTTTAACTGTGACAAGCTGTGGCACTGCTCCTTCTTGATTGTTGGGAATCTTTTCTAATTTTAGAGTGATTTTCTGACCCCTTTGAATACCTAGCTGCTCCAAATTGCCGAGGGTTAATGTTACCGTTGTTGCTGAGGAAAAATTGGGGTCGAAATAACCTAAAAGTATCTGTGCTTTACCTTCAGGATTTGACTTGCTGGCTAAAGCGACAAGGCGATTGTTATTTGACCAACTCCGCACCCGCGAATTAACTCCGTCAGCATAAGCTTTGTAAGTCCACCAAGCTGCTCTCGGCTCAAAAGTATTAGGCGTGACCATCCCACTCAGCGTATTGTTGAAGCAATTGCTAACTTTATTTGGCCCTTTGCTCTCCCAACAAGCTCTGCAAGCACCGTCAGCTTTTGCATACTCTAAGTTATACAAATAACCTAAGATTTCTCCCGGCTGGTACTGCGCTAAGTTCCCGACAATTTCGTTGACGTAAATTTTTTGCAATTTCAGTTCCTTGTAAGAGGGGCTTTGCTGAAAATTGCGTTTAGCCTCAATTACGTGATCGTCAATAAATAAAATCATCGTGTCGTTAAGTTCGTGCCACGATAGGAAATTCACTTCAAGTTTGTTAGCCTTGCAGTAATCCAAAAAAGCGGCGAGATATTCTTTGCTGTAGCGGCCGAGGCTTGGCCCGCCAATCATTGCTGACGGCCCCAATTCTTCCCGCAAGATTTTGTAAGCTCTTTTGTAAGTTTCAAAGAATTGTTCTCTGCTTCCCTTCCAAAATGGATCTTTCCAATCTGGCTCATTCCATACATCCCAAATAATTTTTTTGCCTTTATTTTGCTGGGCTAACTGTCGGATGAATGCTTCCCACGCGGGGTAGTTTTGATAGGGCCAGCCATTGGGATTGCTACCGTAGCCCCACAAGTCGCTGACTACTAACTGAAACTCGGCTCCGCTGGCGATTACGCGATCGTAAATATCGAGTCTCCCCGCCCGCCAAAGTTTGGGCTGCAAGGGTTTTATCGAGCTATCCGGCGGTTTGGCAGTGTCGATTCCGTGCAGGATGCCACTCATGGAAATTGTACCGGTGGCAGGCTGTCCAAAATCTACTGTCACGTTCGATCGCAGTTGGGCGATCGCTCTTGGCTGTCCCAAATAGGCTATTAACAGAACAGTGACAATAGCTAAACCAATTGGCAGCAGTTTATTAATACGTGGGAACTTGAATGTAAATTGCATATCTTTGTTTGGTTGATGTTTGGTGGAATGGGCATCTTGCCCGTTCCTAAGAATGCTGCAAGAACTCAGTTTTAACGAACTGATGAAAACACTTCAAAACCCTGTATTGATTCTATCACTTGTTGCCACGAACGCGAGTTGATCAGCTCGTCGATCTCGAAATTAACTCCTTTTTCCGCAGCGAAAGTACCAAAATTTTGCACCCACTGAAAGATAGTTTCTGTGGTCAAATAAGGTGTGCAGGCCCAAGCAGATTGCAAATTATTCACCATCTCGGACATATCTCCCCGCTCGTAAGCCTCCCAAGCTTTCCACACTAAATAATAGTATTTCAGCAGGCTATCCACTTGCTGTACCTGCTTTTGGAGTTTCGGACTAATAGATAAACTGTCGCTCTCATCATCACTTACAAATGCCTGTTCAATTATTTCTCCATATTCCCGAAGCATCCGTTCTTCTTTGAACAGTTCTTGGGCTCGCGCTTTGCACGCTTGTCCTGCAAGCCTGCGCGATTCGGGATTTTCGGCCCATATTTCCACCGTTTCTACCAATTCTTTTACTGTTCTTTCTGGGTCGATTGTAGGATCGGGGAGCAACTTTCCCGTATCTCCCAATTCTTCAGGAATCCCGCTGACTGCTGTGGCAATTACGGGCAATCCTTTCGCCATTGCTTCCATAATTGCTAGGGGCATTCCTTCTGCTTGGGAAGATAAAATAAAGATGTCGCTGGCGTCGAGCCAATCGGCAATATCCCAGCGCTGTCCTAAGAATTTAACCTGTTCTTCTACTCCCAATTTGCTCACAGTTGCTCTTAATTCAGGTTCCATATTGTCGTGAGTAGTAGACCCCGGCCCGGCCCAAACAAAGTAAATTTGGGGCCAAATTGGACGATTTTTCAATTGGGCGATCGCCTGCAATTGATACTGATATCCTTTAATTGGAGTCAATCTCGCCGCCGTAAAACAAACGACAGCATTTTCGGGGATTCCTTGTTCTTGACGGAGGCGTTGGCGAGTTGAAAGATTCGGCGGTTCAAAATAACTGTTCGGTCTCCCATAATAAATAACTTTGCCTCGTTTTAGAGGCACTTTAAAAATTCTTTTGCACAAGTTTAAATTTTCCTGGGACACTGCTACTACTGCTTTGGCTAAATCGTACTGATAGGAGACAGCCGCCAAATAGGGAATTTGATCGCCCCGATCGAAACTTTCATAATTGCGACCCATATAACCGAGAGTAACTATGTACGGTATATTCTGCTTAATAGCAACTTGTTTGGCTGCAAAATTGGCCATCGGCGAGCCGTCGCTAAATATAATTAAATCCGGTTGAGCCTGCGCGTAAATTTTTTCAGCATCGCCTAAATTGTAAGCACCTCGCAAAAACTCTTTTATTGTGTCAAAATCTAGCCAAATATGTTCTATACCTAACTTTTTTTGTTCGGCAATTAAAGGGTGAGAAGCTTTAGTTTGAACGCTAATAACTTGGTAGCCTTCGGCTACTAATTTACACATCAGGGAGTGGTTGAACTGAGCTAAGCCTCCCACTCCGTGGTCTTCTGCGTACAGTAGTATGCGGGATTTTTGCGGTTTGCAAATGGAAATATGTGCAGGTTGAAATTGAGGAGTATTGTTAGCAGCAACCACTACGATATCTTGCCATTCTTTTAAATTGGTTAAGGCATAAGTATCAAAGTCGGTACCGTATTCTTGCGAAACACCCCTAAAAGTTTCTAACCATTTAAATACTGTTTCCGTACCTGTAAAAGGAGTGTAATGAAGAGATTTCTCCAAACACTCGACCATCTCTGCCAAATATCCATCACGGTACATCCGCCACGCTAGCCATACTAAACACCTGTAACGTTCCTCACGTTTCAAGTCGCGGATGTACTGAGGTAAGTCTAGCCGCGCGAAAAATTGCTCCATCACAATTTCCATATTTTTCATTACTTTGGAGCCGCTGGACATGAGATTACTGTCGTGCTGGCGATAGCAGGTTAATATCTCTTTTAACCAAACTGACTTGCAGCCTTTTAAAGCTAAACGTAAGACAAAATCTAAATCTTCGGTTGGCGGCAAGCGATGATCGAAACCCCCCAAGCGTTCCCACCACTCTCGCCGCAGCATCATGGCGCTGGGACGCACTGATTTGTACAAAACAAAAGTTTCTAAATCTAATTTTGGTGCTTCTTCCCAAGGCTTAACTCCATAGATGCCTTCGTCGTTTTTGCCAACGATAAGCCAACCTGTTTGCACCAAATCTAATGTGGGATCAGCGTCAAAGCAAGCTACTTGTTTGTCTAGTTTTTCTCGTAAGAAGAAGTCGTCAGCATCTAGAAAAGCTAAAAATTCCCCTTTTGCTAATTGGCAAGCACGATTTCGAGCAATTGCTGCTCCTTGGTTATCTTGATAGATGTATTGAATTAAATCGAGGTAAGGTGCTAAAACTTGGCTGGTATTGTCTGTTGAACCGTCATCTACGACGATAATTTCCCAGTTTTCATAACTCTGACTGAGAACGCTCTCTACGGCTTTGAGAATGTAGCGCTCGCAGTTATAAGTCGGGATAATGACACTGACGCGTACTTTTTTGGGAGTGAGGATACTAGCTATTAACTGTTTCCATTCTGGTAATTTTCCCATAGCAATGGCCTCGGTTTGGCAGCCGTAGGTTTTAGCAATTCCGGTGATGCGCTTTACCCAATCTGCTATAGTTGCTGTCAGGGAGTACGGGGTATAATCCAAAGATTTTTGCAAATAGTCAGTCATTTCTGCCGGATAGCCACTGTAGTACAGTTGCCACGCCATCCATGTCAGAGCCTCATAAAAAGCAAGCTTTTCTAATTGGCGGATGTCCTCGGGTAAGTCGGCTCTACTGAAGAAATTTTGCTTTAATTTAATACAAAGGTTTGCCTGTTTTATCGCTCTCTGGATGGACACATTTTGCCCGTGCTGGCGGTAGCATACTGTCACTTGAGGCAACCAAACAGCTTCGCACCCAGATAGTGATAAACGCACAATTAAGTCGGCATCATCTACTGAATCATACTGAGAATCAAAGCCACCGACTCGTTCCAGCCACGCCCGCGAAAACATCATGGCGCTGGGAAGTAGGGGCATATAAACAATCCAGGTTTTTAAGTCGAGCTGAGGAAAGTATTCCCAGGGTTTTATATCGCAAATACTTTCGCCTTGCTCTTTAACAATTCGCCAGCCACTATTAACAATTCCTAGTGATGGCTGAGCGTCAAATAACGCAACTTGTCCAGCTAACTTATCGGACAAGAAAAAGTCATCTTGATCTAAAAAAGCAATTAATTCACCTCGGGATTCCTGAATTCCTCGGTTGCGAGCGGCAGCTACTCCTTGGTTTTCCTGATAAACATAGCGAATTTTGTCAAAATAAGGCTGCAATGCTTGGCGGGTGTCGTCGGTTGAGCCGTCGTCTACGACGATAATTTCCCAGTTTTTATAGGTTTGGCTGATGACGCTTTCTACCGCTTGCGCGATGTAGCGATCGCCATTATATGCTGGAATAATTACACTTACTCGCGGTGTCGGATTTGCTATTGACATGAGTTTTATCGGTGATAAGGAAGGGTTCGGCAACGGATTCTGAAACGGATGTAACGGATGTAAGGGAGGTCAGGCAGAAGGCAGAAGGCAGATACAATTCTACTGCTGACAGCAATCCGAATTTGAAAGGTAAATCTGGTATTTTAGCGTGCATAAAATACATATTCAATACCCTGTAATTTCTGGACTAATTGTTGCCATTCTGCTGAATTAATTAGAGAATATGTATCTAAATTATGCCCTTTAGCTGACGAGAAATTACCAAAAAATTCTATCCAGTTTAACAGCGTTTCTGTACTCAAAAAAGGCGTACACTGCAAAGATTCTTGAAGCCACTTCTGCATCCCGATGAGATCTTCTTGACAGTAAGCGTGCCACGCTTTCCACACTAAAAAGTTGTAGCGCACCCGGCTTTCTACCTTCGCCATCCACTCCTGCACCTGTTTTTGAGTAACAAATTGATCTTTTTCGCGATCGGAAAGTAAAGCTTTTTCGATCGCCTCAACAGACTCGGCGAGCATCCGCTCCTCTTTGAACATTTTCTCGGCCCGCTGCTTGCAAGCTTTGCCGATTTGGCGGCGCAATTCTGGATTCATCGCCCAAGCTTCTAAAGTTTCCGCCAATTCCCTCGCTGTTCCCTCCGGATCGGTATTCGGATCGGGCAACAACCTCCCAGTATCGCCGAGTCCTTCTGGAATGCCACCCGCTGCCGAAGCAACTACGGGCAATCCTTTAGCCATCGCTTCCATGACTGAAAAAGAAGGTGCAGCATCGCCGAGAGATGTCAAAATGAAGATGTCGCTAGCATCCAGTAAATCTAAGATATCCCAACGCTGTCCGATCAATTTCACCCGATCGCTCACTCCTAACTCTCTAACAGCTTCCCTCAATTCTCTTTCTACATCGCAATGGCTTCCCTCACCATTCCCTGCCCATACAAAATACAGTTTAGACCACACGGGAGATTGTTTCAACTGCTTGATTGCTTCGATCTGATATCGATGCCCTTTAACGGGTGCCAATCGAGCAGATGTGAAACAGACAATCGCATCTTCAGGAATTTCTAACTCTTGCCGCAGGCGTTGGCGAGCCGAAGGATTAGGAGGTGCAAAATATTCAGGAGAGCGCCCCAAGTAAATCACTTGCCCCTTATCTTTGGGTAAATCAAAGTCATCCCACAATAAATTCAAATGTTCATAAGCGCCAACAATCACCGCTCTAGCTTGCAGGCACTGATACAGCACTCCCTCTCGATAAGGCACTACATCCCCGTAGGCAAAATTTGCGTGATCTGGCATGACTAACCCGATTACCATCATGTATGGTATTCCCATCTGAATAACTACCTGTTTAACTGCAAAATTGGAATAGGGCCAGCCATCGCTAAAAATAATCAGATCAGGTTTATTAGTAGAAAAAATCTCTTGTGCATCCTCAGTATTTCTTAACACCCGCGCTAAATCTCTATGGCTGCTAAAATCCAGCCACAAGTGCTCTATACCTAACTCTCGTTCTCGCTCAAGCAAGGGGCTAGAATGTTTGGTTTGCACGCAAGTGACTTGATAGCCCAACAAGGCTAACTGACAGAGAATGGCATGGTTGTACTGCGCTAATCCTCCCACGCCCGGATCGTCGGCGTTGTAGAGTAGAATGTGCGTTTCCCGACGGGATAGCTTCGCTTCACGCGGTTTTGAAGGTGTGGGAATAGAACTCTGTTGAGATTGGGGTGGATTAGTCATCACCATCAGAATTATCTCTTGCCATTCCGCTAACTTACTCAGCGAATAAGCATCAAAATTTTCACCATATTCTTCAGAAGCTATCCTAAAAGTCTCCAGCCAATTCAATACTGTTTTTGTGGGCGAAAAAGGCGTATATTGCAATGATTTTTCCAAACACTGGGCCATCTCTGCTAGATGACCGTCGCGGTACATCCGCCATGCCAGCCACTTGAAGCATAGATAGCGTTCCTGGTTTTTTAACTGGCGGATTGACTCAGGCAAATCAGGTCGATTGAAGAATTCTTTCATCAAAATTTCTGTATTCTTCATTAGCGGCAAACCGCTTGACATGATATTAGAGTTGTGCTGGCGATAACAGGTAAGAATCTCTTCTAACCAAACTGCTTTGCACCCCTTTAAAGCTAAACGCAAGGCAAAGTCTAAATCTTCAGCCAAGGGAAAATTATCATTGAAACCGCCCAATTTTTCCCACCACTTTCGGCGCAGCATCATCGCACTAGGACGCACGCATTTAAATATAATAAAGCTTTCTAAATCTAATTTAGGCGCTTGCTGCCAAGGCTTCATTTCAAAAATATCTTTCCCTGTTTCATCGACCATCAGCCAACCTGTTTGCACCATATCTAATGCGGGGTCAGCGTCAAAGCAAGCTAGTTGTTTCTCTAGCTTGGATGGTAAGAAATAGTCATCGGCATCTAGAAATGCTAAAAACTCGCCTTGCGCTAGTTGGCAAGCAAGATTTCTGGCGGCTGCTACTCCTTGATTTTCCTGATAAATGTAGCGTATTCTGTCAAGATAAGGCTGCAATACTTGCTGCGTGCTATCTGTCGAACCGTCATCTACAACTATAATCTCTAAATTAGTAAAAGTTTGACCTAGGGCGCTTTCTACCGCTTGCACGATATAGCGGTCGCCATTATATACTGGTATAATTACGCTGATTAGCGGTGTTCGATTGACTGTTGACATTATTTAGCTCGCTGTTAACCTATTATTGTCTAGTTTATATTAATTTCGCTGAGATTGAGCACTATTTATATGCCAGTCGGCAGAGGTATTTACTTGAATTTGAACTTTGACAAGTTGTACCATACAATAATACATGGAATTATTACTCAACAGGAACGCAAGAAGTGAATTCAGAAACAGCAGCGGTTGATTTTCAACAACAGGCAGAAATATATTTAGCTTTAGGGAAGTTGGATGAGGCGATCGCACTTTGCCAAAAAGTTTTGGCATCTCACCCCAATTCCGCCGAGACTTGCAAGACCCTGGGGAAGGCGCTGCAAGCTCAGGGTAAACTAGAAGACGCAAGGTATTGGTATAAAGTTGCGCTCGCCCTGCAACCGGATTTTGCCGAAGCTTTTGCTAACCTCGGCACTCTCTGCGCTACATTGCAACAGTGGCAAGAGGCGATCGGCTGTTACCAAAAAGCCATCTCCCTCCAACCGGACTTTGCAGGATTTTACCGAAATTTAAGCCGGATATTTACCCAAGTCGGTCAAGCTGAGGAAGCGGCAGATTGCTGGTATCAAGCACTCACGATCCAACCGATAGAAGTAGCGGAAGAATATCTCGACTTAGGTAATACTTTGTTGGCGCAAAACAAGCCTGAAAATGCCCTAGTTTGTTACCACCGCACCATTTATTTAAACCCCAGTTGTTGCGAGGCTTATTACCAGTTGGCAGCAACTGCCAGCCAACTACAACAGTGGGACGAAGCTATTGTTCACTACCGCAAAGCTATTCAACTCCAGCCAGATATTGCTGAGCTTTATTACAAATTAGGCAAGGTTTTTCAAGACAGCGGACGATTAGATGAAGCGGTCACGGCCTACCGGGAAAGTATTGAGTTAAATCCCAACTCTTTTTGGTCTTACTACAATTTAGGTAGTGTGTCGGTCAAGTTGGAACAATGGCAAGAAGCCGTCGTTGCCTACCGCACGGCTGTTGAAATTAACCCGGATTTTTCTTGGTGCTACTACAGCATCGGGGAAGCTTGCGGCAAATTAGAAAAATGGTCGGAATCCGCCGCTGCTTACCAGCGAGCTATTGACTTAGATCCTAATTATTCCGGCTCTTTTCATAACTTGGGAGATGCTTTTTTTCAACTACAAAAATGGTCGGAAGCTGAGTCTGCATATCAAAAGGCGATCGCACTTAATTCAGACTTCTTTTGGTCTCATTATAATTTAGCTTTAACTTTAGTTAAACTCCAGGATTGGTTAGGAGCAATCAGCGCCTACCAGCGGGCGATCGAATTCAACCCACACTTTTCTTGGACTTACCACAATTTAGGAGCAGCACTGTTAAAAACCCAGCAGTGGAAACCAGCCGCTGCCGCCTACAAGCGCGCTATTGAACTCAACCCCAATCTTTCTTGGTCTTATTACAATTTAGGCGATGCTTTGACTGAGATGCACGATTGGAATGAGGCTGTTTCCGCTTACCTTTGCGCCCTGCAAATCGAGCCTGAACTCCCGAATATCTACACCAAGTTAAGCGATGCTCTCATCAAAAGAACTCCGACCGATTTAGACGCAGCAACTAGCTACTATCACCACGAATTGCAGCCACTGCACCCTCCTGAATTTTACTGCGAAATATCCCAAAAGTTGGCCGAGAGCGATCGGCTTGACGCAGCCATCATGTTGTACTTGATGGCATTAGAAATTAGACCAAAAGATCCCGAAATATCCCAAAAATTAGAGGGGATTTTACAAAAACAGCGTCAAACAGGGGAATCCAGTATATTATTAGAGTTGGAGACTCACGATATTCGCGATCGCTACATTGCCCGAGCCGTCAAAGGCAAGACTTTTGGAGAAGTCGGCGGACTGTGGGGAACTGTCAACGAAAAAGTTTCTGTAGCTAGCAAATACGGTGCAGTTTCTCTGACAATGATTGATGTGATGCCCCCATCCGCACAACTTTGGCAAGATTTTCGCGGACGCATGGCAAGTTTAAATATTGCTAATTATAATTGTATCAGTCGAGATATAACTCAGATTCAGCTTGCAGAAATTGGCGAGCCTTACGATGTCGTCCACTGTGCAGGAGTTTTGTACCATCACCCCCACCCTTTGCAAATTTTAATTAGCTTGCGTCAAATAACTGGGGAGTATTTAATCTTAACTTCAGCTATTACTCAAGAGGTTATAGAAAACGAGCGGGGACGCTACGAAATTCCAGCTTCTGGGGTAATATTCATTCCCGCTTTAGGCGAAGCAGAACGAGCTATCTTAACCGCTTACTGGCAGCAACACACCGACGGCGCACCAATTTTCGGAGTAATTCAGAAAGCAGTTTTTGACATCAACGACTTTGGGCCGTGGTGGTGGCTGCCTACAGCTACTGCTTTAGAATCTATGTGTAAAGTAGCTGGATTTAAGGTTTTAGATAAAGGATTGACTTGGAACAATAATGCTATGACTCTGCTGCTAGGGATTTGAGGATTGGTAAACGAACAATAACAGTGCCAGACGCGCCAAACTGTTAAAAACCAGGTTTCTGAGCGGATTATTCGTTTCCTTCCGCCAATATTCCTACTAGAAACCTGGTGTTTTCCTTAAGTTTTAAATAAAATAGCTGCAAACATCTTTTCTGAAAACAGGAAAATAATTAATGAACAATCACCAACCAGGGACGGCATTAGGCAACATTTTAGTAGTAGACGATACGCCAGAAAACCTGCGCCTGTTGTCTACGATGCTTACTCATCGGGGGTACGCGCCCCGCTGCGTGATTAACGGAAAAATGGCTCTGAGAGCCTGCAATTCTAACCCGCCGGATTTGATTTTGCTCGACATAATGATGCCGGAAATGAACGGCTACGAAGTCTGTCAGCACCTGAAATCTGAAGCGAAAACTCGCGAAATTCCAGTAATTTTTATCAGCGCTAAAGATGAAGTATTCGACAAAGTAAACGCATTTGCTGTTGGAGCTGTTGACTACATCAGCAAGCCATTTCAGTTTGAAGAAGTGCTCGCCCGCATCGAAAGTCACCTCACCCTGCGGAATTTACAAAAGCAGCTAAAACAACAAAATATGCTGCTTCAAGAAGAAATTAACAGCCGTTTAGCCGTTGAAAAAGCTATTCACGAAAAAAACCAAATTCTGCAACAAGAAATTAGCACCCGCCGCGCCGTTGAAAAAGCTTTGCAAGAGCAAAATTTGCTCCTCCAACAAGAGATATCGAACCGCCAGCGCGCCGAATCTGCTCTCTTAAAATCTAACCAAGAATTGGCGCGTTCAAATGCGGAACTAGAACAATTTGCTTATGTGGCTTCTCACGACTTGCAAGCGCCTTTAGCAACAATTGCTAGTTATGCTCAACTTTTAGAAAAACGCTACAAAGATCAACTCGACAGCCAAGCTAGTAAGTTTATTGGCAATATCGTTCACGGCTGCACGAGAATGCAAAATTTAATTGACGATTTACTGGAATATTCGCGAGTTGGCAGGAGTCAGAAACCTTTTCAACTGACAGATTGCAATCACGCAGTGGAGCAAGCAATCGCCAACTTGCAATGGGCTATCCGCGACACTCAAGCAGTTGTTACCTACAGCGAATTGCCAGCGGTAATGGGAGATATTTCTCAACTCGTACAGCTATTTCAAAATTTAGTCGGCAATTCGATTAAATATCGCCAAGATGCACCGCCTGTGGTTCATATTACCGCTGGTAAACAGGAGAAAGACTGGTTATTTTCTGTCTCGGATAATGGAATTGGGATTGCGACGCAGCATCAAGAACGCATCTTTCAAATTTTCCAGCGCTTGCACACCCAAAAAGAATATTCTGGGACAGGTATTGGTTTAGCGATTTGTCAAAAGATTGTGGAACGTCACGGCGGATCTATTTGGGTGGAGTCGAAGCTGGGTGAAGGTTCAACTTTTTACTTTACTCTCGCTTAATTGAGACATCTTTTCGGCACAATATAGAAGCTATAAAGCCGCAAAATTTGAATTAAATCTTATATTTTAAGGCAGAATTTAGAAGGTACAAGGTAGAAGTAATAAAAATTAAAATTTTAAATTAAAGAATTGAAGAATTGGGAATGACTTGTGACTATTGGGGGTTGGAAGCGCGAGCTTAAAGTTGCATTTTTTTTTGCAACTTGTATAAATTACAAGTTAGAATAAAAAATGTTTTTCGTTGACATATTAGTTATTGCGTGATATAATTGTAACTCTTCTTCTACACAATTTTTGTAGCGCTCGCTCACACAGCAATGTGAGCGCCAATGTATGTGTAGGTGCAATTAAATAACTGCCCCGGAAATCAAAGGTAAAATTTAAGTTTGTTTAACATTTTTTTGATTAATAACTATTATGAAAGCAGCTTTTAACTTAGCTTTGCCTCCTATCTGCTTGAAAGTTCTGTTAGTAGAAGACAACCCTCAAGAAGCAGAGCTGATTGAAGATTTGCTGTCAGAAATTAGCGGCCAGCAGCGTATACTGCTGACGAAAGTAGAACGCCTAAGCGAAGCGCAGCAGCGATTGAATGAAGAAACTTTTGACATAATTTTATTAGACCTTTCACTGCCAGACAGTCTGGGAATCGAGACGGTTGCTCGGGTACAAGAGTACGGAGTAAATGTGCCGATCGTAGTTCTGACTGCCCAAAATGACGAAGAGCTTGCCCTGCGGTTGATTTCCGTCGGCGTACAGGATTATTTAGTAAAAAGAAAAATCGACGGCGAACTGTTAATTCGATCGCTCCGTTACGCCATAGAACGCCAGAACAGTCAAGATGCTTTGCGAAAAAGTGAAGAAAAATATCGCTCGGTGGTCGAAAATTCCCTGATCGGAATTGCCATCATCGCTCCAATTATTGACAGCGAAATTCCTCAAAATTGCAACTGGATAGAAGTTAACGACGCGCTGTGCAATTTGCTGGGCTATGAGCGCTACGAACTCGTGCAAAAGAATTGGCGGGAGTTGACTCATCCAGAGGATTTTGATGCCAATTTGAAACACTTGTCTCAAATGTTAGCAGGTGAGAGCGATGGTTACATCTTAGACAAAAGGTGGATCAGAAAAGACGGCGAAATAGTTCACACGCGAGTTTCCCTGCGCTGCATCCGCCGCCTGGACGGGTCGATCGACCGGATCATCGAAGTAGTGTTGGACGTGAGCGATCGCTACCGCTACGAAGCCAAACTGAAAGCGTCAGAAGAATTTTTAAACCACACCATAAATGCTACGCCAGACCCAATTTTCGTCAAAGACGAGCAGCACCGCTGGATGATATTAAATGATGCTTTTTGTCAGTTGGTCGGTAAATCGCGACAAGAACTGATCGGCAAATCAGATTATGACTTTTTCCCCACATCAGAAGCTGCTGTTTTTTGGACAAAAGATGAAGAAGTATTGAGAACGGGTGTCTGCTTGGAAACCGAAGAAAAATTCACAGACACCGCCGGTAAAGAACACATCATTTCTACCAAAAAAAGTGTTTTTACAATAGCAGACGGCAGTAAAGTAATAGTGGGCACAATTAGAGACTTTACCGAATACAGACGGCAGCAAAAAGCCCTGGAAAAAAGCGAAGCTCGATTTCAAAAACTGGTAGCTAACCTGCCGGGAATAATTTATCAATTACAAATGTCAGAAACTGGAAAGATGTCTTTCCCTTACATCTCTTCAGGCAGCAGGCAATTGTACGAATTAGAGGCAGAAGCAATAGAGCAAAATGCGGATCTGATTTTCAGCGGAATTCATGCAGACGACCTCTTAGATTTAAAAGCATCGATCGCAATTTCAGCCATTACGCTGGAACCTTGGCAGCAGCAGTGGCGACAGACTTTGCCATCTGGAAAAGTTAAGTGGCTGCAAGGAGCTGCCCGACCAGAAAGGCTCAATAATGAGAGCAAATCTGGCAGCGAAGGCGATATTCTCTGGGACGGTTTAGTGATGGATATCACTGAATTAAAGCAGGCACAAACAGAGCGCGACCGCTTTTTTACCATCTCCTTAGACTTGCTTTGTATTGTAGGTTTCGATGGCTATTTTAGACGATTAAATCCTGCTTGGTCAACGGTTCTAGGCTACAGTAGTGCTGAACTTTTTGCCAAGCCGATGATCGAATTTGTGCATCCAGACGATCGACAAGCTACCGCAGACGAAGGGGCAAAACTAATAGCAGGTAGCTCCAGTATCTCGTTTGAAAACCGCTATCTTTGCAAAGACGGTTCTTACAAATGCCTCCTGTGGACGGCATCGCCATTTAGTGAAGAAGGTTTAATCTACTCAGTCGGTCACGACATTACCTCTCGCAAACAAGCCGAGTCCAAACTTCAACGACAAGCAGTAGCAATGGCCGCTGCTTATGACGGTATCGCGATCCTCAATGCTAGGGAAGAATATATTTATTCTAATCAGGCTTATCTGCAAATGTACGGCTTTTTAAATTCCTCCGATTTATTGGGTAAAAGTTGGAAAATTCTTTATGAACAAGCAAAATTTAAAGAAATTGAACTAGAAATTCGTCCGGCTCTCCATGAAAAAGGATACTGTAATATAGAAGCAACAGGTCAGCGGCGAGACGGTACTTTTTTTCCTCAAGAACTTTCGCTGACTATGCTTGCCGATGGCGAGATAATTTCCATAGTCCGCGATATCACTAATAGAAAACAGGTAGAATCAGCACTGCGATCGAGCCAGCGCCGCTACCAAACTTTAGCAGAAGCATCGCCCGTTTGCATATTCCACACCGACACCTTGGGAAATTGCCTTTATGTGAATCAGCGGTGGAGCGAAATTACGGGATTAAAGCCAGAATTAGCAGCAGAAAAGGGCTGGATGAATGCCATACATCCCGATGATGTAGAAGGGGTGAAAAATGAATGGCATCGAACAATTATTGACAAAATTCCTTTTAAATCAGAATACCGCTTTCAGCGTCCAGACGGTCGGATAATTTGGGTGATCGGTCAGGCAATTGCAGAAATCGGAGACAAGCAGGAAATTAAAGGCTATATCGGGACTATTACTGATATTAGCGATCGCAAACAAGCAGAATTAGATTTGCTGCGAGTTACTCAAGCTGTAGAAAGCACCAGCGACGCGATCGGCATTGCTGACTTGACAGGGCGATCGATCTACCACAATCAAGCCTTTGTTCAGCGGTACGGCTACACAGCAGAAGAACTGAACACAGCAGGCGGAGCAACGGCACTTTACCCCCAAAGTCAAGTGCTGGTAGAAATGTTTAAAACAGTCCGTAAAGGCAAATCGTGGCAAGGCGAACTCCAAATCAAAACTAAAAGCAACGAAGTGCTAACGACTTTATTTCGTGCCGACTGCATTAAAGATGAAACTGGCAATTTAATCGGGCTAGTGGGCGTAATTACCGACATCACCGAACGCAAACAAGCTGAGATAGCCCTGCTGCACCAATTAAGGCGAGAACGGCTGGTAGTTGCCATGCTCGATCGCATTCGCTCCTCCCTCAATTTAGAAGAAGTCCTGACAACTGCTGTCGAACAAGTGCGGCAATTTTTGCAAACAGACCGCACAGTTATTTACCGTTTTAATCCCGACTGGAGCGGCTGTGTCGTTGTGGAATCCGTAGCCAAAGATAGAATTTCGCTGCGAAATTTTAACAATCTAGATGGCTGTTTTAGAGAGAAATTTGTTGATATTTATCAGCAAGGCGGTATTAGATCTATGGAAGATATTTACCGGGAAAATTTGACGGAATGCCACATGAAATTTCTCGAAGGATTTGAAGTAAAAGCTAACTTAATAGTGCCGATTTTAAAAGCACTAGAAAGCATTTCCCAGACCCAACCGACCGCAGAAAATCAGCTCTGGGGACTGCTGATCGCCCAGGATTGCAGCGGCCCCCGTCCCTGGGATTCCTCAGAAATAGAATCCCTCCGGCAATTGTGCGTCCAATTGGCGATCGCGATCCAGCAATCGACGCTATTTGAACAAGCACAAACCGAAATTGCCGATCGCAAACTTGCAGAATCTGCCCTCCAACAAGCCAAAGAAGTCGCAGAAAGCGCCAACCGCGCCAAAAGCGAATTTCTCGCCAACATGAGCCACGAGCTGCGCACGCCTTTAAACGGAGTTTTAGGTTACGCTCAAATCTTGAAAACCGACAAAGACTTAAGCTCAGATCAGCAAGAAAGTCTCAGCAATATTCAACAGTGCGGTCAACACCTGCTGATGTTAATCGATGATGTTTTAGACCTTTCCAAAATCGAAGCTAGAAAAATGGAACTCTACCCGGAAGAGTTAAATTTTCTAAATTTTACGAAAAACATTGCCGATCTCTTTCAGATGCGGGCATCGCAAAAACAAATTTCCTTCAATTACCAACAAGTATCTCCCCTGCCTACTTGCGTTCGTGTAGATCAAAAAAGATTGCGCCAAATTCTCATAAATTTACTCAGCAATGCCGTTAAGTTTACTAACAGCGGCGGTGTGACTTTCAAAGTCGGCTATGTCGGCACAGGTGCCTGGAGTCGAGGGCAAGGGGAAAATTATGAATTATCGATTTTGAGTTCGGAACTGAAAGAAAATTATATGCGCTTCGCCCACAATACTAGCGCAGCCGAACACGCTTTAAAAATTCGTTTTCAAGTCGAGGATACCGGCACAGGAATAGACCGAAGCAAGTTAGAAGAAATATTTTTGCCCTTCCACCAAGTAGGAGGCAATACATTTGTTGAAGGTACGGGTCTCGGACTCTCGATCAGCCAGAAATTAGCGAAAATGATGGGCAGCGAAATTGGCGTCAACAGCACTTGGGGAAAAGGCAGCACTTTCTGGCTGGATTTAGAATTGCCCGCAGTCCAACGGTACTTGGAGGTGTCTCCTTTGCGGGAAAAACGCTGGCTTGTGGGTTTTGTTGGCAATAAGCGGAAAGTGCTAATCCTGGATGAAAATCAACTAAATCGCGATTTGTTGTGCAGGCTGCTGGGGCGTTTGGGATTTGAAGTTGCAGAAGCACAAAACCGTCAAGAATGCCTCTGCAAAGCAGTTGAATTTCAACCGGATGTGATTTTTATCGACTTGGGGATGCCTGTAATGGATGGCGTAGAAACTGCCACAAGACTGCGGGAGTTACCGGAATTAAAAAATGTCGTGTTAATCGCTATGTCAGCTAGCGTTTTCGAGGCTGCGCAGCAAGAGAGAATCCTCGCAGGGTGCGATGATTTTCTTCCCAAGCCGATCGAAGCAAATCACTTTTTGGCACAGTTGCGCGTGCATTTGGGCCTAGAATGGATTTACGGGGAAGCTTCGGAAAACAAAAAGCGCAAAACTCCCAGTTTGTCACCCGCATCGGATTTTCCTGCTTATTCTTCTCTGTTACCTGCGGCTTCTGAGTCGGTAGCAAAACTTTTGAAACTCGCTGCTATGGGCGACATTGAAGAAATTTTTGAGGAGAGTTCTAAGCTGGAGAGTTTAGAACCTAAATTAGTACCGTTTGTCTCGAAGCTGCGCCAACTTGCTAAGGGATTTCAGCTCAAACAAATTCGGAATACTTTAAAGCAATATATCGAGGGAAAGTAGTCATAGCTTTTTATATTTGGGATTAATTAATTTAAAAATTGAAAATGACTGATGAAGCTCGTGGCTGGGTTCACTAGCCAGCAGTTGCATTTAAATTGTATGTTGAGGGCGGTCTTTCCTGCCCGCCCCACAAAAGTGAAAGTTTATTTTACCATACAATTTAAATGCGGATTAGCTTAGCAACCGCGCCAGACGGTTAGGAGGTTCTTAATTGCACTTTCTCCATCCGGTCGATTGCTTTTTCTTTCTCTCTTAGATAACTAAAGCCTTCTTCCTTCTTCTATACCATTTAGTTTGACCTCGAAAAAAACAGCGAAGCCGAGGGAAACCTCCTATTTTACTGAAAATTAGTCGATCGCGCTTTCACGCCTTGTTGATACCGCCGCGTTATTTCTCCGGAAATCGGGCAATTGTCGCTCGGGCAATTGTCAGTGTCGGCGGCCGTAAATCCCCACATTAAACAAGTTATTTGTCGCTTCAGAAGTTGTTCTCCCAGAGTTCGATTAGCTGCTGTTAAATGCCAGATATTGCGCACAGCATAGATTTTGAGCAGAGCCTCCTGTGGCTCGCTCTTACCGTGTTTTGTACTATTTAAAACCACAATTTTCTGGTAAACTAAAGTGTAAAGTTGCCTTTCATCCCTAGACAGAAGTCCCTGGGTTTTCAGGCTATTTTTTGACAATGGAGTTTTTGAGAGAGTTGGGATTGAAATTACTTTGCCTCAGTAACGGCCACGGAGAAGACGCGATCGCCCTTCGCATCTTGCGGGAACTCCAACAGCACCCGCATCCCCCAGAATTAGCCGTGTTTCCGCTAGTGGGCGAAGGGCAAGCTTTCGCTCAACTAGAAAACGCCCGCATCATCGGCCCGGTGCAGCGAATGCCTTCGGGCGGCTTTATTTACATGGACGGGAGGGAATTTTTGCGCGATGTTAAAGGCGGTCTGCTTCAGTTGACCCTCGCTCAGTTTAAAGCCATCCGCGCTTGGGTGCGATCGCAACAACAGTCTGGGAATCAAGACGGCGTTATTTTAGCCTGCGGGGATATTGTACCGCTGCTGTTTGCTTGGCTGGGCGGCGCGCCCTACGCCTTTGTGGGTACGGCAAAGTCCGAGTATTATTTGCGCGACGAGAACGGGCCTCTGGCTCGCAAATCCCGAGCCTTTGGTTGGTGGGGTTGCCCGCGATCGGTTTATTTGCCTTGGGAGCGCTGGTTGATGACTCGATCGCGCTGTCGGGCCGTTTTTGCCAGGGACGCGCTGACCGCCGAGACCTTACAAAAGCTGGGAATTCCCGCTTACAATCTCGGAAACCCGATGATGGACGGACTCGAACCGGAAAATCCAGCCGGTTTTTACGGCCCTGACGCAGAGTTTCGGGAAATGGAGCGATCGCTCGTCATCACCTTACTCCCCGGTTCAAGAGCGCCGGAAGCCTATGCTAATTGGCTGCTAATAGTAGAGGCTGTAGCCGGAATTTTGTTGCTGTTTGCCGATCGCAAATTGTTATTTTTCGGAGCGATTTCCCCTGAGTTAAATCTCGAAGCTTTGCGACCTATTTTAGAATTTTTCGGCTGGCGACAAGACGGCGAAACTAGAACGCAGCGGCGAGAAGGAAGTATTTTGCGACCTCCTGTTTCAAGCGCTCGAGAAATTCAAAAAGAATCTCCTAATTTGCTATTGCCCTTGACATTTGTGCAGAGAAACGCCACGATGATTTTAACTCAGCAAAGTTTTAACGATTGTTTGTACGAAGCAGATTTAGCAATAGCAATGGCAGGAACGGCTACAGAACAATTTGTAGGTTTAGGAAAACCCGCGATCGCCATTCCCGGAAACGGCCCGCAATTTACTCCAGCTTTTGCAGAAGCTCAAAGTCGCCTGTTAGGCCCGTCATTAATTTTAGTCAAACATCCCGCCGAAGTTGCCGCTGCCGTGCAGTCTTTGCTCCGCGACCCCGACAGGTTACAGCTAATCGCTGAAAATGGCTTGCGGCGCATGGGAGAACCCGGTGCAGCAGCCAGAATTGCCGAGTGTTTAATTCAGCGCTTCGGCGGTGAATCCAGCAACTCTCAATTGCCTGCAATCCACTAGGGACAAAACAATTTTCTGTTCCTGCCCAGTATCTTTAATACTACTTTCTTTTAAAAAAATCTTGTTCGCTAACTACTAATTTCCGTAGGTGCGCCTCGGCGCACCTTACTAATACTGCATTCGCAGAAAATGTCAATTCGCCGTTTTTTCTGAAGATTGAACCCAGAAATCTGTCTGAGGAATTTTAAAATCAGACTTAACCAAAACTCCCGGTTCTCGCTGCACCGGCAGCACATCTAAAGTATCCGTTTGCGCGCAATATTTTAAATCTTCAATTACACCTAAACCGAGGAGGCGCTGGCCGTGACTGGCACGTTCCAACAATTCGTGCAACCTATCTTGCCAGTGCAGGTAAAGAGCAATAGCCCCAAATACTTCATCGTTACCCGCAAAATCGCTCGCAGGAATACCGCTTTCTGCTAGCAGACTTTGGGCGATCGCACCAGCACAAACCGTATCTTCCAACGAATAACTCCCTTCCCAACCCGAACCCACAATCCAAATAGTTTCCGGCTGTTTATTTAACAAAAACTGCACCACAGATTTGCGGTTAATCAAAGCCGCCGTTAACACAGTTGCAGCAGCTTGCACTCGCTCCAGAGCCCGAGTACCGTTAGTTGTGCTGATAAAAATTCGCTTTCCAGTCACCGTTTCTGGCGTGCAGTCCAGCGGAGAATTCCCCATGTCAAATCCGTCAACTTTGCCGCCGCCGCGCTCTCCGGCGCGAATCCGCTTATCTGCGGGCCATTTTTCGCTCTCGGCCATTAGCTTATCTAAGTCGCTGAAAACTTGGACAGCTTCCGCCCCATTATTCAGGGCTGTTGCCATTGTCGTAGTCGCCCGCAGCACATCAACTGCGATCGCGCAAGCCGGCATTTTGTCGGCTGGCGTAAGTTCCGGGGTATGGTAAATAAAAAGCTTCACTTTTGGGCTACCTGCGATAAATCCTCATCAGCAATAATAATGGAAAGTGGATAATAGAAAATAGAGTCGAGTCCTCAAAAGCAGAAAATATGTCTAAACAGCTCAATTCAAATCCCGCCCGCGCCGCCATTACCGCACCAATTGGACTCCTGGCAGGTTTTACCTATCCTTTGCGAGCTTTCACGCTGATTTTGCAAACTCCCAAGCTGTGGACTTATGTATTAGTTCCCGTGGTGCTAAATTTTATAATTGGTATCGGTCTTTATTTAAGCTTGCTATTTCCCAGTTTGGCAGGGATAGACGTTTTGGTTGCCGATTTGTCCGTCCGATTTAATGCTCTAATTGCGAGTTTTCCAGCTTGGCTGAGCTTTCTCGGCGTGTTAACAGTTGCTTTCGGCTGGCTGCTGCGCGTACTCCTAGTGTCAGGACTTTTGCTGATAATTGGATTTTTGTTAGTGCAGTTTGGCGTGATTTTAGGTTCGCCCTGGTACGGCAAACTTTCCGAACAATTGGAACTCCTGCGGAACGGTCAATTGCCCGCAGAAGCACCAATGAATCTGGCGAGTAGTTTTGGGGATATTCAAAGGGCGATCGCCTTTGAACTGCGAAAACTACAAATTTTGTTGAGCGTCGGTATACCGCTGCTGCTGCTGAATTTTATCCCGGGAGTCGGCTCTATTCTTAGCAGTTTGGGTGGCGTAGCTTTGGGCGCGACTATTGTCTGTTTGGACTTTTTAGATGCACCTTTGGAGAGGCGCAGGCGACCTTTTCAGGAGAAGTTGGAGATAATTCGGGGGAGTTTGCCTGCCAGCGGGAGTTTTGGTGTGGTTTGTTTGGGTTTGGTGAGCATTCCGCTGTTGAATCTGTTGGCGATTCCGCTGTGCGTGACGGCGGGAACTTTGTTTTTTTGCGATCGCATTTGGCCGGCCCGCTTTGCCCCAGAAGAAACTCATAGCGATCGAGAAACTAACATTACCAATTAAAAACTAGGAAGATGCTTCTTCCTTCGGCTGACTCTGGGAGTTAAGACCCAAAAACGGGCTTAAAAACAGCCAGCTAATGAAGAAAAAGGATGCTGTAAATAGCTGGACAATATCGATCGCCGACAGATATCCGTCAGATAATAGTGCAATAGTTCTATCTGTCAGCCCGAATATCCAAGAGAGAATCCCAAACAGCCAAATGACTTTTTGGAGCATGGGCAAAAATGCTAAAACTTCGGAGTTTTGCTGGTTCATTGATTTAGCCCTTGTTTGCGAAGAATCTGATTAACCTGGGCACCCCAAGGGCTTAAGGATTTTTGGTGTCTCCTCGGATTCCCTGTGTTATCTATATGTTAAGAAATATTTTCCGATATGACAACGCGCCTTGAGAGGGATTTCCGCATCTATCTCAAGAGGTAGTAGCAGCCCTAACAAAGAGTGATATTTGCTACACTTTGGTAGGATGCGCGATCGGGCTATAGCCGACTTTTGTCATTAGTCCCAGGCGCTTGATATAGTGGCTCACAGGCTACGTAAAAAAGCGAAATCCCAAACTATGTTATTTAACAGTATTGAATTTTTAGTATTTTTTGCGATTGTTTTCACCATATATTATTTCCCTCCCTTGCAAAAGCTGCAAGTTCCCATCCTCATAATTGCGAGCTTTATTTTTTACAGTTGGAGCGCCCCCGCACTGCTACTTATCCTGCTGCTATCAATTATTATCAACGCTACGGCTAGCTTTCAAGTTGCCCGCATTTCCGACAACAAACAGCGAGTTTTTTTTGCTTTATCGGGAGTAGTTCTCAATCTATTAATTTTGAGCTTGTTTAAATACGCCGGTTTGCTAACTAACTTTGTTGCGGATGTTTTTAATATTGCTAGAACCGAAGGCAGCATTGCTTATTTATTCTTAAAATTGCCTCTGCCACTCGGCATTTCTTTCTACACATTTGAAGGTATAAGTCTCATCTTAGACGTACTGACTCAAAAAGATACCAGCGCAACAGCATCAAACGCTTACGTCTCGCCCAAGTTCACCCAACACCTGCTCAATACCTCATTTTTTATTGGCTTTTTCCCCACTTTACTGTCAGGCCCGATTTTAAAATCTCAGACATTTTATCCCCAGATTGCTCCTAAATATTTTAAAGATATTCCTTGGAATTTAATTTTTCGCTCGCTCGTTGTCGGCTACTTCCTAAAAATGGTCATCGCCGACAACTTAAAAGACTATACCTTCTGGATCAGCTTTCCCTACTACCAAGGATTTGGAACTCTTACCAACCTGACGCTGCTGTTCGGCTACTCAATACAAATCTTCGCCGATTTTGCCGGTTACTCCTTAATTGCGATTGGTTTTGCAGCAGCTTTGGGTTACAAAATTCCCGACAACTTCCACTTTCCCTACATCTCCCGTTCCCTCTCCGAATTCTGGAGAAGGTGGCACATTTCCCTCTCAACTTGGCTGAGAGATTATCTATACTTTCCCCTCGGCGGAAACCGCAAAGGAAAAATCAGAACTTATGTTAACTTAATCACAGTAATGACATTAGGAGGATTATGGCATGGGGCTGCTTGGAGTTATGCAGTTTGGGGAATTTATCACGGACTTGGTTTAGCCGTAGAACGCTTTTTTGGCTTGGATAAATCAAAAAAAAAATCGACAGAACTAAATCAAGCAGAAACCAAACCAATCTGGAAGCAATTATTATTTGACACAATTAGTGTTTTAGGAGTTTTCTCTTTTGTTTCCGTGGGATGGCTGCTGTTCAAACTACCTCGATTTGCAGAAGCGGTTGACTTCGCTGTTACTTTAGTTCGCAACTATCAAGTCATGCCCGGTTGGAGTCAAATTATTCCCACGCTAACTTTTTCCCTACCCGTAGTAATTTATCACATTCCTCATTTTCCCACTTGGCACAATTTGATGAAACAAGATTCAAATAAAAACGCTCAAAAAGTCGGGAGCATTTATCAAGATTTGGCTTTAGGAATTATGCTAGCCATGATATTCCTCAACAGCGGCAGCTCGAAACAATTTATTTATTTCCAATTCTAGAAGGTGTTCTATGCTTGTCAAATTCCCGTTGCGACCGATTTTGCGCCCGGTACTAATTTTTCTGTTTCTAATGAGTTTTTATCAAGTGCTCGTCAGCGGCGGAGTTTTGCCAGCTTCTGACGGAGTTAGCCTGATTCAAAATAATATTGTCAAAGCTCAAAGGTATGTATATCAGGATGATTACGATCTAAAAATGGTAATCGTAGGTAGTTCACTAGCTGGCAACATTAATGTAAAACACATTGGAGAGGGCGTAAAAAGCATAGCTTTTGCGGGAGGAGCAAGCCAAACAGGTTTAGAAATAGTTAAAAGAAGTAAAAGCAAGCCTCCGATCGTTTTGGTAGAAATTAATGATACTATTATCCGCAAAATAGATGCGAACTTAGTTGATGATTTGTATCACCCTATTTTTTATGGGATGCGTCAGTATCTGCCGATAATGAGAGAGGAATACCGTCCTGTTAGCGTTTTTATTGATTATTTAAAAAGTCGAACGCAGCAATATACAAATCTTTCAAAAGAAAAATTAGACAGCTTGGAAGCTCGCAATCTTACTCCAGAACTAGCGCAAAAGGGCATCCAAATGATAGTGGATGTGGAAAGCAAACCTTTGTCTAAAAACGATAGCAAAAACATTAAAAAACAAGCTGAGTTTATTAAAAGTCAAATCGCCGAAATCCAAAAAAATAGCGGGGTAAAAGTAGTTTTATTTGACATACCGCTAGAGTCGCGAGTTAACGCTGCAATCAGGAGAAAGCAAGTCCGAGAATTGGCGAAAAAGCTGTTTCCGTCCGATCGTTTTGAGTGGCTGCCGCCCCCAAAAGAGCGAGAGTGGCGTACCAATGACGGCGTTCACTTGATCCGCAGCGACGCTAGAGATTTTGCCGAGTTTTTGAGAGATAATACGATTTTAGATTTTAGATTGAAGAATTGAGAATGACTTATTCCATATGGGTTTGGAGCACGGGCCTACAGTTGCATTCTTTGTTTGGAGAGATATAAATTGCTGGGTACGGTAGCGACGGGTTCTCTTGGCACCGCGCCTAGAAAAGAAAGCTTGTAACTTATTTTGAAGTGTGATATACTACACAATGAGCAAGTCTGGTTAAAGAACGATCGTGAGGTTTGTACTGAGGACGGAGAGTCCTCAAAGCCCTAAAAGCCATAGGACAAACCATTTGATTATCAGTATTAAGCCGGCTTGATATCAGTTCAGCGTCAATAAAATCGAACAATGGCACGCTTAAATCAGATTATTGCGATCGAAAAAGGCATCAAAAGCCGCTGTGCCCAAGAACTGGCAGAAGCTCAAAAAGCTCTCCAGAAGCCCGCTGTGCTTTCTGGAATCTCCCGCACTTACCGTCCCAAAGACGAAGAAGGCGAACAACTGCCGCCCGAGTCCAAAAAAGTTGAAGTCAAAGCCGAAGAGATTATCCGCAAAACGACTGAAGTTTTGACCAAACTCTTCGACGTAACTGCAACCAAAGATTGGACAAATTGTAGCGCCCGCGCGGACGTAACTGTAGACGGAAACGTGCTTTTGAGCCAAGTTCCCGTCAGCTATTTGCTATTCATTGAAAAGCAGTTAGCAGATTTGCAAGCATTCATCAAAAAACTTCCAGTCTTAGATGCTTCTGAGACTTGGAACTTCGATGCTTCGGCCGACTGTTGGGCCACAGAACCGGTGCAAACTCTCAAGACTTTTAAAACTCCGCGCAATCACGTTAAAGCTGAAGCTACCGAACACCATCCGGCTCAAGTCGATGTTTATTACGAAGATATTACGATCGGCTACTGGCGGACTGTCAAGTTTTCTGGAGCTTTGCCAGCACGGCGGATCAATGAGTTGCTGCAAAGGGTGGAAATATTGCAGCAAGCTGTTATGTTCGCCCGCGAAGAAGCTAACAATTCTGAAGTTGAGGAACAGAGAGTGGGAGAGCGAATTTTTCAGTTTATTTTCCGCTGATGGCTTGCTTTTTTGATAGTTATGGTTTAAGATATCAACAGAGTACAAGTTCAAACTCAAACTTTAACTTAAACCGTACAAATGTGACAGTGCAGGTTCGACTCCTGTCCCTTCTACCCAAAATAGGGGGGTAGCCCAATTGGCAGAGGCAGCATTGCGTACAAATTCAACAGCAAGTTATTACTCTAAACTCAGCATTCACCGCCGATCGCTAAAACGAATGTCAGGAAAAAATAACATCATCGAGGTTGCTGGCTCATATCCAGCCCCCTCTACCAAACGCAGGGGGGTAGCTCAATCGGTAGAGCGCGATGCTATTAATCTTAAATCCTTGACTTAAATGTGATAGCGTGCGCAAATGGGCGGTAAATATAAACCCAGTAGTAAGGTCAGAACTGCTGGGTTTTATGCTAATAATTGAATCAATTCGTTAAATCCGTCAGTCCTGGACGTATCAAGACAGATGATTTACTGCATCAATCCTCAATGCGAACAACGTGAAAATCCTGCTGCTGCTCAAAATTGTCAGGCTTGCGGCACGGATTTGTTAATTGGCGATCGCTACCGCATCCTTAAACCAGTGCGATCGCCCAATCCCGCACGACCCACAGACATCTTTGAAGTCGAAGATTTGGGAACCGGGGAAAACGAATGGGGAACTGTCAAAATTTTAAAAGTCTTGAAACACACCCACAATCCCGATTTAGTTCGCGTGTTCAAGCAAGAAGCGCGAGTTTTGATTTGGCTGGCCGGAAAGGGCTCAGTTCCCCAAGTCGAACCTGACGGTTATTTCCCAACTAAACTCCCCCATAACTTCCAGAAATTGTCTTGTTTGGTGATGGAAAAAATTACCGGAGAAAACTTGGCAGAATTCTTAACTAAAAAACAGTACGTTTCTCAAAAGCTGGCTCTTGATTGGCTGCAACAAATGACCAATATTTTGCAGGAAATCCACAAATATCATGTAGTGCATCGGGATATTAAGCCATCCAACCTGATGGTTGAAGCCAATGGGAAATTGAGATTAATTGACTTCGGCGCTGCAACAGAAGCAGAGAGAGATACCGCACCCATAGGTTCTGCTGGATACGCCGCGCCGGAACAAATTGCAGGTAAAGCAGGCGTGCGATCGGACTTTTTTGCCGTGGGGCGTACTTTTGTACATTTATTAACAGGCATACAGCCGATCGACTTTCCTGTTAATGGAAAAACTGGTAAAATTAATTGGAGGAACCAGGCTGTAGATATTGACCCGTTACTCCTAGACTCGATAGACGAATTGATGGAACCGCTACCGGAAAACCGACCTGAAAATACCCAAGTTATTTTAGAAAAATTAAAAATTCATGACGGAGACCCCCTGCAAAAGGGGGACGCAACATCGCTTCAATAAATCTCTTCCAACCTGCGAAAATCCCGCTCAACTTCCGCCCACAAAGCCCGATTGTGAGGGTCAGTTTTCACAGCCTTTTTCAAATAAATTCTCGCCTTATCAACCTGCCTTTCTCCAATCAAATGCCGTCCCCAGCGCTGATAGGCGATCGCCTGCCACTGACGCACCTCCAAATCTTCGGGAACCCGCTGGGCCAAACCCTCAATCAAGGCGATCGCCCGCGGGAACCTCTGATATTTCAACAACTGCTGCAACTCAAAATAAGCATCTTGCTTTAACTTTTGTTCCGCAGCCGACAACTCCGCATTAGATTGAACCGCAGCCTCTTTTCGAGTCACTTTAACTGCCTGCGGTTGAGCTTTCACCCCCAGATCCGGCGGTGTAGAAGTAGGCGGCACAGTTGAATTGGCAACTTTCGACTCCGCAACATGGGGGGGGGCAATATTCACCAAGAACTTATAAGCCTCAGTAATAGCAATAAACTTACTCTTAGCCTGTTCGTTTCCCGGATTCACATCGGGGTGATACTGTCTGGCTAACTGCCGATAAGAAGCCTTCACTTGCGATAAACTGGCACCAGACCTCAGTCCTAACTGTCGGTAATAATCTGCAATATCCATTTAGCATGAATGAGCGTTGATAATACCATTAAATATGGCAGAATCCTTAAATGTAAAGATTCTGCCAAAATTTACTGCGAACTAGGTTGTAGTGCGAGGGTTGCCCGCACTACGGTCGCGCAAAAATAACTTACGGACGATCTTCGATCACTCTGTCAATCAAGCCGTATTCTCTGGCTTCCTCAGCGGACATGAAATAGTCGCGATCCATGTCCTTCTCGATTTTCTCGATCGGCTTGCCAGTATTCTTAGCATAGATATTATTGAGTTCGTGGCGCAGCCGCAGAATCTCTTTCGCCTCAATCTGAATATCCGTTGCTTGTCCCCGCGTGCCCCCAGAAGGCTGGTGAATCATGATTCGCGAGTGAGGCAAAGCTAACCGTTTTCCTTTCGCACCGGCAGCTAACAGGAAAGAACCCATTGAAGCAGCCAAGCCCACACAAATCGTCACCACGTCCGATTTAATGTGCTGCATGGTATCAAAAATAGCCATGCCTGCCGACACCATTCCGCCTGGGGAATTGATGTACAAAATAATATCCTTACCTGAATCTTCCGAATCGAGATAGAGCATCACAGCGATGATTTGATTGGCAATTTCATCGTCAATGTCCCTGCCCAAGAAAATAATCCGTTCCCGGTAGAGGCGATCGTAGATATTAATCCACTGAGTATCATAACCACCCGGCATTTTGTAGGGAACTTTTGGCACACCTATAGGCATAATTCGGAACTCCGTTTAGTTGGTAATTGGCGATCGGGCAATTGGTTCTGGTTTATTAGTTATTTGTTACTTGTTATTTCCGGTTTTTTAGTTATTGGTTATAATGACCAATAAACAATAACCAATAACTAATAACTAATAACTAATACCCCCTAACCGAATTAGATGACTCCGGCAGGCAGCGGTTTCGGCAATTCTTCCGAACTTTCAAGAACGCGATCGATCAAACCGTATTCTTTAGCTTCATAAGGCGTCATGTACAGCAACCGATCCATATCTTTAGTAATCTTTTCGATCGGTTGGCCAGTACAGCTTGCAAAAATATCAAGCATCGTCGCTTTATTTGCCAGCACTTCCTTAGCCCGAATTTGAATGTCGCTTGCTTGACCCCGCGTGTAAGCCTTGGGTTGGTGCAACACAATAGAAGCGTGGGGCAAACTCGCTCGAAAGCCTTTTGTACCAGCCGCTAACAGCATCGCAGACATCCCCATTGCCGAACCGAGGCAAATAGTGTGTACGGGCGGCTTAATGTACCTGATCGTATCGCAGATAGCGAAGGCTTCTGTTTCAAAGCCGACGGGTTCGCCGCTGTAACCAGAAGTGCCGGTCGAGTTGATGTAGATTTTGATCGGCTTCTCGGGGTCTTCGTACTGCAAGAACAACAGTTCAGCGATAATCAGTTCTGTTACCGCAGGCACTAGAGGCATACCCAGATAAACGATCCGCTCCTTCAGCAACAGGGATGGCAAATCGGGAGGTGGCGTCCGAGAGTTCCCTTCCCCGTAGTATGGCGATTGCACAGCTTTAATTGGTGTGTTCATATAACCGAAATGTTGCCTGAACTGATGGAGCTATTCTTAAAGAAATAGTAACGCAATCTTTAGGTATCCCGCATGAAAGTTAGTTTGCTCCCGGTTTTAAACGACCCTAACCTTGACGCTGCTGCGCCCTCAACGCAGCGCCAGCTAGCGATTTCGGTGTCTGCGACGGCAAGCTCGATCGACTCCAGCGTACCCTTAAACCTGTGCCTGATTCTCGACCACAGCGGTTCGATGGGCGGACGCCCCTTGGAAACCGTCAAACAAGCCGCCGGACGGTTGCTAGACAGGTTGAAGCCCGGGGATCGCTTTTGCGCGGTGGCTTTCGACCATAAAGCCAAAGTCCTCGTCCCCAATCAAATTGTGGGAGATCCCAGCAGCATTAAACGGCAAATTGAGCAATTGCGCTCGGCCGGCGGCACAGCAATTGATGAGGGCATTAAGTTAGGTATTGAAGAGTTGGGCAAAGGCAAAAAAGAAGCTATATCTCAGGCGTTTCTGCTGACTGACGGCGAAAACGAACACGGCGACGACAGCCGCTGTTTGAAGTTGGCTAAATTGGCTGCCGACTACAACATGACTTTAAATTCTCTGGGATTTGGCGATAACTGGAACCAGGATATTTTGGAAAAGATTGCTGACGCTGGCGGCGGTGCTCTGGCTCACATTCAGCGTCCAGAAGATGCGGTTGACGAGTTTGGCAAACTATTTACTCGCATCCAAGGTGTAGGTTTGACTAATGCTTATTTGCTATTTTCGCTGATGCCAAAAGTACGGTTAGCCGAACTCAAACCGATCGCCCAAGTTGCCCCGGATACGATCGAATTACCGGTACAGCAAGAGGGCGATCGTTTTATGGTGCGCCTGGGAGATTTAATGAAGGATATAGAGCGAGTAGTTTTGGCTAATATTTATATTGGACAGTTGCCCGAAGGTACACAGGCGATCGGGCAATTGCAAATTCGCTACGACGATCCGACTGTCGGTCAAAGTTTGCTTTCCGATCCCGTTGCAGTTTCTGCTAATGTCTTGAAAGTTTATCAGCCGGCCCTTAACCAGACGGTGCAGCAGCACATTTTAGCTTTGGCTAAATACCGCCAAACTCAACTGGCAGAAACTAGATTGCAACAGGGCGATCGGGCCGGCGCGGCAACGATGCTGCAAACTGCCGCTAAAACAGCTTTGCAAATGGGCGATAAAAGTGCCGCAACTGTACTGCAAACCTCTGCTACTCGTTTGCAATCTGGCGAACAATTGAGTGAAGCCGATCGCAAGAAAACTCGGATTGCTTCTAAAACTATTTTGAAGTAATCGCGCGATTTGAAATTTTAAATAATTTTAAATTGGGCGATCGGACAATTCGGCGATGCCAAATCGCATCTACAAAAACGAAACCCGCACCCAGGCGGGTTTCAATATTGTGAGTCTCGCCTGCAAAAAGCGAAAGTCAGTGTATACCGATTGTTTCAAGCTGTGGATCGTGTAGAAGCTCGATCGTTTAGAATGTTTGTATCACCTATTAAGAGTGCTTGTATGAACCAGACAATATCTGATCAAGTACGCTGGACAACCGCCGATTTAGAACGATCGCCCGATAACGGCGATCGTTATGAAATTATTGATGGGGAGCTATTTGTGACATGGGCAGCACACTGGAATCATCAAGAAGTTTGTGGTAACATTTGCATAGAGTTAAATAATTGGTCACAAAAAACAGGATTAGGAGAATCAGTAATTAGTCCAGGAGTTATTTTTACAGATCTAGATTGTGTTATTCCTGATGTGGTTTGGATTAGCAATGAACGCTTGGCTATCTTGCTAGACGAAGCCGGCCATTTAACCGCCGCACCTGAGTTAGTTGTTGAAGTATTATCCCCCGGTGCAGACAATCAGAGACGCGATCGAGATTTGAAACTCAGACTCTATTCGGTGCGAGGAGTGCAGGAATACTGGGTTGTGAATTGGCAATTGCAGCAAATAGAAGTTTATCGCAGGGAACAAGCAAGTTTAAGGCTCATTGCTACACTGTTGAGCCATGATGAACTAACTTCCCCTTTGTTGCCCGGTTTTAGTTGTTCTGTAGCTCAAATTTTTTCCTAAATTATGAAATCATCCTTTTACAATTTAATTGCTACTCTAGTAATTTTTACTATCTTTGGTAATATATCCCCTGCTGTCTCTGCTAAATCCTCCGCAATATTAATAGCTCAAAAAACGATTGTTCAAAATCCTGCTGAAGATTTATTCAATAGTGCTTTAGCCAAATCAGAGGCTGGAGATATTCAAGGGGCGATCGCAGATTACACCGAAGCCATTCGCCTCAATCCGAACTACGCCAAAGCCTACAACAAACGCGGCATCATCCACGGCCGCAATCTCAAAGACTATCCAGCAGCTAAAGCGGATTTCGATCGCGCAATTGAAATTAACCCCAACTACGGCGACGCCTACTACAACCGCGCCCGAGTCCGCGAGTTCTTAGAAGACAAAGCGGGGGCGATCGCCGATTATCATAAAGCAGCCGAACTCTATCAAAAAGATGGCAATACCGACGATTATCAAGATGCCATCAAGCACCTTGAAATGCTGCAAGAATAAATTGCTTTTGAAAACATAGTATAATATGGTTAGTCTTTAACAAATATCAACTATGATTGCCAACAAAAGCCACAACTACGCATCCCCGGAAGACTATTTAGACGGCGAAAAAATCAGCCCCATAAAACACGAATACAGACAAGGCGAAATTTATGCTGTGGCAGGAGCAAGTGATGCCCATGAAACTATTTGCATCAACTTAGTAAACTTGCTCACAACTCATGTTAGAGGCAGAGGCTGTCGCATCTATGGGGGAAACATGAAAGCCAGAATTGAGCAAGCAGACGTGTTTTACTATCCCGATATTATGGTGACTTGCGACGAAAGAGATAGAAGCCTGGAATATTTAAAACGCCACCCGCGCTTAATCGTAGAAGTTCTATCTCCAACAACAGCAGCATTCGAGCGCGGAAATAAATTTGCCGACTACCGCACCTTAGAAACTTTACAAGAATACGTACTGATTAACCAAGAAAGAATCAGTGTAGAATCTTACCAGCGCAATGCAGAAGGGCGCTGGGAACTTTATCCTTACGCGGAGGGCGAAGAAATTCGCTTGGCTAGCGTAGACTTTCAATGCCCGATCGCACAAATTTACGAAGATGTTCTAGGAATCAGTTAAAATAGTCGATCGAACCGATATCAAAAATTTATCTGCGTTCATCCGCGTTCATCTGCGGTTAAACACTCCAAATTAACTATTCAAAAAATGTCCGTAATCTCTACCGTCACCGTTACCGTACCCGCCACAACCGCCAACCTAGGCCCAGGATTCGACTGCATCGGTGCG
This sequence comes from Microcoleus sp. BROC3, assembly GCF_036702515.1. NCBI lineage: Bacteria > Bacillati > Cyanobacteriota > Cyanophyceae > Oscillatoriales > Microcoleaceae > Microcoleus > Microcoleus sp. BROC3. Next base: position 62,071 of record NZ_JAUBTQ010000022.1, read on the forward strand.
GCTTTAAGCCTCTACAACCGCTTCCAATTCTCCCGACTCGAACCCTCAGCAACCGAGAAACTAAAAATTACCGTTACAGGCCAAGAAGCCCCCAAAGTCAAGACAGACGACAGCAATCTCGCTTATCAAGCTTTTCTCAAGTTATACGATCGCCTCCAAAAATCGCCGCCGCCCGTAGCCATACATATAGATATGCAAGTGCCGCTGGCTAGAGGCTTGGGAAGTTCCGCTACAGCTATTGTCGGCGGGTTAGTCGGTGCAAATGAATTAGCCGGTGCGCCTTTGAGTCAGGTGGAAGTGATGCAGTTGGCGATCGAACTTGAAGGACATCCCGACAACGTTGTCCCCGCTTTACTCGGAGGATGTCGCCTCGCTGCTAGCAATGCACCCCCCCAACCCCCCCTTACTAAGGGGAGGCTAACAGAAGAATTCCCCCTCCCTGCTAGCAATGCACCCCCCCAACCCCCCCTTACTAAGGGGGGGCTAAGAGATGAATTTCCCCTCCGTGAAGCGGGGCTAACAGAATCACCCCCCCTCCGTGAAGCGGGGCCAACAGAATCACCCCCCCTTAGCAAGGGGGGGCAGGGGGGGGGTTCTTGGGAAATTTGCGATATTCCCTGGCATCACACTATTGTCCCGGTGGTAGCCATTCCCGATTTTGAACTTTCTACAGCCGAAGCGCGCCGAGTTTTGCCCGCAGATTACAGCAGGGCTGATGCGATTTTCAATGCCGCACACCTGGGTTTGCTGGTGCGGGCTTTGGAAACTGGCAATGAAAACTGGCTGCGCTGCGCCCTCCAAGACAAAATTCACCAGCCTTACCGGCAATCTCTGATTCGGGGATATGAAGCGGTGCAACAAGCTGCACTGAATGCAGGGGCTTGTGGAATGGTAATTAGCGGTGCCGGGCCGACGCTTTTGACTTTAACTGATGTGACTAACGCTGAGGCGGTTGAGAAAGCGATGGCGGCTGCTTGGGGGGAATTTGGGGTAAAGGCTGATGTAAGGGCGATCGCGATCGACACCCAAGGATCACAAGTTTCGACTCAATTAAGTTAGTTTACTTAAACAATCATTCAATTCCCCTACCAACCATTCTTTCTCAGCTTGCGGCAAAAATAAGCCAAAACAATAGTTACGCGACTTGGCGCGAATCCGGCAAAAAGTCATCGATTTTTTGAGCAATGGCAGATGAATTTTGCTCAACTTTACCCGCTGGATATCTTGAGGACTGATTTGAATTGGTCTAGTAAATAGACAAGAAGCAATCCTACACAAGCACCTACACAAGAACATCAAAGCATAAAATACGGTAAATATTATTACAGGTTTGCTTGATATAAATACAAACAGATGAAATGATTTACCTAGCGAGTCGGCTAAAGTGTATTTAAACAAGCTAACTGTCCCGTATATCAGTCCGGGAATTAACCATAGGATTAAATCAAAAAATAACAGAATCAAAGAGAAGGAAAGTAAAATTTTATAACTCTGATGAATGAACTGGAAAAACCCTGTGAGTTTACTAGGGAAACGATCGGGGTATATATTGATGAATAACCACCGTTTCGCGTCAATTAAAGTAATTCGGGATTGTGGCGAGCGCTTAAACATTTTTTCGGGATTAATCCCGCTTGGCTGTTCCCCTCGCAGCGCTAATAAAGCATCTTTTGCTGATTGAAATCGATCTTCAACTGCGGGTTCAATTATCTGATCTAACCACTCGGCAAACTCTGTAGAAATAGAGATGCGATCGCGGAATTTTACCTTCAGCTTTTGTCTGGGTAAATCAGATGGAAATTTCTGGGTTAACAGGAAAAGCAGCGTTGTTCCTAATCCATACAAATCTGTTGATAATACAGCTTTTCCTCGGAATTGTTCTGGTGCCATGTAACCGTAGGTCCCGACAACGGTACTGCCTCCAGTAACGGTATGATGGTAAGTATTTTGAACTGCGCCAAAATCAACTAGGAAGACTCGCCCATTTTTTTGCAGAATAATATTTTGGGGTTTAATATCTCGGTGGATCGCAGGAGGTAACAGCGATTGCAGGTAAGCTAGAATTTCTAGCAATTGATAGGCGATATGACGAACTTGAGCTTCACTTGGTTTCCAGCCATTTTCTATCAACTGTGCGAGAGATTTTCCCGGTGCGAGTTGTTGGGCGATATAAAAACAACGATCTTGGGAAGTATCAACTTGAAAGTAGTCAATGTAGCGAGGAATTCCCGGATGATTCAATCCCGATAAAGTTTTTGCTTCTCGTTCAAATAACTCGACTTTCTTCCATTCAGTTGTCAGACGCAGGGATAAAGCTTTGAGTGCAACTTTTTGATTGCTGTTTAAATCTACAGCAGCATAGGTGATTCCAACTCCACCCTGTCCTAATTTGCCGAGAATGCGATATCTTTCAGCAATGATTTTTTCCGATTGTTGTAGTGTTTTCATATTTTTGGGCCTGAGTTGATTGTGGATGATTAGTAGGTTGCACCGCGAGATATGAGTATTTTGGCTGCTGCTTCTCCGTCGGGGTTCCAGTTGGTTTCTGCTATCTTTAGCGGCGTCTCGCCATAGCAGTTGGTAGTGTTAATTTTTGCACCTTTAGCAAGTAGCAATTTTAAGATTTCTACAGTGCCATAATGTGCTGCTTTGTGGAGTGGAGTTGTGTTACACATATCTCTATTATTAACATCTGCACCGTTTTTAATTAGCAGTGCAGCAATATCATTGTGTCCGATCGCGATCGCTTGATACAACGGAGTTTGACCGTTCGCATTTCTAGCGTTAACCCTTGCGCCATTAGCAATTAGCAGTTCAGCGATATCTTGAGATCCTCGATCGACAGCTAGGTGTAACGGAGTATTTCCATATTCGTCCATAGCGTTGATATCCAGCATTAGCAAAGCAGCAACTTCTTTTGTGGTTGCATAGTGCAGTGGAGTTCTTTTTTCACTATCCAGAATCGCCACATTTGCACCGTCTTTAATTAGCTGTTCTACCAACTCCTTAAAACCTATTTTGGCTGCATTATGTAATAAAGTTGTACCCTTGCCATTTCGGGCATTTTCTTCTTTGATGTTAATTTTTGCGCCCGCAGAGAGTAGTATTTGTGCGATCGCCTTCGATCGCGCCCTATGTAGAGGAGTCAAGCCATTTTTGTTTTTGGCATTGACATCCGCACCTTTAGCAATTAGCGTCTGTGCCACTTTTATGCCATCGAATGCAGCAGCAAAGTGTAATGGGGTCCTGCCATGTGTATCCTTAGCGTTGACATCTGCACCTTTGGCAATTAGCGTCTGTGCCACTTTTATGCGATCGGACATAGCAGCGCTGTGTAATGGGGTCCAGCCATATTTATGCTTAGCGTTGACATCTGCACCTTTGGCAATTAACAATTCTGCCACCTCTTTTGAGCCAGCAAAGTGTAGTAAATTCTGATTATCTACCCTGCTATTAGCATTAATGCCAAGATCCAGATAATGCCTAACAGTTTGAGTATCTCCCTGTTCGACAGCATTGACAACTGCATTGGGTGTAAATCCAATCCGGTTGAGGATCGGATATTTAAAGTGATTGAAAACAGCAACAGTAGCAATAGCAGCAATTCCTATTTTGAGGCGTTTTTTCCATTGAGTCGGCTCGGATTTAACGCTAACTATTCGAGGATTGCGAAGAGATTCAAGCGCTTCTTGTGCCGATTCAAAGCGGTTTTCTAAATCTGACGCGATCGCTTTTTCTAACCAATCGGCAAATGCTGAAGAAATCTGAATTTGAGAGCGAAAATCTTTCTCTAGTATATTTGTCGGTAATTCGGCGGGGGAACGGTGGGTTAGTAAATACAACAATGTCGCTCCTAAACCATATAAATCTGTTGCAGGTACGGCTTGTCCGAGAAATTGTTCTGGAGCCATATAACCATAGGTTCCAACTACGGTACTTCCTCGCATTAAAGTATTGTAATAAGTGTTTTGCACTGCTCCAAAATCTACTAAGCAGACTGCCAAATCTTTGGGTTGGTGGGAATTAATGGGGGATTTGAAAACAATATTTTCTGGTTTAATATCCCGGTGGATAACAGGTGGTGTCTGTGAATGGAGATAAACTAAAATCTCCAAAATTTGTGTTGCAATGCGTTGAATTTCGGATTCGCTAGCGTGCCAGCCATTTTCAACTAAACTTGCTAGAGATTGCCCTTCTGCCAGTTCTTGTATTATATAAAAACAACGGTTATCGGGAGTATCGACATAAAAATAATCCAAATAACGCGGAATTCCCGGATGATTCAATTTTGATAAAACATTGGCTTCTCGTTCAAAGAGTTCCAGGACTTTCCAGTCATTCATCTTCTGTAAAGACAAAGCTTTGAGTGCGACTCGCTGGTGTGTTTGGAGGTCAACGGCTTCATAAGTTGTGCTACTACCGCCTTCTCCGAGTAGCTTTTTAATTTGATAGTGTTTGACTAAGTTATGGGGAATTTGTTCGACAATATCCATAGCATTATCCTGGGTGGATGAGTACCAACAAACATTTTATATTTGGGTTTTAAAACCCCAAATTTTGAAAAATTTATGCAAGGTAAGTTGAGTGTTTGAGTATATTTCAAACAAGTCAATAGAAAAGTCAATGACTGACTCTGTATATTTGCTTAAATTTCAATTACCGTATTTCTATGGATAGCTTACCCAGGATTTTGGAGTGTCATATCACCTTTGGCGAAAATTTACTTACGGGATATTGATCGTAATCGAGCCGATAATCATAGCCGGCGCGATCGTAAATGCCTGCAAGCAATTCCGGCAAATTAACAATAGGTTCTACATCTTCTTCGCGCAAAGGAAGTTGTCGGTCTTTTTGAGATGCTAGCCAACGTTCGTAGGCTTCTCTATCGCCACTTTCTCTCTCAGCGCCCTCTGCGTCCTCTGCGGTTAATCAAAAAAATTAGTGATTTTGGATACAATTCCCGACTAAACAGTCGATCGCACTCCTCAATTTTCGATGCGGATCTAAAATTCACCTAAAGTTCGACGCCCTTTGGCAAAACCCTTCCTAAGATAGAAGTTGGGGGACGATCGGTCTTGTAGCCGATTCAGGGGGCAAGTGTCAAGGACTCCATCGAACCCAAATCCAGAGCAGCAAGACAGGGAGGACATCAAAATCATGGTAAACGCGCCGACAGGGGAAGCCCGCCTGGGCCCGATCGATCAGGTGCAAGCCTTAGACCGCGATTGCACGACTCTATCCCGTCACGTACTCCAGCAACTTCACAGCTTTTCAGCAGATGCTCAGGATCTCAGTGCCCTGATGAATCGCATCGGACTAGCTGCCAAGCTGATCGCGCGGCGGCTCAGCAGAGCCGGGTTAATGGCAGATGCCTTAGGGTTTACAGGGGCTGTGAACGTGCAGGGAGAATCCGTCAAAAAGATGGATGTCTATGCCAACGAAGTGTTTATCTCGGTATTCCAGCAAAGCGGACTGGTATGCCGCTTGGCTTCCGAGGAAATGGAAAAACCCTACTACATTCCCGAAAATTGTCCGATCGGGCGTTACAGTCTGCTCTACGACCCCATAGACGGTTCTTCCAATCTTGACACCAATCTCAATGTCGGTTCCATATTCAGCATCCGCAAGCAAGAGGGGGACGATGCAGACGGCTCTGCTTCCGACTTGCTGCAACACGGGCACAAACAAATCGCTGCCGGCTACGTCCTCTACGGCCCCAGTACCATGCTGGTTTATTCGATCGGCCAAGGCGTTCATTCCTTCACTCTCGACCCCAGTTTGGGCGAGTTCATTTTAGCAACCGAAAACATTCAGGTTCCAGACAGCGGCCCGATTTACAGCGTCAATGAAGGCAACTTCTGGCAGTGGGAGGAATCTTATCGGGATTACATTCGCTACGTGCACCGCAGTCAAGGCTACAGCGCCCGGTACGGCGGGGCTTTGGTGGGAGATTTCCACCGGATTTTATTTCAGGGAGGCGTGTTTTTGTACCCCGGAACGGTCAAAAAACCGGAGGGCAAATTGCGCTTGCTCTACGAATCTGCTCCTTTGGCGTTTTTGATGGAGCAAGCCGGCGGGCGCGCCAGTACGGGCACTCAAGACATCTTAGACGTTGTGCCGACCAAACTGCACGAGCGATCGCCCTTGATTATCGGTAGCAAAGAAAATGTAGCGATGGTCGAGTCTTTTATTCAAGATCGATCGCGGAATCCTAGAACCGTCCAAGAGTGAAGGAAGTTCGGCAACGGATTGTGTAACGGATGTAACGGATGTAACGGATGTAAAGGATAGAAGGAAGAAGGAAGAGGGAAGAAGGAAGAGGGTTTTAACTTATAACTTTCGACTCCCAATTACCAATTCCCCATTGCCAATTTTCAATTACCAATTTTCCATTTCCAATTTCCAAGTCCCAATTCCCAATTATCAAATTGTAGGAGTTACAGTAATGACAGCAACGTCAACGAATCACCTGTTAGAAATCAAAGAAATTGGCCAAAGTATCTGGATGGACAATTTGACTCGCGATCTGATCGAGTCCGGCGAACTCAAACAGATGATTGAAAGTAGGGGATTGCGCGGGATTACATCTAATCCGGCTATTTTTGAGAAAGCGATCGCGGGTAATGTGATTTACGACGCGGATATCGAAGCTGGCATCCGGGCGGGTAAATCTGTCATGGAGATTTACGAATCTCTGGTATTTGAAGATATCCGCAACGCTTGCGACATTTTCGCCCCGGTTTACGCAGAGTCGAAGGGTTTGGACGGTTACATAAGCATAGAAGTGCCACCGACGATCGCCAACGATACAGAAAGCACGATTAGCGAAGCCTTGCGCTATTACCAAGCCCTCGGCAAAGAAAACGTGATGATTAAGATTCCGGGAACCGCTCAAGGTTTGCCCGCAGTCGAGCGAGTCATCAGCGAAGGCATTAACGTTAACGTGACTTTACTGTTCTCAGTTGACAGCTACGTCGAAACCTTCTGGGCTTACATTCGCGGTTTAGAAGCGCGGGCGGCTAAAGGTTTGGATATTAGCAATATTGCTTCCGTTGCCAGTTTCTTCTTGAGCCGGATCGACATCAATATCGATGGCAAGATTGACGAGAAACTCAAAAATGTCACAGATATTTCCACAAAAGCTAAACTGGAAGCAGTGAAGGGGAAAATTGCGATCGCCAATGCGAAGATAGCTTACCAGAAGTATAAAGAGATCGTAGCGAGCGATCGCTGGCAAGCATTAGCGGCTAAAGGAGCGAAAGTGCAGCGCTTGCTGTGGGCTTCCACCAGCACCAAAAACCCCAACTACAGCGATGTGATGTACGTCGATGAACTAATCGGCCCCGACACCGTTAACACTTTGCCGCCAAACACCGTTGAAGCTTGTTTCGATCATTGCGATGTCGCACCCCGGATTGAGAACAACGTTGCAGAAGCTTACACCCTGATCGAAAGTCTCAAAGATCCCGACATCGACATCAACTTGGACAAAGTGATGGGAGACTTGCTCTTGGACGGGATTGAGAAATTCGTCAATCCGTTCCAATCCCTGATGGATTCCTTGCAAGAGAAAGTCCAGAAGTTGTCACCCGTCGCTTAGGCAGATATCTGTATCCTGAAAGGCAGAAGCATTTAGGAATCGGAGTAGATAATTATTTGGGTTCTTAAAGGCTGAGTTTTAAATCCTCTCTAGGAATTTTGAGATTAATTGGTGTCAGAGTTCCTAGAGAGCAAAATCATCTGCCTCCTCTAGCAGTATTAAGAATCGATTAACTCTCTCACCCAGCAACTAGCAGAAATGACCGCAAACTATCATGATGTCTTAGCACGGTTAACAGCACTAGAAAAAGGAAAGTAAATGGTAACGCTACTTGAAAATCCACTGCGGGTCGGTTTGCGAAAAGAACGAGTGCCGGAACCACAAATTCTGGTAATCTTCGGAGCTTCTGGGGATCTCACCCAGCGCAAACTGGTACCTGCCATTTATCAGATGAAGCGCGATCGGCGCTTGCCACCGGAAACTACCGTGGTGGGAGTAGCCCGCCGCCCTTGGAGTCACGATTACTTCCGAGAGCAAATGCGCGAGGGCATTGAAGAATTTGGCGGCGGCATTGGCAAAGAAGAATTTTGGCAAGATTTCGCTCAAGGTTTGTACTACTGTCCCGGCGACATTGACAACCCGGAAAGCTATCAAAAACTCAAAGCTTTCTTAGCGGAACTCGACGAAGAAAGGAGAACTCGCGGCAATCACATATTTTATCTCTCAGTTTCTCCGAACTTTTTCCCAGAAGCAATTAGGCAACTGGGCGCGGCTCAAATGTTGGTTGACCCAGCAAAACACCGCTTGGTAATTGAAAAACCCTTCGGCCGCGACTTGAGTTCGGCAAAAGCTCTCAACCGAGTCGTGCAGCAGGTTTGCCAAGAACAGCAAGTTTACCGGATCGACCACTATTTGGGTAAAGAAACTGTTCAGAATTTAATGGTATTCCGGTTTGCTAACGCGATTTTTGAACCGCTGTGGAATCGGCAATTTGTCGATCACGTACAAATTACAGTTGCAGAAACAGTAGGCGTAGAAGACCGGGCCGGTTACTACGAATCCTCTGGGGCGTTGCGGGATATGCTGCAAAACCACTTGATGCAGATTTTCTGTCTGACGGCGATGGAACCGCCGAACTCGCTCGACGCTGACAGCATCCGCACCGAAAAGATGAAAGTTCTGCAAGCAACTCGCTTGGCAGATTTGAATAACTTGGAGTTCTCAGCGATTCGGGGTCAATATTCCGCAGGTTGGATGAAAGGGAAACCGGTGCCGGGGTATCACGATGAACCGGGGGTTGCTCCCAATTCGACAACGCCGACTTTTGTGGCGATGAAGTTTATGATTGACAACTGGCGCTGGCAGGGAGTGCCTTTCTACCTGCGAACCGGCAAACGGTTGCCGAAAAAAGTTAGCGAAATTGCGATTCAGTTCCGCGAAGTTCCGCTGCTAATCTTTCAGTCCGCGGCTCAACAAACTACTCCTAACGTTTTGACTATGCGCGTGCATCCGAACGAGGGGATTTCGCTGAGGTTTGAGGCGAAAATGCCGGGGCCGGATTTGCGGACGCGGACGGTGGATATGGATTTCAGTTACGGTTCTTCCTTTGGGGTGACATCTTCGGATGCTTACGATCGCCTGTTAATTGATTGTATGCTGGGCGACCAAACTTTGTTTACCCGTTCTGATGAAGTGGAAGAAGCTTGGCGGGTGGTAACGCCGGCGCTGATGGATTGGGAATCGTCCAACGAACAGGAGTTGGTTCCTAAATACGAAGCGGGTACTTGGGAACCGGCGGAAGCAGAACTGCTAATTAACAGAGACGGTCGCAAGTGGCGCAGACTTTAAAAGTCATTCGTCAGCAGTCTTTAATTTATTGGTCAGGATTAGCCATTATTGATTAGCTAAAAACCAATGACTAAGAACCAATGACTAATGACTAATAACAAATAACAAAGGAGAAAAGATTTATGACGATGACACCGATGAAAGCTCCCCCTCTGGTTTCCCTGCAAAGTCCTAAAGATGTGTCGATCGACCAAATAGAGGCCGAATTGAGTCAAATTTGGGAAAGTTACAGAGAATCAGGGTCAAATGGTGATGTTCCGATCGCTAGTAGGGCAACAACTTTTACTTTTGTAGTCTACGAACCCGAAGAAACTCAGCGTTTATTAGCGGATCTGGGGTTTTATGACGGGCCGGTGGACGGTATTACCGGGCCGATGACGGCATCTAGCATCAGGGCGGCTCAAAAAGCTTACGGGTTGCCGAGAACTGGCAAAGCTAACGCTGAATTGTTGGCGACTTTGCGGGAAGAAGTGGCTCGCAAAAATTCAAAAGGCGAGGAGATGGGATCGAGTGGTTTGGGTTCCGGGGGTTCGGGGGTGGCTGACGCGATTGTGGCTGCCAATCCCTGCCGGATTATTGCTCTGTGCCCGACGGCGGGGGAAGATACGGGCGTACAGGCTCAAGTCGCGGCTTATTGTCCGGTTCACAAGCGCACCACTGGCAATCTGATCTGCTGCGAGTACATTACGCTGCGGGGTACGGAAGCTGCTTTGGAACGGGTGAGCGGCATCGTGACGGCGTTGACTATCGCTGATTTGCCGACGCTGCTGTGGTGGAAAGCGAATCCTGATGCCGATCGAGGTTTGTTCCAGCGGCTGGCGGCAATTAGCAGTTCTGTGATTGTTGACTCTAGCAGCTTTGCCGAGTGTGAAGCCGAATTGCTGTTGATGCAAAGTCTGATTGAAGAGGGAATTCCGATCGCGGATCTGAATTGGCGGCGGCTGGCCGCGTGGCAGGAGTTGGCTGCTGAGGCTTTTGACGCCCCGGAACGTCGCGCTGCGATTCGGGAAATCGATCGGGTGACGATCGATTACGAACAGGACAATTCTACTCAAGCGCTGATGTATTTGGGTTGGCTGGCGAGCCGGCTTCAGTGGCGTCCGGTTGCTTTCAAACAGGAAGAGGGCGATTACCAAATCAAGCGAATTAAATTCGCGGGGCCGGACGAACGGGTTGTCGAAGCCGAGTTGGCTGCTATTCCTACTGCTGATACGGGCGATGTCCCGGGCGATTTGATTGCTCTGCGTTTGAGTTCTACGAACGAGAAGGCTGACTGCGGTACGGTTCTGTGTTCGGAAGTGGGCGGCTGTATGCGGATGGAAACGAAGGGCGGCGCTCAAACCGATCGGTTCAACCAGGTGAGTCCTCTGTTCGATCAGGTGACGGAACAGTTGCTGGGCCAACACTTGCTGAGTTGGGGCCGGGACGTGCTTTACGAAGAAAGTTTGGCAGTGACGGCTCAAATGCTGAAGTTAGCTAAGCGGTAAAAAGAAGTTCGGCAACGGATTGTGTAGCGGATGTAACGGATGTAACGGATGGATGGAATCAGGAGAAAGGAGAAAAAAATAAGCAAGACGGATTGAGTTAATATTCAGTGGGGCAGGCAATGTCTGCCCTACTTTTATTCTTCTCTTTTCTTCCTTCGCGCTCTTAGCGTCTTCGCGGTTCGTTAAATAGTTATTATTTGAGCGGTGCGAGAGCAATACTCATAACTTTATCAACTGTCTATTTTTATGAGGAAAGATTGCTTAAATCTTGATTGATACAGAAACCGCAGATACAAGGCAGATTAACACAGATAAACGCAGATAATTTCCTAATTAGAAAGTGACGTGGGCAATCTTATCTATTATTTATTTTAACTGACTAGAACTATGGCTTTAGTAATTGCTGGCGAACGCAGCGGTGCGGGAAAGACGACTGTGACGATCGCCCTTTTAGCTTATTTAATCCGCCGCGGCTTGAATGTTCAATCTTTTAAGGTAGGCCCGGATTACATTGACCCCATGTTTCATGCTTTTGTTACTGGTCGCCCCTGTCGGAATTTAGACCCGGTATTAACGTCTGAATCTTATGTAAAAAAGTGTTTTTCTCGTCATATTCAAGATGTCGATTATGCCTTAGTTGAAGGGGTGATGGGACTATTTGATGGAGTGAGTCGAAAAAATCAGGAATCAGGCAGGCAGGACACGGATTTTGACAGGGATACACGGATTAATTATCGAAAAGAAGAAGGCAATTATGATTTTTCCTTTGCTTCTACGGCTCATGTGGCTTATTTGCTGAATTTGCCGGTATTGTTTGTGATAGATTGCAGCAGGCTCTCTGGTTCTGTGGCTGCGATCGCCCACGGTTTTCGTTCTTTTAACCCTAACCTTAAATTCGCTGGTTTGGTGCTGAATCGGGTGGCGAGCGATCGACATTTGGAACTGCTTCAAGATGCTCTCAAACCGCTCAATTTACCTATTGTGGGCGTTTTGCGTAGGGATGAGGCTGTTACTATTCCCGATCGACATTTGGGGCTGATTCCTGCTGAGGAGTTGCCGAATCTTCATGCTGCGATCGATAAACTGGCTGATTTGGCTGCTGTTAGTTTTGACTGGGAGCAACTTTTGCCTTTGTTGGCTGCAACTCGAAATGGGGGGGGTGAGGGGTCTGAGCAACTTTTGGGTAGACACAATCTCCCTTACGAAATTGTAACTAAAAAAGATGATGTTGTCAACTGTTTGGGAAAACAATTTGGAGTGAGGATTGCAGTTGCGCGCGATCGGGCTTTTAATTTTTACTATCACGACAATCTTGATTTGTTGGAAGAGTTGGGTGCACAGTTGGTGTTTTGGAGTCCCCTTGATGACTCGGTTTTTCCTGACAATGTGCAAGGGTTATATTTTGGTGGTGGTTTTCCCGAAGTGTTTGCTCAAAAATTGAGCGGTAATGTTTTAATTCGGGATGCGGTAAGAAGTGCTATTTTTTCTGGAATGCCGACTTATGCGGAGTGCGGCGGTTTGATGTATTTGTGCGATTCTATTGTAGACTTCGATGGCAATTCTTGGCCAGGGGTGGGAGTATTGCCGGCTGCTGCTGCGATGGGAAAGCGTTTGACGCTGGGATACAGAGAAGCTGTGGCGGTGAGGGATAGTTCGGTGTTAACTGCTCTGGATGAGGTTTGGGGACATGAGTTTCATCGATCGCACTTAACTGTGGAACCGACTAATCCAGTTTATCACAGTTGGAGGTATGGGAAGCGAGGGGAAGTTGAGGCGGTTGCTGAAGGTTGGGGAGTTTGTCAGGTGCACGCTTCTTATTTGCATTTGCATTGGGGTGCCCGGCCTGATATTCCGGCTCGTTTTTTGCAGCAGTGTGCTGATTTTTATTGTAAGGGTGTTTTGGGCGATCGAGAAAACGAACTAGATTTTTTTATTTAATTAATTAACCGCAGAGGACACAGAGGGCACCCACAAGAGAAGAGAGAGGAGTTACTGTATTAGAATATTTATGACGGATCAAGCTAGGGATGTTGGGATTTATGAGCGAATCAATTTCGACTAAGCAGTTATCCGCAGAATGGGTGACACCGGAGAATTTTCGGAGTTACGGTCAAGTTATCTTTCCGGCTGTTGATGGCAAGTCTTTCGATGCTGAGGATGCTCAGTTAAATTTGCAAAATGGTATTCCTAGATTTTACATTATGCGGCTGCACCATAAAGGTCGCAAGTTTGGCAAAATTACGCGACACGTTCAATGTACTCAGTGTTTGGGTTCTTTGGAGGGGAAGGATTGGTTGATGGCGGTTGCGCCTCCTGGGGATAGCTATAAACCGAGTTTAGAGGATATGGCTGCTTTTCGGATTCCGGGCAATTGTTTTATTAAGTTAGATGTGGGGACTTGGCACGCTGGGCCGTATTTTGATGCGGATTTTGTTGATTTTTACAATCTGGAATTGAGCAATACTAATATGGTTGACCATTTTACCTTTGATTTGGTAAAAAATCACAATCTGGAGTTTGAGATTGTCTGATATTGGCGATTTGTAGTGGCGCTTTTTTCGGGGTTATTGTCGTTATAGCTTGCTTTTGTTAGTAAGATTTTTTAACCGCAGAGGGCGCAGAGGACGCAGAGGAGGAAAAGGAGGGGATTCGCAAGTGATGGGAGATTTTTTTTTGCCTCACTAGGCTGCGTAGCAACTAGGAAGGATCACGTTTACAAGTGTTAAATTTAGGTGCAATTGTCATGCCTGAGCAAAAGTATAGCATTGTTCTGCGCCAAGGTCGTTTGTTAGGTGCGATCGACGATCGCCCAACGGTAGATATTGCTATCGATGATGACCAAATAGTCGCCGTTTCGCCTCGGATATCAGAATTGGGCGAACGCGAAATCGACATTCAAGGCAATTTAGTTAGTCCTCCTTTTGTGGAGTCGCACATTCATCTGGATTCGGCTTTGACTGCGGGGGAACCGCGATGGAATCAAAGCGGCACTTTGTTCGAGGGAATTCAAATCTGGGGGGAACGCAAGCAAAGTTTAACTCTCGATGATGTCAAAAAACGGGCTGTTGAAACTTTAAGGCTGCAAGCGTCTCAGGGAATTTTGTTTGTCAGGAGTCACGCTGATGTTAGCGAACCGACGCTGACTGCTTTGCAAGGACTTTTGGAAGTTCGAGAACAAGTCAAAGATTGGATGACTCTGCAAGTTGTGGCTTTTCCCCAAGACGGGATTTACGGAAGTCCAGAAAATGACAAACTTTTAGAGACATCTCTGGATATGGGTGCGGATGCTGTGGGCGGGATTCCGCATTATGAGTTGACGCGGGAAGATGGGGTGAAGTCGGTTGATCGAATTTTTGAACTTGCTGAAAAATACAATAGATTAATAGATGTTCACTGCGATGAAATCGATGATGAACAGTCGAGATTTTTGGAGGTGGTAGCAGCTTGTGCGATTAGAAGCGGGGCGGGTTCGCGGGTGACGGCTAGCCACACGACGGCTTTCGGTTCTTATAACAATGCTTATGCTTTTAAGCTGATGGGAAGTTTGGCAAAATCGGGAATTAATTTTATTGCCAATCCTTTAATTAATATTACTCTGCAAGGCCGCGCTGATACTTATCCCAAACGCCGTGGGGTCACGCGGGTTAAGGAGTTGTGGCAACAGGGATTGAATGTGAGTTTTGGCCACGACTGCGTGCAAGATCCTTGGTATAGTTTAGGTACGGGAAATATGTTGGATGTCGCTCATATGGCGGTTCATGTTTGTCAGATGACGGGAATGGCTGAGATTGCAGCTTGTTTTAATATGGTCACTGTCAACGGTGCGAAAACTCTCTATCTGGGAGATGATAATTATGGGATAGATGCGGGTAAACCTGCAAATTTGATTGTGTTGGATGCGGATGATTGTTATGATGCAATTAGGAGGCGCGCTGCGGTTCGGTATGTGATTTCGCGGGGTAAGTTGCTGGCGGAAACTGCACCTGCTAAAATGAGTTTTTATTCGGTTTGACAAACAATATTTTAATCTGTTAAATTGTGAATCAAGGTGCTATTCCCGATGAGAGTCCGAGAAACTTGCAGGAGCAACTGCTACTGCAAGATGCTAAGGCTGGTAATTGCAAAGTAATTCGTCGCGGTACAGATAGATTGTTGGGGGATGCGCCGAGACTTATTGCTGTTTATGGCGGGAATTCTGAAGATTGGGATAAAATGACAAGTATTGAGGCTTTTGAAATTAATGGAGCTTCCGTACAAGTTCATTGGTTTCGGAACAGTCAGACTCTTCAAGATGTGGAGTTTAAGTTCAAGCGACAGTATCCCAAAATTGCTCCTAAAAATTTGTAGGTCATCAAGTTATGAAAATTCGTTGTATTGCTAATACGGGTGAATCTCTACCTGAAAATTATATAGATCCGCCACGCGGTTACACTAAAAAAATTAAGTTTGCATTAACAATAGGCAAAGAATATGTTGTTTACGCTATCCGAGAATGGCAAGGTAGTATTTGGTACTACATCTGCGACGATATTTTTAGCTATTATCCAATGGAGAATCCGGCACCGATGTTTGAAGTGGTTGACAGTAGGGTTTCTAAGTATTGGCGGTTTGAACTTTCGCCCAATGGTTTGTTAATGATAGCGTTTGAGCAGTGGTTTACTGACCCTTATTTTTATGATAAGCTAACCGACCAGGAAGAGGCGGAGGTTGAGATTTTTGAGAAGGTTAAGGAATTGATGGATGCTGAGGATTTTGCTTTGCCTTCGCTGGATGTGGCAGTTGAGAAGTTGCGGGAAACTGTCAGTGTTTGAGTGGGAACAAACATCGAACCGGGCTGAATTTATGAAATATACTAATTAATCTGGCCTAAAAAATGTCAAAATAGTTGTATTCGTAGGGTGGGCATTGCCCACCGGAACATTGGTAACTAATGCTTTTACACCCCTGATATTTAACGGTACACGACCGCATCAAATTTTATGAATGATAAATTTAAACCACTAGACCGCGATGATGATGTTTTGTTGTTCGATAACAATAATACATTTACAGTAGCGAAATTCAAGGATGTAGTTAGTAAAGAATTTACGGAAAAATTTTTAAATATTTATCCCTGGAAAGTTAGGGGTGGTACTTCGGAAGAACGTGCTGATATAAAAACCGACATAAATAAAATTTCCTTCGATTCCGAACGTTATATGTGGAACAATGAAATTCACTGGGAAGGTAAAGGAGTAAGCTGTAAACTTCTCAAAGTAGGTTTTGGAGGGTGGCAGGAAGGAACAGTAAGAGTGCAGGCAAGAATAGTAAATTCATATTATGAAAATTACGATGCTCAAAAGTATAAGAAAGCTGTTATAGATATATGTATAGAGTTCTGTCCCGATAAACCAACTGAACCTATATCGCCTCTAGATGATATCAGACAATCCGAGGAATACAAAAAACTGCTCGAAAATAACTAACAGCCCGATCGCGCTTACAATACAATCATCGATCGCACTTATATCTGAATCTTAGATTTTTAACCGCAGATGGGGCGGATGTACGCGGATGAACGCTGATGTTTTTTTGGGAGGGACTCATGGTAAATGTAGAAGAATATGTCGATCGCACGGCCGAACTGATAAACTTACCCTTAGACCCGGAACATCGTCCAGGCGTTGTGGTAAACTTCGAGAGGATAGCTGCGATCGCCCGACTGGTTACTGAGTTTCCTTTACCCCCAGAAGTAGAAGTCGCGCCGGTGTTTGAACCTTAGATCTTTAACCGCAGATGAGGGCCGATGAACGCAGATGAACGCAGATGTTTTTTAGATAAGGCTGATGCGGTTGCTACGGCAGCGGCGGTTAAATCGGGTAAGGTTACGGCTACAGTGGCGGTAAATGCTGCTTTGGAACGGATTGCTGTTAAGGATAAAGCTTTTAATTGCTTTACTGCCATCACTGCATCAAGCGCACTCGCAGCAGCCGAAAAAATAGATAATTCGATCGCAAATAACGAAAACCCAGGCCCTTTAGCAGGCGTTCCCTTCGCTGTCAAAAACCTGTTCGACATCGGCGGAATTACCACCCTAGCAGGGTCAAAAATCAACGCTGACAATCCTCCGGCTACCCAAGACGCGGCGGTGGTCGCCCGACTAAAACAAGCCGGGGCTGTCCTCGTGGGTACTCTCAACATGGACGAGTACGCCTACGGTTTCGTCACGGAAAACAGCCACTACGGCCCGACTCGCAATCCCCGCGATACTACCCGCATCGCCGGCGGTTCCAGTGGTGGTTCCGCAGCAGCAGTCGCCGCCGGTTTTGTACCCTTCACTCTCGGTTCTGATACTAACGGTTCCATCCGCGTACCGGCTGCTTTGTGTGGTGTCTTTGGGTTTAAGCCTACTTACGGCCGTTTGTCCAGGGCTGGCGCTTATTTATTTTCGAGTAGTTTGGATTGTGTCGGGCCGTTTGGGCGATCGATCAGAGATATGGCGCTGCTGTACGATATCCTGCAAGGCCCTGATTCTCGTGACCCAGTTTGCACTCAACGCCCGCCAGAACTTTGTTCGCCGCAGTTAAATCAAGGCATCGAAGGATTGCGAATTGCTGTTGCTGAGGGGTATTTCGCCACAGGGGCCGAACCGGAAGCAATGGATGCTGTAGAAATAGTTGCTAAAGCCTTGACAAATATATTGGAGTGTGGTAATCACACAGAAAAAACAACAAACCCCCCAAAAATAGGGGGGCTTGCAACTGTCAGCATACCGGAATCCGATCGCGCCAGGGCTGCGGCATTTATCATTACCGCTTGCGAGGGGGGAAACTTGCATTTAGACAATTTGCGATCGCGCCCTCAAGACTTCGATCCTGCCACGCGCGATCGCTTTTTAGCGGGAACCCTGATCCCTGCGACTTGGTACTTGCAAGCGCAGAGATTCAGACAGTGGTACCGATCTCGAATTCGCGAAATATTCCAACACGCAGACATCATCCTCGCACCCGCAACCCCGATAGCTGCCCCTGAAATTGGCGTCGAGAAAATGGTAATAGCCGGACAAGAAATCTTAGTGCGTCCCAATCTCGGACTGTTCACCCAACCCCTATCATTTATTGGCTTGCCCGTTCTTTGCGTGCCCGTACAGCGGCCCGGCGCTTTGCCCTTGGGCGTACAAATTATTGGTGCTCCCTACAGCGAAGCGGTGATTCTCCGAGTCGCTGCGGTACTAGAATCGCAAGGCATTATATCTGCCGAATCAATTTAGTGCTAATAATTCTAGGGCTTGTTATTGCGGTGAAAGCGTCTCTTAGTCCTTCTGGCAATAGCTTTGCGCTTCTGCTTTTCCAACGGAGTTTCAAAGTGGCGGTGCTTTCTCATGTCGGGGAAAATACCCGCTTTAGAAACTTGTCGCTTAAACCGTCGCAGGGCTGACTCAATCCCTTCATTTTCGCCTATTACAACTTGGGTCATTATTTCTCCTTAGTGTTTGTCAGATCAAGTTTTATCATATCAAGGTTTTTGACCGCGCGACCTGTTGAAGGTCGGGCGATCGGTCAAAACCCCAAAATTATAGCAAATCGGCTGCCCTCACCGCTCTTGATTCTTTAGTTTGCACAGACAGACTTTGTATGTCAAGGCGCGAATTAGATTCCTGCGGTTGAATCAGTTTGGGCTATCAACTGATTTTCCTGCCGCAGGTAAGCTTGAATAAAGGGGTCTAATTCGCCGTTCATGACATCTGCGATGGCGGTTGTTTCCACCCCTGTACGCAAATCCTTGACCATTTGGTATGGGTGAAAAACATAATTGCGAATTTGGTTGCCCCAAGCCGCCTCCACCATATCGCCACGAATCTCGGCAATTTCCGAAGCCCGCTGTTCCTTAGCAATCACCAACAGCCTAGCCTTGAGTAATGCCAAAGCTTTTTCCTTGTTTTGCAACTGACTGCGTTCCTCTGTACAGCGGACGGCCAAGCCAGTAGGAAGGTGAACGATGCGGACTGCGGTTTCTACCTTGTTAACATTTTGCCCGCCCTTGCCGCCCGCACGGGAAGTGGTGATTTCCAAATCTTTTTCGGGAATGTCCAACTTGACGGATCGATCGAGAATTGGCATCACTTCAACGCCTGCAAAACTGGTTTGACGCTTGTCGTTAGCATTAAAAGGCGAAATTCTGACCAAGCGGTGAGTGCCTTTTTCCGATCGCATATAACCGTAAGCGTAGCGGCCGACAATTTCCAAAGAAGCAGATTTAATACCTGCTTCCTCTCCCTCGGAAATTTCCATTAAATGTACTTTGTAACCTTGACTTTCCCCCCAGCGGGTGTACATCCGCAGCAGCATTTCTGCCCAATCTTGAGCATCTGTGCCGCCGGCCCCGGCGTTAATCGTCAAAACGGCGCCGCCTTCATCGTAGGGCCCCGATAGTAATTGTTGCAGTTCCCACTGGTCGAGTTCGCGGGTTAACTGAGAAAGACTCGATGAGGCTTCTTGGAACAGGGACTCGTCGGCTTCTAACTCCAGCAGTTCTAAAATAGCTTTAGCATCTTCCAAGCTCGTTTGCCAGCCGCGGTATTGGTCTAAATGAGATTTGAAGTCATTGAGTTCTTGGAGGGTTTCTTGAGCTCGATCTTGGTCGTCCCAAAATGCTGGTTGGGCGCAGATTTGCTCTAAGTCTTGAATTTTGGCTGTAAGTGCGGGGATGTCAAAGATAGTCCTGGGTTGTACCCAGTCGATCGGACAATGTTTCGATATTGTGTTTGATGTCTAGAACTTCCACTGTGAGTTCTCCTAGTTGTGGGGTGTATTTTTAAGTTTAGCTGAAATTTTGCTCTAAATGTGCAAATCAATTTTTCAGTAGCACACCAGCTTTGATAAATGAGTCAATTTTGCCGTCGAGCACGTCGGCGACGGCTGTTGTTTGGATTCCTGTACGGAGATCCAGAACTTTGCCCTGGTTCGCGCTGTCGCTGGCAAATTGATATTCCCGAATTGGTTGGTTGAGGACTGTTTTTAGGAGCTCGCCCTGAATATCTGTAAGCTGTTGAACTCCTTGTCTTTGCATAATAGCAAACAGTTTGCTTTTGAGAAGCGCCAAAGCCCTTTCTCTATTTTGCAATTGACTCCGCTCCTCCCCAGATATTGCAGAAATACCAGTAGGAACATGAACAATCCTCACCAAAGTTCGGATTACACAGCTCACGTAGGGAGAAGGCAAGATTATTAATTCTAAATCCTGCTGTGGAATCTCCAGTTCCACATACATTGGCACAACTTCCACCGTCACTGAACTCGCCTGCTTTCTGGTAATATTAAAAGGCGATGTACGTTTCAGTAGATGCACTCCGGTTTCTGACTTTAGATAGCCGTAAGCGTAACGTCCGTCTATTGCCAAAGTTAGAGAATTAACTCCTCCTATTTCCAAAATAGCCGAATTAATTTTTACATACTCCAATGGGGAATCTTCAACCACCATAACTCTATAGCCTTGGTTCAGTCCCCAACGATAGTACATTCTCAGCAACATTTGTGCCCAGTCTAGAGCATCTAAGTCATCTATTGCTGCATTAATTATCAGGTAGGCTCCATTTTTGTCGCAAGGCCCGCTGAAGGATTGCTCTAATTCACACTCTTCGAGAGAGCAGTTTAGTTGAGCTAAATTAGTTTGAAGTTCTTGCTCTAGTTCGTCGTCTGCTTGAAATTCGAGTAACTCCAGTGCTGCTGTAGCATCTGCCAAAATTGTTTGGCACTGGTTGAGTTTTGCCTGATAGGATTGGAGTGCGTCTAGTTCTTGGAGTAGCCGTTCTACTGTCTTGATGCTTTTGCCAGATTCCGGCTGTGCTGCTAGCTGTTGTAACTTTTCGTTCTCGGCAGTTAATGCTGAGCTAAAGATAGTCTTGTAGACTGGTTAGGCGATCGGAGAAAGTTTCGATATTGTGTTTGATGTCTAGAACTTCCACTATTACTTTTCCTAGTTGTGGCGTGTATTTTTGATTTTAGCTGAAATTGGAATCTTTCAACAAAATGTTATTGATTCTTCCTGATTAGATATGGTGCGAACCCGTTGAATTAAAAACTTTACCGCATTGAAAATTCAAAAAAAGTTGCTATAAACTAAAATCAGGTTAACGATCTCGATGGAAGTTAACTGCCATGATTTCCCCAGAACTAAAATTAAGCTTGCCGTCCACCGAAGACCTGCCCTGTTCGGACGATACCCCTGTGGATAACGAAGACCAGAATCTGCTACCCAACCTATTGTTGTTTGTCCTGACCGGCATTTGGTCAGATCGCATGGATTGGTACTTTGGGGTGGATATGGCTGTGTATCACACCACAGGAATAAGTCCCAAAGTGCCTGTCGTCCCCGACGGGTTTCTCAGTTTGGGGGTGGAGCGCCGAAAAGGAGGCAAATCTCGCCGCAGCTATGCTGTCTGGGAAGAAAACGAGGTTGTGCCGATCGTAGCATTGGAAATGGTGTCTCACAAACCCGGCGGGGAGTACGACGAGAAGATGTCGATTTATGCCGGTTTAGGAGTTTTGTACTACATTATTTACAATCCCGAATTTTGGCGGCGCGATCGGCATCAACCGTTTGAAGTGTACAAGCTGATTGACGGGCAGTACAGGCAGCAGATTGGCGAACCCTATTGGATGCCAGAAGTGGGACTGGGCATGGGGCGCTCGGGGCAACTTATTGGGGGCATCGAGCAAGAAATTCTGGTTTGGTACGACGAGTCAGGAAATGTCTATCCCCTGCCGGATGCAGCGGCGGGGCAGATGCGCGAGCAGTTGAGGGTAGAACGACAGCGAGCCGAACGCCTAGCTGAGTATTTGCGATCGCAAGGGATCGATCCCGATAACCTGCCTGAATCGTGACATGAAATTCGATCGGCTTCACCGCATTCTTCTTTCTTTCTTGTGAGAACTGTCAACAGTCAACAGTCAACTGACTTCTTCCTTCTTATATATACTGCGAACCTGTTGAATTGAAAGTTTTACCGCATTCGTGAGCGCATACGTCCAACCTTTTAGAACAGGAAAAACTTTTTGTGAGGTCTTCGCGAAACCAATCTCTGGCGATCGCATCTTTCACAGATTGAGTTCTGAGAGAATTAAAACCATTTCCGTACTTTTCAATTAAAGCCAGCATTTGCGGTCTGTAAGTATGGTTATAAACAGCGTATTTAGTATGGCTTACCCAACAGCAAGGCCAGAGTTCCGCTTCAAAACTGATGAAAATCTCTTTGGTGGCTTGAGTTTGACAGCTAATTTCTACATTACGGTAGTAATTGTTTAGGCTACCAAATTTTTCTACAGCTTGGATAAATTGGTCTCCCTGGGGATTTTTATATTGTTCCAACGATGGGGGTTGAAGTTCTTCGCTGGCTGGGTTTGATGGGACAGAAGGAGTTGCTTCTGGTGCTTGAGAGGTTTCGATAGCTATAGCTTGATACCAAGCATAATTTGCTTTTTCTGGTTGCCCCAACTGCGTCAACACTTTAGCTAAATTGCGATAAGCTCCTGCAAAAGTGGGTTTAAGCTCGATCGCCTTTTGGTAATAAGCACTAGCTGGCTGCCACTGTTGCTGCTGGGCATAAAGACTGCCGACATTAGCATAAACTTCTGGAAAATTAGGCTGAATTTTTAGGGCCTTGGCATAACAGTCTGCTGCTGCTTGCATCTTCCCCAAACCTTGAACAGCATTGCCCAAAGTTTTCCATGCTGCTGCAAAATTAGGTTGAATTTTTAGGGCTTGTTGGCTGGCTGCGATCGCCTCTGATAGCTTTCCTTGTTTCAAGCATTTCTCAGCTTGTCGGTGGAACTGAAGCGCGGCCGGTTCTTGATGCTGAGGGGCTGATACATTAGCGGTTGCTGGTTGGTTTGGGCGATCGCTCTTAGCCTCTACCTGAGAGTTTTCTGCCTTCTGAGGCTGTTGATTTGCGGACTCTTTGTCATAAATCTCTTTCGCCACAAAACGAGAGGTAGCTTTCGGTACAAACTCGACAAATCCTAATTGTTGGGCTAAATCCCGCGCTGCTTCTACTTGGTGCTGGTTGTGTTCAAATATCAAGTAATGCCATACAGCTTTTCCGCCAGCTTGGATAAAGGCCTTAACCGACTGCATTATCCTGTCCCAATTGGTATTTTGGCGGTAGATGCTGTTAGTATCGACCAACCCGTCGATACTAAAAATTACGCGATCGTGTTCTCCTGTCATCGCCTGTGCGAGGGCTTGCCACCAGTCTGGATTGCGTCCGCTACCGTTGGTGTACAGGCAGATATGAGGAACTCCCATGCGGTGCAAATACTCGATCGCGGGAATTGTGGTATTGCTAGTCATAGCATCGCCGTAGTTGCCGCACATATACACCAAATCCAACTGAGAGCAAAACTCTTGTGGGAAAATTCTCTCAATATCCTCCATCTTTAATTCCGCCCCCGGCAAAATCGGGTTGCCGGTGCGGGGGCACTGCGGACAAGCTGCATTGCACCGGGAGGTAATTTCTACGCTGACTCTCCTGATATCTTCATATTTTAAGTACATGAGTTTTCCCCAATTAATTTGTGATTAATATTATTGAAATCGCGATCGACACAATTAGATAACAAGAGCTTTGATTGAGTGATTAAAAAGTAAAATTATACCTTATGCCGGCCGGCTGTGAACATGATATAAGTTTTTTGTATGAAGGACAGAGGAGGCGAGGACGACTATCTTGATTCCAAATCTTAATTAAAAAACCGCGGCCGGAAGTCGATCGAGCCGCGGTTTTTTTAAGCTAAAGTTTCAATTAATCGCGGCCGTTGAGAGCAATCAGCAGGCGCAGAATGAAAATGAACAAGTTGACGTAGGTCAAGTACATCGACAGAGCGGCGGGCAAATACTGGTCGTCGCGGTAGCTGCGGGGTAATATGTAAAAATCGACGATCGCAGCGCCGGCGAACAGAAATACGCCGATGCCGGAAATGCCAATTTCCAACCAAGTTGGGGTGTAGATGCCAAATAGAGAGAGCAGAAACTGACCGCCAACGACGACTAACAAAGCAATGACACCTAAACTGATAGTTTTGGTGAGGGCCATGCCGTCTTGTTCAGAAAGGTTGGAGCCAATTTGGCGGGCGGCGATAAAAGTAATGCCACATCCAAGTGCAGCAAAACCAATACCGGCGATGCCGACGCCTTCGCTTCTGAGGGCTATAGACACCAATCCGCTGAGGGTGTAGCCTGTAAGCAAGCTGTAGGTTGCCAGCAGAGGCAAAGCGGTATTTTTGTTACCTTGTTCGGCAGCGCCGCGGGCGACAAAGAACAGAATTAATTGTAGGACGATCGCGCCGATGAAGGTGGGAAAGAAGATCCCGGGATAGTTGCGGATCACTCCGAGGCCGCCGTAGGCGCCGACAGCAGTTAAGACAAGTCCGCCGCCGACGAAGGGGAGAGCGTTGGAGATGACGTTGGGGCCTACTAGCGCTTGGTTTTTGGCCTCGCGCACGGCTTCGCGGAAATTGCTGGTGTTACTCACGAGGATTTACCTAATTTTGGCTGAGAATTGCTATCTATATTTTGACAGCTTTACACTTTGTTTGCAAAACCTGGAAGAGTTTAAAGATTTGATAAAGAACGGGTGTGAAATCACTCCCAAGCAGGGAGCGATTGTTTATAATTAACTGCGTACAAGTCTGTGCCGTGTCGCCCTATTGCACCGTTGCGCGTCGCGGCAGATCTATAATTGAGGTTAAAGATCCGGCGCTATCTGCCGCGAGGGGTAAGCTTAAAGTCGATCGAATCGCAGATAGGCGAGCTCAATCAATTTGGGATTTGGGATTTGCGATTTGGGATTGAGGACTATATGCTAGAAGCAGGGGCCGCAGTTGATTTTAGGTTGTTGATTTGGGGCTTAGTTGAAAATAGAGACAGGAAACCCCAATAATCTAAAATCTCAAATCTCAAATCGCTTGGGTTAGTTGCTAAGGTAGCTCAGACAGGGAAGGCCCAAAAAATTAACGATCGAGAGATCGAGTTCGATCGACAAAATGCTAAACAGGTAATGTCCAATGCCCACCTTTTTTCCTAGCAAATTATTGCCAACTGCCGCCGGAATTTTATTGGCTGCCGCCGCTGTGATTTCCGGCAGTCAAGCTGCCGTGGCGGCTAATGTCGGAGCCGTTTTTACCGCTGCTTCAGGGCAGGGTTCAGAAAATTTGCTGCTGGCTCAAATCGGTCAACTCCGACAAGGTACAACTTCTCCCAGCCCGAGTCCGGGAAGCGTAAGACCGGTGCCTCTGCCCGTGAAAATTCCTGAGCCTTCGACTGTGGTAGGGTTGGGTTTAGTTGCGGGTTCGCTGGCTGTGAGTCGCCGGAGAGTGAGAGTTAAAAATTAGACTTTTGGTCAAAAGTCTAATTTTTGGATTTTTAACCGCAGATAAATGCGGATAAACGCAGATAAATGCGGGTATCAGGATTTTAGCCGATCGCGTCGCGCAGAGCATTTTTAGTCATAGCTGCGATCGACTGTTCGGTAGCTTTGGGCAAGTGATAGTATTTCCCTCCAGAAGTCTTGGCCAACTCCTTCGCAAAGCCAGTAGAAATAAACTTGCTCTCGGTATCAATCACCAACAACTGCATTCCCAACCCGCGAATTTTGGCAGCAATTTCTAACAATTCCTTCTTAATATCCGGCTTTTCTCCATCTACAATCGGTTCGCCCAAAGAACGAGCCAAAGGAATATTACCCCGCCCGTCGGTAATGGCGACAATCGCAACTTGACCGATATCTCCAGACTGCCGCGCGTTGACTCCCACCCGCACTGCTTGAGTCAAACCGTGGGCCAGGGGGGAACCGCCTCCGCAGGGCAACCGTTCCAAGCGCTTGCGGGCCAAGGCTATCGAGCGAGTCGGCGGTAGCAGCACTTCTGCTTGTTCTCCGCGAAAGGGAATGAGAGCAACTTGGTCGCGGCTTTGATAAGCTTCTGTGAGTAGCTGCATGACTGCACCTTTTGCCGACTGCATCCGGTTGAGGGCCATCGAACCCGAAGCATCGACGACAAAGACGACTAAAGCTCCAGCTTTTCTGGCCAAGCGCTTCGCCCGAATGTCTCCCTGTTCGACAAATACACGGCGCTGAACTCCCTCTTGCCCCCCCTTGCTAAGGGGGGGTTGACTCGCCTGTTGCCCCCCCTTGCTAAGGGGGGGTTGGGAGGGGTTAGAATTCCTGTCGCGGCGGGCTTTTTGGTAGGGTGCGGCTGCTCTGAGGGTGGCGTCAACGGCGATGCGGCGGACGGGGCCTTTGGGCAATACTGGCTTGACGTAACGGCCTCTATCTTCGGAGAAAATGGTGCTGCGGCTGCCCGATTTGCCTTGGCGGCTGGCGGCTTGGGCGAAGAAAAGCACGCTGGGGTCGAGAATTACGCCTTCGGGGTCGAAGAGAAATTCTTCGGGAATGGTATCTTTTTCTGGTTCTTCTTCAGGTTCCGGGTTGTCTTCATCCTCTTGGTCTTCTTCGTCTTCTTGCTCGTTTTCTGGTTCGTCTTGTTCTTGTTCTGACTGCTTTTGGGGAGGCGGTGGGGGGGGAGGAGGAGGAGAGTTTTCGTCTGGGGGAGTTTGGATGATGGTGGCGCGGGGTACGATGACTAATTCTACGGCGCGGCGAAGGTCTTCGGCGTTAACTTCTGTGCGTCCCTCGATGGCTGCTGCCGCTTTGGCGACGCGGACTGCGAATATTTCGGCCCGGTGTCCTTGAACGCCACCCCGGATGGCTTCTTCTACTAGGTAGGCAATTTGTTCGCGTTTAATGCTGACATCTTTGAGCCATTCTCTGGCTAGGATGATTTGGGTTTTGAGGTTGTCGGTGTCTTCGGCGTATTGATTGAGGAATTCTTGGGGCGAGCTGGAGTAGGATAAAGCTTGTTCTACTGCATAGACTCTTTCTTCTATTTCGAGTGCTGCGTCCGCTGAAAGTACGATCGCGATGCGATCGAGCAAATGTTCTCTGAGCGGCCCTTCTTCGGGGTTGTAGGTGGCAATAAATAGAGGTTTGCAGGGGTGTTGAAAGCTAATGCCTTCGCGTTCTATTTGGTTGCGCCCTTCGGTTAATACTGTTAGCAATTGGTTGGAAATGTTGTCATCGAGGAGGTTGATTTCGTCTACATAAAGTACCCCTCGATTTGCTTGGGCTAAAAGTCCTGGTTGAAATACGGTTTCGCCGAATTTTACTGATTGTTCGACATCGACTGAACCTAAGAGTCTGTCTTCGGTGACACCCAAAGGAATTTGGATGAAGGGTGTGGGAATAATTTCTGTATTTGGAGAATTAGTATCGGTAGTGTGGGGTTCTTGCCCGCTTTCTTCCAATAGAAAAGATGCCTTTTCTGCAAGAATATCATTAGGTTCGGCGTTGCAAAAAGAGTCTTTAACAATTTCAATGGGTGGCAGTAAGGAGTGCAAGGCGCGGGCCATTACTGATTTTGCTGTACCGCGGCGGCCTGCGATCGCAACTCCTCCCAATCCGGGATCGACTGCTGCTAACAGCAGGGCTAGTTTGATTGCTTCTTGCCCGACTACGGCTGTGAGGGGAAAGGCTGTGGTGGAAGGGCTAATGTTGGCTGCGGGCATAGGATTTTCGGATGTAAAAATTTGAACTTAATGTTTAGCTTACTTCTTGGAGGATTTTAACTTCTAGGGGGAGAATCACGGTAAAAGTTGAGCCGACTCCTATTTGTGATACTAGCTCTATTTTGCCTTGCAGGAGTGTGACGAGCCGCGATACTATTGCTAATCCCAGACCGGTGCTTTCGGAGGGAAAGTGCTGTTTGCCGGCTTCTCCTGCTTGAAAGAAGGGGTCAAAGATGCGGTTTGTATCTTCGGGGGCGATGCCAATGCCGGTATCGGTAATTGCGATCGCCCAATGTGCTTCTCCAGCACGGCGGCAACTTAATTCGATACTACCGGATTCTGTATAGCGAATGGCATTGCTCAGAAGATTGGTAACAATTTGTTGCAGCCGCTGTCCGTCGGCGATTACTTGTTTTGGGGCGCAGTCGCTGGTAGCAGTGAGCTTTAATCCTTTAGCATCAGCCATGGGCTGCATCATTTCTACTACGGTGTTAATTACCGATCGTACATTAGTTTGCCGCAGGTGAAGTTTAATTTTTCCGGCGTCGGCGCGAGAAAGTTCTAGTGCGTCGTTAATCAGGCGCAGCAACTGTCTGCCGTTACGCAATACTCGCTCGATGTGTTCGATGCCGGGGAGGGTATCTTTGATGTCAGATTGCCATTTTTCTTTTCGTAAGAATAGTTCGGAATAACCGATAATTGAGTTGAGAGGAGTTTTGAGTTCGTGAGCCAAATGGTAGACGTTTTCTTGGTTGACGCTGACAAGGCGAGAGAGTTCTTGATTTGTGAGTTGTAGTTGAGTTTGAATTTGTTGAAGTTCCCGCAGCCTCTGAGCGACGTAGCTGTTGAAACACTGGGCAATGGCTTCGTCTACTACGGCATCTATGAGCCGAAAAGCTCTGAATACGTCTGCTGTAGTTCCTGCTAGCAATTCTGCTTCTAATTGGGAGAATATTACTTGACGCAATAAATGGTATTCGCGGGCTACTTCTGCGGCGTCGTAGCCTTGTTCTGCCCTGAGAAATCCGTGATCTAAACTGGCTTCAATTATTAGTTTTATTTCGCTGTGTTGATATTGGGAAAGCACTGTGGCCATCGCCGCCAGCAGGTAAGGTATGTGATTTTCGATTGCTGAGGGCGGTAAGGAGTCAGCGGTTTCAATTTTCCGATCCTGACGAACTGCTTCCATCCAGTTTTTGAGGATAGTATCGGTTTTGTCGGCGAGCACTTGGCTGTAGTCCATGATGTCGGCGTGGGGGTGAAGTTTGGCAGATATTGGCCATGCTTCATTGTAGTTGAGCGATCGCGCGAGCGCCATACCAAACTTCTGGCGATCGCGACCCTGCCAAAAGAAGTAGTTTTGAGGTGAATTTTTCCCCGTGCCGGAGCTCTGTCGAGCCGTCTATCCCAGCTTGTTGCTGCCAAAATCCTCCGTTAAACCTATTGACAGAAAAGCCATAAAGTAGTAAGTTTCCTCACACCGAGAGTTTTTAATTTTAAGTTTTAATTTTGTCAGGGGACTAAATGGAAAACGTTCAAGCTGCGATCGCTGCGGCAACATTTATCGGTGTAGTTTTCTTAATAATTACAGAATGGATACACCTAACAGTTGCGGCATTTCTGGGAGCGCTGATACTGGTTTTTACCCATGTAATGACGTTAAACGACGCGATCGAATATATCAGTCGGAGTCACGCAACGCTGGGCTTATTCTTCGGAGTCATGGTAATGGTGAGAGCCTTTGAGCCTACCAAAGTATTCGACTACTTGGCAACTCAAATGGTGCTTTTGGCAAAAGGCAAAGGCAAAAATCTCTTGCTGGGTATTGTCGGGATTACTACGCCAATTTGTGCAGTTTTGCCCAATGCCACGACAGTCATGCTGCTAGCACCATTAATTCCGCCAATGGCACAAGAAGTCGGTGTAGATTTCGTGCCGCTGCTAATTTTAATGGTATTTGTGGCTAACAGTTCGGGACTGCTGACAATCGTAGGCGATCCGGCGACATTCATTGTCGGCGATGCTATTAACATAAGCTTTGCAGATTACCTGGTAAAGTTAAGTTTGGGCGGGGCGATCGCCTTAGCAGTTATATTAGTTATTCTGCCTTGGATGTTCCGAGAAATTTGGAACAAAAAATTAGACGATTTGGAAAACTTGCCGCATCCAAAAATTAATCACCCGCGAGTCTTAGCAGTGGGTGGTTTAATTATAGCTTTCGTGCTGACATTTTTTGTAATAGGAGAGTCGATGCCGGTGCCTATTTCACCGGCAGCGGTTGCTTTGTTGGGGGCGGCTTTGGCAATGCTCTTAGCTCACCATTCCCAAATTGATTCGGTTAACAATATTTTGCGGGATTTAGATTGGAGCACGCTGCTATTTTTTATGTCTATCTTTGTGCTGATTGGCGGTTTGGAAAAAACCGGAGTCATCGCCAGTATATCTGGAATATTAGCAGTAATTTTAGGTAAAAATATTTTTGTTGGTTCCCTAGCTTTGTTATTTTTTGTGGGTTTGATGTCGAGCGTGGTGCCAAATATTCCTCTGGTAGTCGCGATGGTGCCGCTGCTAAAACAGTATGTTGTCAATGTCGGGCTCGCACCGCCCCAGGTGTTGGCACCGGATTTTGCAGGGCAGTTTCCACCTGCTGTGCTGCCCTTGTTTTACGCGATGATGTACGGGGCTACTTTAGGCGGAAATGGCACTTTGGTAGGAGCTTCTTCTAATATAGTGGCGGCAGGAATTTCTGAACAGTACGGGCGGCGAATTTCTTTTCAAACGTTTCTGCGTTACGGGCTTCCTGTGATGGCGTTGCAATTGGTGGCTGCGGCTGTTTATGTAACTATTCGGTTTCTAATTTGAAGAAGTCATTAGTGATTAGTCAGGAGTTATTAGTCATTAGTCATTGCTTTTGTTGCTAAAGAACTAAAGAATAGGTAAGGTGCTTAGGTTGCAGTCTAAATATAGAGGTTGAAGTCATTCCTGAATCTCAACTCCATCCAATTCTAAGGGAAAAATTACAGTGAAGGAAGAGCCAACTCCTACTTCAGAAACTAATTCGATTTTACCTTGCAAGAGGTTGACTAATCGAGCGACAATTGCTAGCCCTAAGCCTGTACTCTCAGGAATGTAAGCTCCCAGGGAGTTGTCGGCTCGAAAATAGGGTTGAAAAATCCGATCGCAGTCTTCTGAAGCAATGCCAATTCCTGTATCGCTGATGCAGAGACTCCACTGTTCGTCTGACAATAATTCGGTTTTTATGGTAATAGTACCAGCTTCGGTGTAGCGAATGGCGTTGCTCGTCAAGTTGGTGATAATTTGCTGCAAGCGCAAGTAATCTGTCATAACTTGATCGAGAAGCGGAGTGCACTCAACGACGATCTCTAAATTTTTTTCTTTAGCCAAAGGCTCGATTATTTCGACAACAGTCCCGATCGCCGATCGCACATTTGTAGCAGTTAGCTGCAATTTTATGCGGCCCGCGTCGTAGCGCGAGATTTCGAGAGTATCGTTAATTAATCTAAGTAAGCGTCTGCCGTTGCTGAGGACTTTATCAATATGTGCCAAATTGGGAACAGAATCTCTAATTGGAGAACTGTTTCTTTGGCGCAAAAACAATTCTGAGTAACCAATAATAGAGGTGAGGGGAGTTTTCAATTCGTGAGCTAAGTGAGATAGATTCTCTTGACTGGCGCGAACTAAGCGAGTCAGCTCTTGATTTGTAAGTTGCAATTGGTTGTGCAACTCCTGTAGTTCTTGGAATCTTGCCTGGGTATAGGTTTGGAAACAATCAGCAATTGCTTCGTCGATAGCACTGTCAATTAAGCGGTAAGCTCGGCTCACTTCAGCGCCCGAGCCTTTTACCAATTCTGGCTCTAAAGCATCGAAAATTACCCTCCGCAGCAAGCGGTATTCGCGCGCAATTTCTTGGGCATCGTAACCTTGTTTTGCCCTGACAGTCCCGTGCTGTAAACTTTCTTCTATGACTGTCCCAGTGTCGCTGTCTTCTGATTGGGACAGCATAGTTACCATCGCTTGCAGTACGATGGGAAGGCTGTCGCACACGGAATCGTAGGTGAGTTGTTTGGCGGTTTGGATTTGCTCCTCGGCGCGAACAGCTTCGATCCAGTTTTGGGTAATTAGGTCAATTTTATCTTGTAGCGCTTGGCTAAAATCAATCATGGCCCTTAATATATAAATCAAGTCAGCGATCGCATTTTATCTCTCTAGGTTAGTTTAATAATTAACTTTTTGAATTTTCTCTCAACTTTTGAGATCTGCCCAGCACAAATAGCTACTCCTCAAGACCTATTGACAATATAATAAGCTCGTGCTAGCTTAAGTTAAATTGGCTTAAAACGTCAAGCCTAATCCAGCACTGCGCGATCAAACCAAGCGTGTAGCTGGAGCGGAGGAACCAATTTTCGGGGCGAATCTCGACAGAATTATAAAGCAAAGTTAAAAATTTCTAAATTGCCAAATTTAAGTGTAATTTTTGATTTTGAAATCTAAAGAGAAGGACATCTCTCAGTCCTAGCCCGTCAGCTAACTTCGCAGGCATTGAGAAGAGACTGAAAAGCCAAATGTTCTGAAAAAGATTGTTTGGCTTCGTCAGTGTCTCAGGTTGGTATTGTTCAAGATTCTTGTACCTGCCCTGACTCTGAAGGAGATTGAAATGTTCATACAGCTTAATTTATCTGCGATCGCACTTGCAGGAGTTGCAACGTGGAAACGTGTAAAACCCGTTGTCATCCGAGATGCTGTTTTGTTACCTGCTGCGGGTTTTTTGGGAATTCTTGGCTTGTGGTGGATTGTTGCCAGCTTCAAAAGCGATTTGATTCCCACTCCCTATCAGGCGTTTATAGCTAATTTAGATTACATATTGCATCCATTTTATCAGCGCGGGCCTGGAGATTTAGGCATTGGCTGGCTGCTGCTAGCGAGTTTGCGACGGGTGTTGGTGGGATTTTTCCTGGGTGCAGCAGTGGCGATTCCCGTGGGATTTACGATCGGGATGTCGAAACCGGCAATGATGGCGCTCAATCCGCTGATTCAAATATTTAAACCGGTGTCGCCGCTAGCGTGGCTGCCGATAGCTTTATCGATTTTTAATTTAGCAGAGCCGTCGGCAATTTTTGTCATATTCATCACGTCTTTGTGGCCGACAATTATCAACACTGCTTTGGGAGTTTCTAGCGTTTCCCAGGATTATCTGGATGTGGCGCAAGTGTTGGAAATGCCGCGCTGGAGGCGGATTACCAAAATAATTTGGCCGGCGAGTTTGCCATACATTTTTACAGGTTTGCGGATTAGTTTGGGGATTGCTTGGCTGGTGATTGTGGCGGTGGAAATGCTGACAGGCGGTGTGGGAATTGGCTTTTTTGTGTGGGATGAGTGGAGCCGTTTGAATCTGAGTTCGGTATTTTTAGCGGTGTTGGTAATTGGCATAACTGGATTGTTGCTCGACGCGGCTGTTGACAAAGTTCAGGAATTGGTAACGCATCGATCCGTCATTAATCATTAGTCATTAGTCATTAGTCATTAGTCATTAGTCATTAGTCATTATCTAGCTAAAAGCTTAGGGCTTTTGATGACGGACATTTAGCTATTAGCGATCGAGAATTAAATATGAGTGACAAGTTTTCCAATGAATGGAAGCGCCGAGAGTTTTTGCAAGGAATCGGATCGGCGGCGGCGGGAATGGCTTTATCTGGTTGTGGAATTAGCGCGGATCGATCGGCAAAAGGACTCACTGAAGAAGCCGAAGCGGTAAAGCCGCTCGTCGATTCCCGAACCTTAGAAAAACCAAATTTAACCGTAGGATACGTGCCGGTTAACGATTGCGCGCCATTTGCGATCGCCTGGAAAAAAGGCTTTTTCCGCAAATACGGTTTAAACGTCCAACTCAACCGCGAAGCAAGCTGGGCAACCTCCCGCGACGGCGTAATCTTCGGCCGCCTCGACGCCTCCCCAGTTGTATCCGGCGCCGTCACAAACGCCCGAATTGGCGCCGAAGGAGCGCGCCACTCACCCCTGTGCGCGGCAATGACAATTCACCGCCACGGCAACGCCATGACGATGAACAAAGCTATGTGGGATTCCGGTTTGCGCCCGTGGCACGAATACAACGGCAATTTGGAAGAATTTGGCAAACAATTTCGAGCCTTTTTTGACAGTCAGCCACCGGAAAAAAGAGTTTGGGCAGTGGTTCTGAGTTCTGCGATTTACGAATACTTTGTCCGCTACATATCGGCGGCTGCGGGTGTCGATCCGTTCAAAGAATTTCGGGTAATTATTGTGCCGCCGCCGCAAATGGTAACGAACATTAGGATTGGCGCCATGCAGGCTTACATGGTGGCAGAACCTTGGAATACGCGGGCAATTCAAGGCAATTTGGGAGTGGGTTTTACCTTCGTGCAAGGGAAGGAAGTTTGGCTGGGACATCCCGATCGCGTTTTGGGAGTAATGGAATCATTCATTAACGAAAATCCGAAGACTTATTACTCGCTGGTTAAGGCAATGGTGGAAGCTTGTCAGTATTGCAGCAAGCCGGAAAATCGCAGTGAAATATCGGCGCTGCTGACTGAGCGATCGTTTACCGGGGCGAGACCGAAAAAAGGGGCGATCGACAAATTTACGCGACCGGCAATAGTTGGCGACTACAACTATGGAGGGTTTGACGAAAAAGACCGCACCATACAATCGGAAGATGCAACTATTTTCTATGACATTCCTAAGAATTTGCCTCAAATACCGGGAAATCATTCAACATTTATGTGGCAGTCTCAGAGTATTTGGTTGATGACTCAAGCCGCTCGCTGGGGACAGATTAAGGAAGTGCCAAAAAATGCTGAGGAATTAGCTAAAAAAGCTTGGAGAACCGACCTTTACCGCAAGATTGTTGCCGAAATGGGGATCGATTGTCCCCAGGAGGATTACCAAGTGGAACCTGCGGAACTTTTTATTGATAAAAAGGCATTTGATCCAAGCGATCCGGTGGGTTATTTGAATAGTTTTGAAATTCGAGCTAACCGCCCTCAGTCTTTTTTTCAGTCTTAATTTCTACATTCCTGAACGCAGAACCTCTGCGAGGGGGCGCACCTTACCGCTGCTTATGCAACCGGAAGGGAATCAAATTAACACTTTACTACTTTTTAGGAGAATACCGTGACTCAATACTTTTCTACTTCTATCGAAGCCAGCAGCCAAGTCAAGAATCATCCTGAGTTTCTGGAAATTGACAAGTTGTTCAAGTCGTATAAAAATGCTGACGGTAGCGAATTTAGTGTCTTGGAAAATATCAACTTAAGTATTGGAGAAAACGAATTTATTTCGGTAATCGGTCACTCGGGTTGCGGCAAATCAACGCTGCTGAAAATAGTGGCAGGTTTGGAAAAACAGAGCGGAGGAATAGTGACACTGGAAGGAAAAGAAATTCGCAAACCGGGAGCCGAGCGGATGATGGTATTTCAGCACTACGGATTGCTGCCTTGGCTGACGGTGCGGGAAAATATTCGGCTGGCAGTTGATGAAGTTTTGCAAAGTCTTAGCCGTCCCGAGAAGATTAGTCTTGTCAACGAACACCTAGCAATGGTAAACTTAACGGCAGCAGCCGATAAATATCCAGATGAAATTTCAGGGGGCATGAAACAGCGGGTTGGGATTGCGCGAGCTTTGGCGATTCGACCGAAAATGTTATTAATGGACGAACCGTTTGGAGCCCTTGATGCTTTAACTCGCGGCAAGTTGCAGAAACAGGTGCTGGATATCTGGGAAAATCACAGACAAGCTGCAATGATGATTACTCACGATGTGGATGAAGCTATCTATATGTCCGATCGCATTGTGCTGATGACAAACGGCCCGGCGGCGACAATAGGAGAGATTTTGTCAGTGCCGTTTGCGCACCCGCGCAATCGCCAGGAGTTGCGGGAATCGAAGGATTATTACGAACTGCGCAACTATGCTTTGAATTTTCTCGATCGCTACTTTACTCAAGACGAATAACACCCGACGGATCGACATAACAATTCACTTAAGAGAGGTCAAGCCTGTGAATCTCAAAACAATGTTAGCGCGTTTTGAAAGTGCATTGGGATACCAAAATTTAGCAGAAGAAATGGTGTTGCTGCCGGAGCCAACCTTACCAGTTTCTAAGAAATCAAAATCCCCAAAACAGGCAAAAACAATCAATTTTATTGTCGGTTACAACAGTTCTCCCCAAAGTCAAATAGCTCTGGATATTACCCTTTGGATAGCGCATCAAACTCGTTTAGTAACAACTAAAGAAGTCACGGTTCAAGTCGTATACGTGATCGACGAAGCGCCAAAAAGTTACCGCGAAGATACTTGCAAATTTGCTGTAGCAAATGCCTTGGCTGCACAGCAGAGAGTGTCTAATTTAGAGGACACATTCGCCCTTAATTGTGCAGCGCCTGCGAGCGCTTTACCAACCGAAATCCAATCTGTATCCCAGCAAAAAACTTGGATCGATCCGCATTATTTTCGAGAAATTTTTGGTCAAAAGAATGAGTATGAGGTAGCAGATCAGTTGCTGTGGCAAGCGCGCTGTTTGGCTGAGGAATGGCGCGGTTTATTCAAAGCTCATTTGCGCATCGGGCGGGTTGCTACAGAACTGAGAAATGTGGTTGAATTAGAATCAGCAAACTTACTTTTCTTGGGCTGCGATTCGGTAAACCACTCGCTGGTTAGGGAACTAGGCAATAATTTTCCGTGCTGCGTGCTCGGGATTCCTTCGGCACTCAGCTATCAGATGGATGTTCAGCCTGAAGAAAGTTTGAGTAAATTACAGTTGGCTACAACTATACCTGCACGTTGAACTTGTTGAGAACTTACCGAAAAGTTCTCTATGTAAGGTGCGCAGTTCGCAGCCTACCGCTATAAATTCGCACGCCAAAGCTTTTGTGGCCTTCCTGAACCCAAAAACCCGGTTTCTTCAGGTAATTTAGTCGTATACGCTCGAACGTGACAAGGAGAAACCGGGTTTGTTGGGTTAGCGTTCGTCCAGGACAGTTTGGCTGATTCCTATATCGATCAAAAAATAACAATAGTTTCCTCCCTCGAAGTTCCAATTACGAGACAATTGGGATTTTTTTTTGATTATTGAGATGTTTAAAATTAATTTAAAGGAAAATTATAGTCACTTACCTGATCATAGACAATTCGTTAACTAATTTGATCTTTCCCCGGCACACAGAGCGCAGGAGTCGATCGATCGAGCGTTTGTCTTCCTCCGTCAAATTTTCGTCAAAAATAGCAGCCATCAAACCGTACCGATCGGCTAGAGTAATGTAGCCATTGTGATTCACTTCGGCAAACAGCTCGGCCAAAGCAGATGGAATCAGGTGGATAGGAGTTTGCATAGCGATTAAGTCTGAATTCGACGATTGCGCGATCGGGCGTTTCTGAATTAACAAAAGGCGATCGCACTCTAAAATTTTGTCAGTGTATGGCCTTAAAAATTGTGACAATAAACAGCAAAAAACTGTGAGAATAAACAGCAAAATTAGTGAACGACATCACATTCAATATTTGCGAATTATGCTATGGCTTGCAGTTGCGCCCTAGCACAAACAGAGCAACTGCAACCTTAATTTTTTCTAAAGATTGTAAATCTGCACTTCCTCCACAGGTTCAGCTAACTCAAACTTAAATACCCGAGAATAGAAATAGAATTCGCCGTCAAGAGTTCTTTTGATATTTTCAGCGCGGCGAAAACCGTGCTGTTCCCCTTCATAAGCAACATAAGCAACTGGCAAACCTTTAGCTTTCAATATCTCTACCATCATTTCCGCTTGATTCGGGGGAACCACTTTATCTTCTAATCCTTGAAAAAAGATAACGGGACAAGATAAACGTTCGGCGGAATGAATCGGCGAACGAGCTACATACAAATCTTTTCTTTCAGGATAAGGCCCGATTAATCCATCCAGATAGCGCGCTTCAAATTTGTGAGTCTCGGTTGTCAAAGCTTCCACATCGCTAACTCCATAATAGCTCGCACCGGCCTTAAAAACATCGCGGAAAATAAGAGCGCACAGAGTGGTGTACCCCCCTGCACTGCCTCCGGCGATCGCCATTCTTTCGCCATCAACTAAACCTTTTTGAGCTAAATATTTAGCACCGTTAGCGCAGTCGTCAACATCGACAATTCCCCAACTATCTTGCAGTCTTTTTCTGTATTCTCGGCCGTAACCAGTGCTCCCGCCGTAATTAACATCGAACACGGCAAAACCGCGACTCGTCCAATATTGAATTTTCAAATTCATGCTGCTAGAAGTAGCAGCATTTGGGCCGCCGTGACTTTTAACAACAAGCGGCGGTTTTTCACCCGCAGGTGCTGCGAAATCTTGATTTTTCGGGGGATAAAAGAAACCGAAAGCAGTCAAATTGTTTTCCGTGGGGAATTCAATCGGTTCCGGTACCGAAAGATAACCCGGATTGATGCTTAAATTGCTTGATTGGCGCAATATTTCTAGTTGGCTTGTTGCTAAATTTAGTTGTACAATAGCAGTAGATTCAGTCGGCGAACCTGCCAGAAAAACAACTATTTGTCCCTGCGCTTTGACCGACGAAATATCAGTGTAAGGCGTCTCAATTGTTGTCAACTGCTTAGTCGTTAAATCGAGACTCGCTAAATGCCACTTGCCTTGCTGAGTGTAGGTGCAAATAATTTTGCTTTCCGAGACAACGGCATAAGTAGACATTCCAAAAACCCACTGGGGAAGTCCGAATTCAGCCGCCATTTCGCACAAGCTGGTTTCTATCTCTGCTTCCCCCCTTACCAAGGAGGGATTGAGGGGAGTTCTAGATTGCCAGCGATAGAAATTCCACCAGTTAGACTTGTCAGAAACAAAATACAAAACTCCATCGGGCGACCATTCCGGTTGAAAAATCGACTCCTCAACCCCGCCAGCAACTAAGTATTTTTCCCCTAAAGAACCGTCAGCATTAATTTCTGCTACCCACAATTCTGTGCCATCCCACGGCATATTTGGATGGTTCCAACAAATCCAGGAAAGTTGAGAACCGTCTGGACTTAAACGAGGGGAAGCATAAAAATCATTGCCCTGAGTTAAGATTTGAATATCTTCGCCGTTATCTAAATTAATGCTAACAATAGTATTGACAGGTTCCCCCTCACCTGAATGGTCTTCGCGCACGCAAATCAGGCGATTTCTTTGCTTGTCAACTATCGCATCTGCATAGCGAGAATTAGCAGTAGGTGTCAGAGGTTCTGGTTGAGAATTTAATGGTTGAGTATAAATACGTTGGTCGGCAAAATGAGAAAAATAGACAACGCCGCCAGCAACTGCAAAAGCAGCGCCGCCGTATTCGTTAACGCGAGTGCGAACATTCAAAGGAGGCGGTGTCACGTCGCTGATTTTACCGTCAGGAGTGCGCCGCACGAGGACGCTTCTTCCCGCTTCCGAAGGCCTTCCCTCAACCCAGTAAATATCATCGCCGTCAATAGTAATTTGTCCGAGCCCGACAGTTCCAGAAACAATTAAATCGGAAGAAATAGGTGATTTCCAAGAGCCGTAAGGTGATACTGTATTCATATAGTTGAGGCAGTTGTGTTTCTCGCACAAAAAAATTAATATTTGTACTTTACACTAATTCAGTCACCGGGGAAGCAAAATGTCCAAAAAACTCGTACTAATGGATCACGACGGTGCAGTTGACGACTATCTGTCTGTCGTGTTGCTGATGACAATGGAGGAAGTCGAAACTCTGGGAGTAATTGTAACTCCTGCGGACTGCTACATTCAACCGGCGGTGAGTGCAACGCGCAAAATCCTCGATTTGATGGGGCGTTCAGAAGTTCCAGTGGCGGCGAGTACGGTGCGGGGACTGAATCCATTTCCGGTGTTATTTCGGCGAGATTCCTTTGCAGTCGATCGACTTCCCATTCTAAATGAAAAAGGAACCATTGACACGCCGTTAATATCAGAACCCGGACAAAACTTTATGGTGCGAGTTTTGCGAGATGCAGCCGCACCAGTCACATTAATGGTAACGGGGCCGTTAACAACAGTAGCGCAAGCTTTAGATATCGCGCCCGAAATTGAAAGCAAAATTCAAGAAATTGTCTGGATGGGAGGCGCGCTAAATGTTATCGGCAATGTTAGCAAAGATATGGAACCCGGACAAGATATGTCGGCGGAATGGAATGCTTACTGGGACCCGATAGCAATCGAGAGAATTTGGCAAACCCAAATTCCCGTTGTCATGTGTCCTTTAGACATCACAAATAATGTACCGCTGACTGTAGAATTTTCCAATCTCCTAGCAAGACAGCGCAAATATCCAATTTCCGACTTAGCCGGACAATGTTATGCCCTAGCAATATCTCAAGATTACTATTTTTGGGACATTTTGGCAACCGCTTATTTAGCGCATCCCGAATTTTACCAACTGCGAGAATGGGAAACAGAAATTGTGACTGAAGGCATCAGTCAAGGACGCACAAAAGTTAAAACGGGAGGGCGAAAAATTCAAGCAATGGATCAAGTAGACACCGCAAAATTTTACAATTACATATTACAACAGTGGGGGAGGTAAAAATTACCATATCTGCTAGGGACAAGCGAGCAAACTCTCGGTACAAAACCCGCCATGACACGAAGGTTTACCTTCTCTTCTCTTCCCTCTCTTCCTCTGCGTCCTCTGCGCCCTCTGCGGTTAAAAAAAATCTCAACTCCCAAATGCAAAACATCAAAAAATGCTGCCACCTCTATCAATCATCCCCTTAGCCCAAACCCCTCCCGCACCTCAAGAAATCGTCCAAATCCAAGAAGTACGACCTCTCCCCGGACAGTTAGACAACATACCAGTATTTAACAGCAACAGTCCAGAAGTAGTGCTGCAAGAAGGAATTTTGCTTTCGACATTTCCCCCGGATGGTAAAAGATTTCCAGCGGCACATTTAAACTTTCCGTTTCAAGGACGTTTCGACATATTTGCCCACCACATAGCCCGCGCACCTTCCCCCGAAGATTTGCGAACCTTGTATCAAGGAGTAATTGTTTACAATCCGGGCAATAAACCTGTAAGATTAGATATATTGCAAGCTGCGAGTTATCTCAGTCAACCCGATGCACCTTTTATTGAATTACCGCCGCAAGTCGATAATTCAAACAGTAATATTTACGCCGGGCCGGGAAGCCGCGCTGTGAATGATATTCTCAGAGGAAGGAGACAGTCAGAGTTTGGGCCGGGGTTAATTATTCCACCGGGAAAAAGCGAACTTTTGATGAATCATCCGATACCGGTGCGGGGATTGGTACCGCCGCTAAACGGTCGATCGACCTTGATGCGGTTACGCAGCGATGGTATAGTCTATGTTGCCAGTCTGGCTATGTTTGCCCGAGTTGACGCAGAGGGAAACGGAGAGGGAAACGAGCGATCGCCCAACTTAGCAGAATGGCAAAACTTATTAGACAATGGTAATATAGCCGGGCCGCGCGATCGAACTCCCACACCGCCGGAAATCACCGAAGGTCAACTAATTTACGGCCGAGTTGCAGGTGTAGCATTAGGTTCACAATGGCGAGCACTTATCTCAGACAACCAAGCCACATCAAACCTAGCAATTCCCCAACCCGGAACAGCATTTTCCTACCCATTAAGCACCCTCCCGCGCGGAATGCTGGGCACAAATCAAGTGCAAAGTGCGAGGATGTTAGTCCGCTACCCAGATACAGCATACCGCGCCCACGGCAATTACGGAATTCAATACAGTCTCAGCTTGCCGCTATACAATTCTACCAGCAAAAATCAAACTGTAACTGTCGCTATTCAAACTCCAATTAAGACCGACAAATTAACTTCAGGAGGACTTAGTTTTTTAGAACCTCCGGCACCTCAAACTTTTTTTAGGGGGACGGTCAGAGTGCGGTATACTGATGATACTCAAGTGCCTCAAACTCGCTACGTGCATTTAGTGCAGCGGCGGGGACAGCAGGGGGAACCTTTGGTAAAATTAGAGATGAAATCGGGAGAAAAGCGACTTGTAGAAGTTGATTTTATTTATCCGCCCGATGCGTCGCCGCCGCAAGTTTTGACAGTGAAAACAAATTAAATTTTAGCGGCTGCTACGGGTAGGCAGACGGCTACAAAGACAATGCGTAATTAACCAGATTTGATATTAGTTTCGCGTGGAGCGGACTTGATTTGTCCCTTGTCGGTATTCGTAAAAAATAAGATGATGTTCTCAAAAAAATTCTGGGTGATTGCTTGCTTTGTGTACGTTTTAATTCTTCTCAGTATCATGCTTTTAGCAGGTACGGGGAAATTAGTCAACTTTCCTCTCGCTCATCCGCCTTATGACAAACTCGGCCACTTTATTTTGTACGGAATAGCATCTTTTCTGTGCCATAGAGCAACTGGAAAAAACAATATCAATTTGTTTAATTATTCAATTCCTTTCGGACCCGCAATTTTTACTATGTTCACTGCTGCCGAAGAAATGCTGCAAGCGATTTTACCCAATCGCAGTGCTAGTATTGAAGATTTTTTATTTAGTTTTTGCGGGATTGCAGTTTTTTATTGGATTGGAGAATTTTGGGATAGAAAAAAAGGAAATTGATGATATAGAAGGAAGTTCGGCAGCGGATTCTGTAACGGATGTAAAGGATAGAAGGAAGAAGGAAGTTCGGCAACGGATTCTGTAACGGATGTAACGGATGTAAAGGATAGAAGGAAGAAAGAAGAAGGAAGTTTCTAGAGTGCACAATGCGAACCGGTTGACGAGTGTCAGCAACTTTTTTTACTGGTGACTTTGCGCGCACGGGTAAAGAGATATTTGCAGCACAAAGGGGAGCAACTGTCAATACGCTGGCTGCTGCGGCCGCCGTTAAAAATTTAATTTTTTTGAACTTGTTTAAGATTAGCAATTAACCGGGATTTCCCCTCTCGACGTGTTTGAGAGCGTTTAATCACTCTCTTCCAAAAAGGTTTGTACTCGACCGTTCGGTCGCAAAACAACTCGAATTTTCGGGTTTTTGCCATTAGAAACGGCAGAAACAAACGGCTCGCCGGCTAATGGCATATTAATTTGCTCGATATAATCTGCTGCTGCTTTTCCCATCGGCACAATACTTTGAACTGACCCATTTTCATCGATCAGCACGCTGTATTCCAAAGTTTGTTCCATTCCTTCTGGAGGCTTCCACCGTTCCTCAAAGTAAGTTCTAGCTTCTGAAACTTGAGGAATTGTATCAAATAAAGTGTGGTTTTTTTTGCTCGCCGCCACCTGGTTGTTGTCCTCAGACTCGGCTGGGGGTTGAGCGTCCTCAAGGGGTGGGAGTTCGGTACTGGCGGGGGGGACAATCGGCTCTATGGGGCGGGGGGAGGGTTGCGACGGGGGAACGGGAAATCGGGAAGCCGACAGGGAGGGCGGCAGGGGGGGCGGTACGGCGGGAGCTAGTCTCGGCGGTAGGGGGGGCAGGACGTAGGGTACTGGTGCGGGTGCTTGGGGGGCGGCAATGGGCGGTTCTTCGGGGGCGGGAATTGTGATTGTTTGCCCTTGAGGGAAAGCTGGGGCGCTCTGGGGGGCGCTGGCTGCGCTGCCGTTGGCGGGAAATAGCAGGGGTGGCTGCTGGATGGGGCTGGGTCTGTTGCTGGGGGGATTTGGGGCGAGGGCGATGGGGGGCAAGCTGGGGCTGGGGGAGGCGGCGGTGTTGATGGGCGGGGGTGGCAGGGGCGGTAAACCGGGTGTGGCTGAGGGTTTTGGTGCTGGAGATGTTGGTAGGGCGGGAACTGGACTGGGGGAGACGCCGACACCTAACTGGGGGTTTCCGGGAGCGGTGCTCAATTGTGGATTGGCGGGGGCGGGAGCGGGGGCTGTGGCGGTTTGCGGGGAGGTGGCGGCCCGATCGAGCATTTTGATAATTCCTGTCGTCAGGCCC
The DNA here is from genome assembly GCF_036702515.1 of Microcoleus sp. BROC3. Taxonomy (NCBI): domain Bacteria; kingdom Bacillati; phylum Cyanobacteriota; class Cyanophyceae; order Oscillatoriales; family Microcoleaceae; genus Microcoleus; species Microcoleus sp. BROC3. The sequence continues at coordinate 105,474 of NZ_JAUBTQ010000022.1, forward strand.
GCGCTGGCGACCATCATTGCTGCCACCTTGAGCCAGGGTGAGGACAGCGGCCGTCGGGACTCGCGGTTGAGGTTGGGAAGCGCCATCACTTCCGCGGCGCTGTCATCTAGTGCTGTAGCCAAGTCAAACAGTTGCAGGGTACTCAAGGGAACTACCGGCCCGGATTCTGCAGCGCTCAAAGAGCCTAAAAACAAGTTGTGGGCGAGCAAGCCGCGGGGTTCTAAGCGGGGGGGAACCGGAAGGTAGGTAGTGTTCGGGGCGGAGGTTGCTAGTTCGGAAGTGTTGACGGCTCGATCGAATATGACGGCGTTACGCGCTGCTTCGGGCGAGTCTGAACCCGCAGGAATACGGCCGGTTTGAGAGTTGAGGTTGCTTTCGCAATCGCGGGATTCGCCGAGCAAGTTTTGGACGTAGTTGCTAACAGCTTCGTGGAGGGTTTCGAGTTGAATTCGATCGCCCCTGAGAGTAACGTGTTGGGTATCTGGCAGCCTGGGGTCGTCGAGTCGCAGCTCGAAACTTAAAGATTTAAACACCGGTTGGCCCGCCCAGCGAGATAGAGGCGAACTTTTGGCTGTAATTTCCAGCGTGCAAGTGGGGGGCGTGTACCGTTTGAGAACCATAGCAGAAAGTCTGGTGACTGTTGACTGTTGACTGTTGACTGTTGACTGTTGTTTAATTCTTAGAGCCGAAAGTCTGTTGACTACTGACTACTGACTACTGACTACTGAGTGTTGTTTAATTTTTAGCACGGTCTAGAAGAGCCAGCCAGAGGCGGCGGTGGCCACCGGGACTGCTGTAAAACAGCAAATCGATCAGGAGTTTGAGGGCCAAATCAGTCAACTCTCGGGCCGATAAATTTTCTGCATCTTCCATGCGCGAGCCATAAGTGTTGCTGAACCTGTCAATATAATCTCCCAGCAAAGCGATTGTGTGAGGTTCGCGATTTTGCTCTGCCATTTGTTCCAGCAAAGCCACAGCGCGGCGGATTAAAGCTTGGTGCTGTTTTGCCAAATGACAGCTTATCAAAACGAGCGATCGAGCTTCCTCCACATCGAGTTTTTTGCGCCCTCCGTGGCCTTTCCGCAGCGGGTTAGATTGGCGCAGCCGCCACAAAGCTACCCGATCGGCTACCATTGGCTCTAAATTCAGTTCGGCTGCTACCTTGAGCATCGCCTCTGAGCCAATTTCTGCCAGTGCTTCTAGGGCTAACAGCACTAAATCCAGTTGGGCTTTAATGTTGTCCAACTGGGTAGGTTCTGGTGCTTTTTGGGTCAATTCTTCCCAGTTGGGAGATGGGCCCGTTTCGTTGGTGGGAGCGGAGGACTTTACGGTCGAGCGCATGGCTTCAGCACGGGAAATTTAAGACAGGTTGAGGCAGGATATCAAACAGTATGCAGTGATGAAAGCTTTGCGGCCTGTGGGCAACAGCACATCTGTTGATTTGTCTCCATAGCTCGTTGCTTTGATTCCGGCAATCCTAACTGCTGGAGGGAGTTGCGGGTGAAAAGTTGCGGTTTCAAGTTCGATCGATCCCCAGCAGCCAAACCCATAGATTTTCACCCCTAATCATCCTACGCCACACAGTGACCGAAATCAAATCAGTGCTTTGAAACTATTGGGACTTATATCAATGCCAAGATCCTAGCGCTCTCGAATGCTACTTATAGTCTGTCGCTACTTATAGTCTGTCAGATTATAGTTGTGATTGCTTCATCTGGCGCGATCTATGGATATTACGGAGCAATTTGGTAAAAAAGTTAGACATTTCAGAAAGCTCAGAAATCTTTCCCAAGATCAGCTTGCAGAACTATCTGAATTACATCGCACCTATATTGGTTCAGTTGAACGAGGTGAAAGGAATATAACGCTACTTAATGCCAGCAAAATAGCCAAGGCATTATCCGTTAGTCTAGCCGATCTGGTAGTTGATGATGACTGAAAGAAGACTAGAGGAAATTTTAGGAAGATACCAAAACTCATTTACAAAAAAAATTTATGCAGAAGAGAATGAAGAACACGATATTTTAATGGATGTGTTTGGTATTTCTCCAATTATAAAAAAAGAAAATAGGCAATATTGGGGACGTGAGTTAGGTATGTGTTGGCAATTGCTAGTTACTGAAACGTGTAAAACATATTGCAGTAGCTTTCAGCCAGCATTTAAAGTTGGAAGCGATGAGCCGTGCGATCTGATTGTTGATGGGTACGCAATAGATACAAAATATCGTATTGGCTCAGGAGACTCTGGAACACTGAAAAAGTTCAAGTCTTATGGCCCACTACTTCGTACTCATAATTACGAACCCGTATTCTTAATTCTTAGACAAGATAATTTGCCCGCAGCTATTACAGCGTGCAAAGTAGGGACTTGGAAAGTTTACACAGGGGACGATTCGTTTGAGTTCATAAAAACAATAAGCGGGTTTGATTTAAAGTCATTTCTTATTGAAAAAGTGGGAGAATTCCCTGTATACCGCTGAAACTATCCAGGCGCTTGTTGATAATATCTATGTATTCCGGTACTACTTCAATGCCAACATACCTAATGCCAAATTCTTGCGCCGCCAGCAATGTGGTTCCCGATCCTGCGAAAGGATCGATTAGAATAGAATTTTCCAAACGCGGTACAAATATTTCGACCAGCTTTCTCATTAGAGCGATTGGTTTAACGGTGCAATGGACGTTAAACTCCTCGGTTTTCTCACGCTGTATACCTTCTAAAATATTTGACTGAAAACCACCCAACTGATCTTTAGTATAAAATAGACCAGTACCATACTCCTGTAGAGTTTCCAAGTAATTATTGACCAGTGGTTTTTGAAGTACGCAGATTGCTTCCCATTCATTCCTCAGACAACTGTGCCAACCATCCCATTTTTCAGGATTTTCATATCCTTTCTTCTCTAACTGTTGTTTAATATTGACACCTTTAGGGATACCACTCGATCTTTTATAAACAAGAATATCTCTCGCATAGAAACCAGCACTTTCAAGTGCTACTTGTACGTGAGCAACAGTCCGCGTGCTGTTGAAAACTAAAACTGTCGCACCCGGTTTGCAGATACGAAAAAGCTGCTCGCCCCACTCAAAGCACCACTTTTCATAATCCAGAGTGTTGTTACGATTCCTTTGATACCATTTTTCGTTTCTGACTCCACCTGCTAAACCACTGCCATAGGGAATGTTTTTAACAAGGGTTTTATTTCCCTTGCCATTGACTCTTTCAATACGCCTTTGTATTTCTGAGTCATCCCATCTATGACCAATAAATTCATAATTATAAGGTGGGTCAGTGATACACGCAGAAATATAATTTTCTGGCAATGTCTTCATCACTTCACGACAGTCGCCAACCAAAACTTCATTTGAGGGAGTTTTTTTCATTAGTCAGGCAGTTACTAAAGTGGGAAATCAACTCTTAATTATGCCACATTTGCAGTATAGTATCCATTCCGGTTGCATCATTATGATAGGTTCGTTGCGACTTGTTTGGCTGCATACAACTATATAATTACGAGTCAACCGGAAATGCGTAAATCCTGACTATTTCAAATAAACCACCGTCACACCTGCACCTCCTTCTTTTTGACTGGCGAGCTCAAAGCGGGAAACCTGCGGGTGATTCGCGAGGAACTCGTGAACCCCGCGCCGCAACTGTCCCGTACCTTTGCCGTGAATTATCCACAGCACTCCGTATTCCACGGCTTTGGAAAGAGCTCTGTCTATTTCGATTTCCGCGTCGGAGACTCTCGCACCCCGCAGGTCGATCGAATTATTAGCAGTGCGGATGGCGATTTCGGGATTGGGTTTTGCAGGTTCCGCCGCTGCTTGCTTAGCTTTAGCCGTAGCGAGTGCTTGTGCTTGGGCGGCCGCCTTGGCTAATTGAGCTTTAGTTTCCGGTTTTTCACCGTCGAGGGATTCAATTTCTCCTAGTTTGACAGTCATTTTCATAATCCCAAACCGGACGCTCAACTCTTCGTTAGCGTCGGGGCCGCTGAGGACTTCGGCGGTTTGGCCCAAGCTGGGAATGCGGATGCGATCGCCCACTTTCGGCATAAAACTCGGTTTGGGTTTAGCCGGTTGTTGGCGAGAGGGCAGGTGTTTTTGGGAAATTTGATTTAAGGTTTCTGTCGCTTCTTGGGCATTTTGAGCCGTCTGGTTGCCCGACTGCAAGCGACGAATGATTTGAGCAATTTCTGATTTTGCCGACCCTATCGCCTCATTTACTGCCACTTCCTGAGCTATTTTTAGTTCTCGCTCCCGCTCTTGCAAAGCCGCTGCTTTTTGAGAAACTTCTCTGTGCAGTTTTTCGGTTTGGTGTAGCAGTTGAGTTGCTTCTCTGGCCTTGGTTTCCTGTTTCCGGCGCTGTGCTTCGAGTCCGGCAATCACTTGATTGACATCTTGAGAGGCTCCCCCGACATAGGTTTGAGCTTCTTCGACTATGGATGGTAGCAAACCGAGTCTTTTGGCAATAGTGAGAGCGTTGGAACGTCCGGGAATTCCCCACAGCAAGCGATAGGTTGGCTGCATGGAATTGTCGTCAAATTCTACTGAGGCATTTTCAAAGCGGGAGTCTTGATATTTGAGGGCTTTGAGTTCGCCAAAGTGGGTAGTTGCAACTGTTAATAGGGAATGTTGGGCGAGATATTGCAACAGGGCGATCGCCAATGCACTACCTTCTGATGGGTCTGTCCCCGCTCCTACTTCGTCTAACAAAACTAAAGATTTGGGAATTGGAAATTTGGAATTATGATTTGGGATTTGGGGTTGGGGAATTTGTAATTTAGGTTTGAGAATTGGGAGAGCAGAAACAGTGTTCTGTGTATCTGTGGCTTCTTGGTCTTGCTGTTGGGACTTAGTAATTGGAAGGTTTGAATTTTCTTCGTCTTCAACCTGCGATTTATTAGTTAAAACTTCTAAAATGCGGCTGATGCGGCGGATATGGCCGGAGAAAGTAGACAAACTTTGCTGCAAAGATTGTTCGTCGCCGATATCTGCCAAAATATTGTCGAACCAAGGCAATTCTACGGGTTCGCGGGCGGCGACAAACATTCCGGCTTTCGCCATTAAAGCTGCCAATCCCAAAGTTTTGAGGGTGACAGTTTTGCCGCCGGTGTTGGGGCCGGTGATGGCGACGACGCGGATGTGCGGCCCGATGGTTAAATCGACCGGCACGACTGGAAAGCCTTGCTCGTATTGCTGCTGCCAAACTAACAGGGGATGGCGCAACTGGCGGAGAGTTATTTGCGATCGCAGGTTGGGAATTAATAATTGACTGTTTTCTGAGTTTTCCTCATCTTCTTTTTCCTCATCTAATTTTTCGGGATTTTTTGGTGCTAATTCTGGCTCTCCCAATTCGATAAATTTCGGCGGATTTGCTTGCAACCAAAAACTATAACGCGCTTTAGCAACCGCTAAATCTAAAGTTGTAACTACAACCAACAATCTGTCTAAATCTGGTTTGACTGCTGCGACTTGCTCGGTGAGGGCGCGGCGGACTGCTTCTTCTTCGGCTTGTTCTTGCCTGAGCAACTGCCGCATTTGGTTGTTAAGATTGACTGTGCTGTGGGGTTCAACGTACAGTGTCGCGCCGCTGGCTGAGGAGTCGTGAACGATGCCCGGTATGGCATCTTTTTGGGGAGCTTTGACGGGAATGACAAAGCGCGAGCTTCTTTGGGTAATTAGCTGTTCTTGTACGGCGTTGGATTGGCGCTGCAAAATCCCCTGCAATATTTGATAAATGCGATCGCGCAACTGTCGCATTTGAACTCTAATTCCTGCTAATTTAGGAGTGGCTCTGTCTGCTACTTGAGCGCGATCGTCTATACAGCGGTGGATTTCTTGCTCTAGTTCGGGATAAGTCCGCAATTGGGATGCCAGTTCTTGGAGCGTCGGCACATCTGCCTGAGAGTCAATTATCCGGCGCAATTGCCTTGCTCCGGCGAGGGTGGTAGCAATTGCCAGCAATTCTTCGCCGCCGACCAAACCTTGGAGTTCGGCTCGCTGCAGGGAAGTGCCGATGTCTTGGATTCCTTCAAAACTCAAAGCACCGCCAGCGCGGCTCTCTAACTGATAAGCTTCCTGAGTTTGGGCCTTGAGTTCTGCTGTCTGAACTTGAGTTGCCGGGATTGAGAGGTCGAGGGCGGCGGCGACGCCGAGTTTGGTGGCAGCGAAGGTAGCCAAGTGCTGACACAGGCGCGGCCATTCTAATAGTTCTAGTGTTTCGGATTGAATCAAAGTTGAGGTGGTGTTGGTAATTGGCATTCCCAGGCGCTGACCGAGAAGGTGAATTTAACGATACTATTAATTGATTTTAAAGTTTTTTATTGTTTCCTGGCGCAATTTGAGAAAGTATCTGCGATCGCCCTCAGCAGTCTTTCGGCCGAAAGCTCTGATGTAACATTAATTACGAAGGAGAAAATTTGCATTTTTGCATTACCCGTCTAAAATTATACCTTCTCGTGATACCAGTCCCCAAAAAATATGCAACTTTAGGCAAGCTTCCAACTATTATACAGTAAGTCATTCCCAATTTTTTACTCTAAAATATAAAATCTAAAATGGTATGGGCTATTTTTGGTTTTGAGGGTGCAGGGATGGGCTGTTTTTTGGTGGAATTGAACTCTTTTGGAATTTTAAATAGGTCAGCGCAATTCTGGCGGTTGTATCCTAAAAAGTAATTTGTGGAGTTGGTAGAAGTATGGCAAAGATTCTGGCGATAATCGCGGATACTGTGACTTTTCAAGTTGTCCAAGAGTTACTCGACCAAGAGGGACATCAGGTGAGAGTCGTTCCCGACGATAAGGAGAGTTTAGAATTGGCGAGGGAATTGTCCCCCGATGCGATAATTTGCGACGGGACTTCGCCTCAAATCAATTTTTTGGAGGTGTGCCGGCTGCTGAAGGCCGATTCCCTACGGGATAGCTTCGCTTCACGAGAATTGGCGGCAGCCTATTTTATTCTGCTGACAACACCGGAGCAATTTGATGAAATTCAAGAATTGGATGCGCCCTTTGACGATTTTCTGTTTAAACCGATAGTTAAGCAGGAATTATTGGCGCGGGTGCGGGCTTCTAAGCGAGGGCGCGAGTTGAGGGCGCAGTTGGATCTCGTCCAGCAAGAATTGCAACTGTCGCGCGATCGAATGCTGCAAACTGAAAAAATGTCAAGTTTGGGCGAATTGGTGTCTGGGATAGCCCACGAAATTAACAACCCAATTACTTTTATTTACAGCAATTTAAATCACGTCCAAAGCTACGCGACCGATTTAATTGAACTGCTGCGATTGTATCAAAAAGAGCTAGTGAATCCCGGAGCGGAAATTTTACAAAAACAGCAAGATATGGATGTGGAATTCGTCCTCGACGATTTGTTGAAAATTGTGATTTCCATGCGTAACGGGAGCGATCGCATCCGCCAAATAATCTTGTCGCTACAGGATTTTTCCCGCAGCGATCGCTCGGGCTGGCAGTTGTTCGATGTTTCCGACGGTTTAGAAAATACTCTTTTGTTGTTGCAGCACCGCTTGCCGGCTCGCGAGGGAAGGCGAGACATCAAGGTGATGAAAGAATTCGGCAACTTGCCGCAGATTGAGTGTTATGCAGGTCGGCTCAATCAAGCTTTTCTGAATATTATCAATCACGAGATCGATACTTTAGAAGATTTGACTCAAGAGTTTGAGGAGTCGGAATCTGTCAAATTTAAGCCTGTAATTTGGATTAGCACTCAGGTGGTTGATGAGCGGCGGATTTCTATTGAAATTGGAGATAACGGCATGGCAATCAGCGAAGATATCACAGCGCAAATTTCTGACCCATTTTTGATTGCGAAACCTGTGGAATACAGCCTCGCCTTGGGACTTGCTGTCAGTTATCGGATAATTGTAGAACAGCACAAAGGAGAGTTAACTTGTTTTTCGGAACCGGGTAAAGGTACTAGATTTAGGATAGAACTTCCGCTGCGGCACAGTTAATTAATAGTATTTACCGTTGGGTGGGGCTGGTTTTTAAGATTGTTGGTGAACCCGCCCCTAAAAATGCTGTAAAAAATTGGTCAATTCAGTTCCGCAATTAGCCGAGAATTGACTTCGCTGCTAATTTTGTACTCGCACTGCTGTTGCAGCGGACACTCGCCGCAGCGGGGGTTTCTTGCGGTGCAAACTGCCGCCCCGAAGTCCAGCAAACCCAAATTCCACGGCCCGACTTGCTGTTTGGGAGCAACTCGTTCTGCGGCTTCCCAAAGTTCGGGCGATCGCGATTTTACCTTACCGCCGTCAATCCCAAAAAAACGCTGTAAAATCCGAGCAACATTCGTATCGAGCACCGCTTTTGGCTGTCCGAAAGCATTAGCGCAAACCGATCGCGCAATGTACTTGCCAACTCCGGGAAGTTCCAGCAACTGAGCTTCCGTGCGGGGAACGTTTCCCTGATAATTTTCTAGGATAACCAGCACCGATTCCCGCAGCTTTTGCGCCCTAAAAAAAAGACCCAAAGGCTGCAACAAACTAGCAACTTCCTCCGCAGGCGCGGCCGCTAGATCCGAGAGAGTCGGATATCGACCGACAAATTCTTGATAAATCGGAGCCACTGTAGCGGCAGTAGTTTTTTGCAGCAGGAACTCAGCCACTAAAATCGCGTAGGGGTCGCAGGTACGCCGCCAAGGAAAATCACGGAAATTGCGCTTTCCCCAAGCCTTCAGCCGGCGTTGAAACCACCGGATTTTAGCAGCGTCTAAATGCTTTGATCCAGGCTCAATATCGGAAGAAACAACAACGGTATTTAAGGCAGGCATTTGATTGGCACCTTCGATAAATTCCAAGTTTATATCTATATATTAGCAGATTTAAATAATTTGTAAAACTCTCTTTTTCTGCTCTCGTTCTTCTTTTCCTCTGCGTACTCTGCGTACTCTGCGGTTTATAAAAAAAATCTTATTAACCACCTGCCAGACCCCGAAACCTAGAAACAAAGTTGATTTCAAATATTTGAAAAATGTAAAATTTTGTATATTAAAGAACAAAAGTGCCATACAATAGACGATAGTTGATATTCAAGAGATTTCAAACGCCCGCGAAAACAAATTTTAATCAGGTAATAAAATGGTAGTAGCAGCACCTGTTCAATCCGGCAGTCAGTCGATTTTTCAAACTCGCTACGATAACTTTATCGGCGGCAAGTGGGTGCCACCGGTGAAAGGGAAATACTCGGAAAACCTTTCTCCAATTACAGGAAAATCAATTTGTCAAATCCCCCGATCGAGCGCCGAGGATGTAGAATTGGCACTGGATGCCGCCCACGCTGCGAAAGACAAGTGGGGTAAGACTTCCCCAGCAGACAGGGCGCGGGTTTTACACAAAATTGCCGATCGCATCGAAGAAAACCTCGATCGCCTCGCCATCGCCGAAACCTGGGACAACGGCAAACCAATTCGCGAAACCCGCCTCGCAGACATACCGCTGGCGATCGACCATTTCCGCTACTTCGCAAGCTGCATCCGAGCTCAAGAAGGGTCGATCGGCGAACTCGACGAAACCACCGTCGCCTACCACTTCCACGAACCCCTAGGCGTCATCGGACAAATCATCCCCTGGAACTTCCCGATATTAATGGCCGCCTGGAAACTCGCCCCAGCCCTCGCCGCCGGCAACTGCGTCGTCCTCAAACCAGCAGGCCCCACCCCCGCCTCCATCTTGGTACTGATGGAAATCATCGCCGACTTAGTACCAGACGGCGTTATCAACATCATTAACGGGCCCGGTGCCGAAATCGGCAAAACCCTCGCCACCAGTCCCCGGATTGCCAAAGTCGCCTTCACCGGCGAAACCACCACCGGTCGCCTAATCATGCAATACGCCTCGCAAAATGTCATCCCCGTCACCCTAGAACTAGGCGGCAAATCTCCCAACATTTTCTTTGAAGATATCTGCGCCCAAGACGACGAATTTCTCGACAAAGCAGTCGAAGGATTAGTCATGTTTGCCTTCAATCAAGGCGAAGTGTGCACCTGTCCCTCCCGCGCCTTAATTCAGGAGTCAATCTACGATCGATTCATGGAAAGGGCGATCGATCGCATCCGCCAAATCAAACAAGACAACCCCTTAGATCCGACAACCGCCCTCGGCGCGCAAGTCTCCGTCAACCAGATGGAAAAAATCGCCGAATACGTCAAAATCGGTCACGCCGAAGGCGCAGAATGCCTAATTGGTGGCGAAAGGAACATCTTATCCGGCGACTTGCAAGACGGCTATTACTTCCAGCCGACAGTCTTCAAAGGAAACAACAAAATGCGAATTTTCCAAGAAGAAATCTTCGGCCCAGTATTAGCAGTAACCACCTTCAAAGACGAAGCCGAAGCATTAGAAATTGCCAACGATACTCTCTACGGTTTAGGTGCAGGAGTTTGGACTCGCGACATCAACACCGCCTACCGCATGGGTCGCGCCGTTCAAGCAGGCCGCGTGTGGACAAACTGCTATCACCTTTATCCAGCCCACGCAGCATTCGGCGGCTACAAATCGTCTGGTATCGGTCGCGAAAATCACAAAATGATGTTAGATCACTACCAGCAAACTAAGAATTTGTTAATCAGCTACAGCCCCAAAGCTTTAGGTTTTTTCTAAGGTTTTAGTCATTGGGAAGGAAGAAAGAAGAAAGACAAACTTCAAGGATTCGTCAACTCCTTCTTTCTCTCTTTCCTCTCCTTCTCTGCGTCCTCTGCGCCCTCTGCGGTTCATAAAAAAAATCTCATTCATAAACCAAATAAAATTGCTACACAAACAGACTGCAATGGAAACTGCAAAAGTTACCGCAACAGAATCCGCTTTAAAATTAATTAACTATCTCAAAACTCAACACGGAGAATTGATGTTTCACCAATCCGGCGGCTGCTGCGATGGTAGTTCTCCCATGTGCTTTCCCGATGGCGAATTGATCGTCGGTGATGGTGACGTATTGCTGGGCGACATCGGCGGTTGCCCCTTTTATATTGCAGCGCAGCAATACAAATATTGGCAGCACACGCAGTTAATTATAGACGTGGCATCGGGGCCAGGAGGCAGCGATTTTTCCCTCGAAGGGCCGGATGGAGAGCGTTTTATTACTCGTTCTCGCTTGTTTGTTAATGCTGATTAACTCTTTTTATCCTTAACTTGCCTCCACGTTCTCTAAAAACATTAATTTGGTTAAGCCTGAAACCCAGTTTCTTTCATAGGAGCGAAAAAACCTATTATTGTAATTAAGGAAAATCAAAATTGAGAGAGCGCCCAATTGCGGATTGAGTTTTTGTTGATAGCGACAGGTTTCAAGCTGCCGCTAAAATTAGTATCTAAGCTGATGCAGGATTAATGTTTAATTGATGACTTCAAAATTCACGCACTCAAAACTCAAGACTACTTTAAGCTTGAGTATTTTTAATTAGAGCCAATTCAATTTTGTCATCAGCCTTTTGACTCACTTTTGCGTGCAAACCCGGGCCAAAAAAAGTAGCTATTTTTTGTTGTTTTTCTTCCCAGACTTCGATCGGCATTAGCGGCGAATAAAACTCTAGAATTAACCCATAAGCACCATCAACATCAACTTCCCGCAACCCCTGTAGAAGCGGCCGTTCCTCGTCTGTTGGGGCCAGGCCCAGACGCTCCAAAGCATCATCTAAGTGCGCTGGTTGGCCGTAGCGAAATCGGGTGATATCTTTGCGGACTTGGTTTTGAGTATCTGTGGCCTGACTTTCTCGCAGGAGAAGAACTTCCGGAGAAGTCGGTTCGGTGAACTCCACCGGTTCGAGTTCGGCGGCTTTCAGGGCCAAACCTCCCAGCAACAGCGGAATTCCATAAAAAAAACCGGCTAGGTTCAGGGTAGGTCTGTCTGTGAAGTAGGCTCCGAACCCAACTGCTGCTATAATACCGCCAACAACTAAGGCTAGGTTTGCTAAAGAAATTTTGCGTAACATATTAGTGAGGTAAGTAGTCGGACAGAAATAATATACTTTAATTATTATCTGTCAAAAAGTCTTGAATAAATTTAGTTTTTTTGCCAAAAGAGCTGCAAAAACTGCTAGCATCTATGAGCGCGGGAGCGGTGTGCATCCACAGTCTTGTCTCTAGCTTCAGAAGCTTATCCTGCCGGACTCGCCCGGGCGCGCCATCGGTAAATATCCGTGTTAATTGCGCGGCGTTGGTTCCAGAAGGCAATCGAGATCGGCAGTATCATCAAAGTATACAGAGTGGCGATCGCGATCGACCCTCTTGCCCTTTCAACCACTTTTGGGACATGATTAAAGACGAAGACAAACAAACTGCTGGAGCAAACAAGTCTGTTCTAGAACAGATTAACTCGCTCAAACGGGAAGATGAAAGGCTTTATAATATCTTAGCGATAGATGTCTGGGCCCTAGCCAAGACAATGGATGAATATCAACCGGGATTTTGGTCGGCTTTTATGAAAAACCGGGAGAAGGCCCTGAAGCGATTTTTAGCTGGAATGATGAAAAATAAACCAGCAGATACAAAACGTCCGCCTTTCCTGCGGTAAAATTTGCCTGAAGTTTGGCTGAAGTTTTGATGTACAATCAAACTATAACACAGACCCAAAAACCCTGAGCACGTTCATCACTTTCCATATAAAAACAGTGAAGGATTTGCCCAAAGAGGGATGTCGGTGAATTAAGAATTCCCGTCTGTTCGCAGGGGGAATGTCAAATATTTTTGTTAATAGTAGCAAAGGCAAAAAACCATGGATGCACAGACAATCAAAGAGCGCGTAGCACAGATCGAGAGCAAGCGGGAATCCCTCGTGCGGCTGTTAGATCGATCGGACTTGGGAGCCCTGAGAATAGATGTGAGTCAGGCAATCGAAGAAATTGACGATCTCTTAGAAGAATTCAAGCGCACTTTTAACAGTTAAGCAGTCAGTAGTCATTAGTCATTAGCCATCAGTTGTTAGCTAAGCGGCCGCGTATTTAATTTGGATAGTTAGGTTACTAAAAATATTGTGGGGTGGGCCGGCTCTCCGGCCCTCACAGTAAAAATTAAATGCACACTTAATAGCTAACAACAACCTACAACTGCTAACTGCAAATTTGACTGATGACTAATGATATCGTTTTCGGTTGCATCGGAATGATACCGAGGACACGGCAGTGCCGTGTCCCTACCCAATTAATTGTAGGGACACGGCACTGCCGTGTCCTCTATATCATGTCGCTCGTGCAACCGGAAACCATATCAACATTCAACAGTCAACAATCATTCCCGTGCAACCGGAATTGATATCATTCCGATGCTACCGGAAACGATATGACTAATGATTAATAACTAATTAATCACCATATCGAGCAGACTTTTACGATAACCCTGCTATATTGTTTCTACAGCTTCATTCACACTATGCACACAGTTCGATTTACCGAAATTTGCTAGAAAATTGATAGAAGTTGAAACCCTTACAGAACCTTGAAAAACCAATATGTACGCCAAAACACAAGCCATCCCTGAAACGATTAAAGTTCAGTCCGATAACGGTTCTCTCCGATTGCAGTTCAGTACCAAATACAACCCTATTTTTGGGGGCAAGCGGAAGCATCAGGGCTTAGGTCTGAAGGACACTCCCGAAAACTGGCAAAAGGCGATCGCTAT
>NZ_JAUBTQ010000023.1:0-115901 GCF_036702515.1 Microcoleus sp. BROC3
TCCTTCTATCAACGGCTAAGTTTTAGCTTTTGATTGACAAACAGCGCTCCTAGTAATAGGGGCGCTTTTTGTTTGGGCGAAAAGATTGTTCTGGGCTTGTTTCTGTTAACAAACTAAGTGATATCAAGTCGGCTTGAGTCGTTGTTATTCAGAGTCCTGAAGGAAATGAAGAATCTCGCCCTATCGGCAACACGCTTACTTCGTTGTGCTTGACTCATGACAAGTAAGCGTTTTGAGTCAAGCGCTCACCTGGACATGATATGAGCCACGGCTAATCAAAAAACAGAACACCAAAAGATTCGCAGCAATTTAACTGCTGCGGGGATCTAACGCGCGATCGCATTTTAGGTTGAGTTAAATTGATTTAGTTAATAGCCGATCGCCAAATCTAAAATTAAAGGGTGAAAAATTAATTTTTCACCCTTTAACTCTCAACTTTCGGATTACCCGTTACCGAACAAACTTCTTGAATGCCAGCGTCACGTTGTGGCCGCCAAACCCAAAAGAATTCGACAGCGCCACATCAACTTTTAAATCGCGACTTGTATGAGGAACATAGTCCAAATCGCACTCAGGATCGGGATTTTCCAGATTAATTGTCGGCGGGATTTTGTCATTGGCGATCGACATGACCGCCGCCACCGCTTCAATTCCCCCAGAACCGCCCAAAAGATGACCCGTCATTGACTTGGTAGAACTAATTGCTACTTTGTAAGCGTGATCTCCCAAAACCTTCTTAATCGCCTTCGTTTCCGTAGAATCGTTGGGAAGCGTGCTCGTGCCGTGAGCGTTGATATAGCTCACCATATCCGGCGTCAAACCCCCATCCTTGAGCGCTAAAGCCATCGCCCGCGACGCACCGTCCCCCCCCGGTACCGGAGAAGTCATGTGATACGCATCGCAGGTTAAACCGTAGCCGACGATTTCTGCGTAAATCTTCGCGCCGCGCGCCAGAGCGTGTTCCATTTCTTCTAAAATCAGAATGCCAGCACCTTCGCCGACGACAAAACCATCACGATCGCGATCGAACGGACGGCAAGCATGAGTCGGGTCATCATTGCGAGTCGAAAGCGCCCTGGCCGCAGCAAAACCCGCCACGCACAAAGGTGTCACCGCAGCTTCGGTACCGCCGCAAATCATCGCTTGCGCGTAACCCCCCTGAACTAAGCGAAACGCATCGCCCACCGCATTTGACCCGGCAGCGCAGGCAGTCACCGTGCAAGAGTTTGGCCCCTTAGCGCCCGTTTGAATTGCCGTCAGGCCCGCGGCCATATTTGCAATCATCATGGGAATCATAAACGGGCTGCACCGATCGGGGCCGCGAGTCAGATAGATCTCTTGCTGATCTTCCAAAACCTTTAAGCCACCAATGCCAGTGCCAAGAATGACACCCACCTGTTCTGCGTTCAGGTCATTAATCTCCAACTTCGCATCAGCAAGAGCCTGTTTGCTCGCTGACACTCCAAACTGAGCAAAGCGATCCATCCGCTTTGCTTCCTTGCGCTCTAAATAGTCGTGTGGGTCGTAACCCTTCACCTCTCCGGCAAAGCGGCTGTCGTGCCGCGACGGGTCGAATAAGGTGATCGGGCCTATACCATTCTTCCCGGCAAGCAACCCGTCCCAATACTCGGACAAGGTATTGCCGATCGGTGTAATCGCGCCGAGACCCGTGATAACAACGCGCTTACGCTCTAAATTTGTCATGATTTCAGTTTCAAAAAATTAAACACCCAGAACGCAGAACAAAAGAGGAGTTTCCAGTTTTCTAACTTCTCTCCTCTTAGGGGAAAAGACAGGTATTTTATGCTTTTGGAGCTGCAAGTTCCTTGTTTATGTAATCTACACAAGCTTGAACCGTAGTAATTCCTTCGGCTGCTTCGTCGGGAATTTCAATATCAAACTCTTCTTCCAAGGCCATTACCAGCTCTACTGTATCTAAGGAATCTGCTCCTAAATCGTTAGCAAAGTTGGCTTCGGGCTTGACTTCGCTCAGCTCGACTTCCAGTTGCTCTTTCACAATTTTCTGGACTCTAGTAAAAATGTCGTCTTGGCTCATAACATCGTGTCCTCATTGGTTGCTGCGTATCTAATCTTATCCGAAAGGGGGATCTTCAGGAAAAAGGGTTGCCACTTTTCTAACTGACCCTCTGTGTAGGCAATGAGGCCGTGGGCCATTGGTGTTAAATTAAAGACTGTTGTGGGGCGGCGATCGCTATTTGAATAGTCCTGGATGCCTAAACTCTATCTGGCGGTGCACACCGTACCTTACCGCTACGAATAGTGTTGCAAAGCAATTTTTGCGTCCCGGACTGATTGAATGACTACCTGCAACAGATCGTGCCCTAGTGACTGCTTGTCCCCTAGAAATTCTCAACAGCAACGCCCAAACCCATTCGATCCGTCTTGCTTTCCTACTTGCGATCGCGCTGAGATCGGCTTAACGGACTCAATGGAAGTATCGCATCGGTATAACGATGGAGTTAAGCGGCGCACCGTCAGGCGTGTCCGCTTGAACGGCTTGTTATGTGCTTCTTTAGAATTCGTTTTCTCAATCTCTAGCTGCCGTCTTGATTGCGAGCGCCGATGGCGTTCGGCAGCCGACTATCGCGGGGGCGTGGCGGATTAGTTCGTCGTTCTCAAGGGTCGCGACCATAGAAGAGGGGAAAGTCCAGGCGGCGCGTGATGTTGCTGGCGAAGATGGGACCCCATACATACCCGCTCCATACGGGTAGGCATTGACTCTGCCCTTTTTCCAGGTTGCTTCCGCGCACGACAGTCCACAGGGTGTTGCTCGCAAACACCCGCCTGCACGCCTCCACCTGGTTGGTCGTCGAGGTCGCCGACGCGAAGCAGCCGCGCGAGCCATCCGACAGCCTTCACGACCGACTTGAACGTCCGCCAGTACAGGTCTTTGCCGTCCCGGGTAATGTGCCAGCCGCAGGAGAATATGAGGCGCGCCGCCGGGCGTGCGTGGTCGAGGACAGCCTGCGCCGTTGCCGACAAACACCAACCACCTCTTAGCCCCTATCCAGCGCCTGCTGCACCATGTACTGCCCGAGTTTCCCGGAGGCGCCTAGGATAAAAACCTTCTTCATATTCCTTCCCTATTCGCAGTAACACATAAATGCTGAATTGAGCGGCAAACGAGCGCCTCGATCTCAACACCAAAATATCACTTTTTGTCAGATCCAATGATATGTTATACACCGATCGCTTCACAATTACTTATGTTTGGCGATCGCCAATAACTTCTCTGGACTCAACAACGGAGCCAACCATCTTTGCTTGCTTAATCTCGGCGGAAAAACCACAAATTTAACAAGCGCGATCTGTTCCGCCTAACGGTGTGCTTGAGGGGCTGTCAAAACCATTGCACCTACACCAGTGACTTTCGCCAGTCCGCTCCAAGCGAATTGTTAGACAGCTTAACATCAACTCAACTTACAAGATCGGAGATGGCACTTTGTCCATCAATTGTGGATGATTCCCCTCATTTCATGGATTTTCAGGAAGAAGCGCCTCCATATATGGGGCAATATAATTGCGACCTTTTTCGATATAGTACGTTGTAAACAGAGATTCAAACTCCTGTTTTACTAATTCAATTGCAGCATTCAAACGGGAGGGACCACATACTAAGAACAGAGCCGTGGAATAGGCATAGAATTCTTTATCTTTATCAGGAATATTTTTCTTGAATGCATCTTGGTAAAGCTTACGTGTCTCACCCATCAATTGTTGAATGGGTGGAGTAAAATGAATAGACTCTCCACTTGGGAGATCGATTTTTTTATCTTTCATAAATCCAATTACCTTGTCCATGCATTCACGGGTCTGTTCTACTGATAAGCATCCCTCATCTTTTCTTCTAAATCCCCATTGAATGCAACCATTTGTAACTTCTAGAGCTCGTATAATTGCTAGTTTATCAAGCTCTCTTGATTCGATTTCCTGCAATTCATGAAGATGATGCTCGATCTGTTTACTAAATCCGTGAAAATCAGTTTCAAAATACTCTTTGAGATCTTCGATCTGGGCTAACTGTTGCCAGTCGAACATTATTGAGTTTAACATTATTGAATTCCCTCCAAATCATTCATATTTAGGAAGTATCGGCCGGTAAGGACTACCTCAATCCGCTCACAATCGTCATTTTTATCCTAGCGATACTCAAGCGTTTTGAAATCTAGATCGTAGCTTGCCCGAGCATCAAAACTTCAAGAACGCCTTCTTAAAGTTTTGATTGAACTCCTCGGCAATACTTCTGTCATTTGGACCAGCAAAGTAGCAACTCCCATCAAGGTAGGGAGAACTGTAGGAGAAATCAGTGGGTTGAAACCCCTCCTCCAGTAACTTTTGCCCTTGCTCTTTTTGAGGAGCTTTGTAAATTGTGACGGTTTGGGGGAATTGTGGTTTGCCCGACTGCATAATTTGACATCTTGGCTGAGATGAAAAGCAGTATCCTAAACTACCGCTATGTCTGGAACCAGATGATTTTGCAACTACCGACAGCATTGAAGTACAGTCCAACCGATAACCCAGCAAGCTAACGGTTTTGTTCAGCCACCCTGGTTTATTGACTCTTGAATCATAACACTCTAATGGGTCGGCTGTAACGATGTGTTATGCTCGATCGCCTAACAATTACTTATGCTAGTGCGATCGCCCTTCGCCATTCCGAACTGACAAACTTAGTAACTCACTTTTGCTTACCCAGCAGTAATCGCAGATACATAACTTTGACGGTGCGATCGCTTCCAGTGTCTAGACGAACCATCAGCGATCCAATTTTTCCAAAAGCGCCTTAAGCAGATTAGCGCGATCGCCCCGCCACCAACCTGAAAACTGCGTCCTCATCGATAATAATTGTCTAAAACTAGGTAAGGATATGGAGAGGGTAAACGAAGCAGGAAGCATCCCAACTTGGCTCGCTCTCCTTTCTTGTCCCTTGCCTTGTCTCCCCAGCAGCAACAATTATGCCATCCCCAAATCTCAAATATGCTTATTTTCCCGGTTGCGTCGCCCAAGGGGCCGCCCGCGAACTTTACCTTTCTACTCAAGCACTGACTCAAGCCTTGGGCATCGAACTGGTGGAACTCAAAAAAGCTTCTTGCTGCGGTTCTGGCACTTTCAAGGAAGATTCGCAGTTGCTGGAAGATACCGTCAACGCCCGCAATATAGCTTTGGCTGAGGAACTGAATCTGCCTTTGCTGACGCATTGCAGCACTTGTCAAGGGGTAATCGGTCATGTGGACGATCGCCTCAAGGATTGCCAAAAAACCGATCCCAACTACATAGAAAAAGTCAACGGTTTACTCAAAAAACAAGGCTGTTCGCCTTATCAAGGCAGTACCGAGGTGAAACATCTGTTGTGGGCGATCGTTGCCGATTACGGGCTCGACGAGGTGCAGAAGCGAGTCACCCGCAAGCTTTCCGGTTTGAAGTGCGCCTCTTTTTACGGGTGTTACTTGCTGCGAGCTCAGGATAAGCTGCTTTACGATGACCCGCACCAACCCGAATCGATGGAAAATGTATTTCGGGCGATCGGGGCAACTCCGGTTTATTATCGAGGGCGGACGCAGTGCTGCGGCTGGCCGTTGGCGAGTTATGCCACTAACCAATCTTTTCAAATGGCAGGCAAACATATTCAAGATGCTCTTGACAATGGCGCTGATTGTATGGTAACGCCTTGTCCGCTTTGTCACTTGAATTTGGATTCGCGACAGCCGGAGGTGGAAAAAGTTATCGGGCGCAAATTGAGTTTGCCGGTGTTGCATTTTTCGCAATTGGTGGCTTTGGCTTTGGGTGTGGAGCCAAAAAAACTAGGGATCGATCGACATATTGTTTCAACTAAGCCCGTGTTAGAAAAATTAGGCTTTTAGTCGATCGATTTGCACCGCTTTGCAGCAATACTAATTATCAAAAAGTTTGCAACAGTTGGTAGAGGGGCTACTGCACCCAAATCCTTGCTACAAGCCAAAATATCACACAACAAATCCTTACAACTGTTGCACAACTTTGGGAAATTGGCATAAAGACTTGAGTTTTTTCTCAAATCAAATCCGGTTAGATCGGAATTATACAGAGCCCGCGAGCCGAAAGCTCGATCGGGCTCATACATTTTTGAGTGAATAGAAGATACAGACAAAAAAACAGTATACTATTATACAAAATAGTTTTTAAGACTTCCTAACTTCCTAGTTAGAGACAAGGAGTAAACAATGAAACGAAACCCAGTAAATCTCACACGTTCGGTATTCCTATGGGCAATGCTAGGAATCATTTGTGGTTTGTTTGGTGCAAGTTATTGGATATTTTTGTCTTACATAATGCTGGGATTTGAATATTTTAGTGGACTTTCTCTACTAATCATCATGCCCCTTGCGGGTTTGCTCATCGGTTTGCTCATTCATTGGCTGGGAAATCCTGGCGAAATAGGGTTGATTATTGACAATATTCATCTCAATGGTGGGCGATTACCAATGAAGGAGAATCCTTCGATGATTCTGTCGTCGCTAATCAGTATTGCAAGTGGAGGCAGTGCTGGTCCAGAAGCACCAATGGTGCAAGTAACAGGTTCAATTGGTACGTGGTTAGCCGATCGCTTTCAATTGAGCGGAGAGGCACTGCGAACTTTGAGTATTGCTGGCATGGCATCTGGTTTTACAGTTTTATTCGGTGCTCCTTTGGGCGGTACTTTTTTTGCTTTAGAAATCCTGCACCATCAGAATGTTGTGGAGTATTTTGAAGCAATATTGCCTGCGGTTGTGGCAAGTTGTGCAAGTTACACCATCTTTGTAGCAATTACCCAGCTAGGAATTGGTCCTACCTGGCATTTTCCTCAATACAATGTGGACAGCCTGTATGACTTTGCCGCAGCGATTGCTTATGGAATCGTAGGGGCAATTATGGGGTGGTTTTTTATCGCTGTATTTCGCAGTGTTGGTCGCTTGTTTGATTCAATACGCAGTCCAATCTATGTGCGAACTACTTTAGCTGGACTAGCACTTGGTGTTTTATCAGCTTTATTTCCGCTCACTCGTTTCTTTGGTGAACATCAAATTGAAAAAATAGTTGAGGGAAACTTTTCTTTGGGATTTGTCTTAACTTTAGTTATTGCTAAAGTGTTTGCCATTAGTACGACCGTAAATGGAGGCTGGCGGGGGGGAATTATCATCCCACTCTTTTTTATAGGAGCCTGTTTAGGAAAGGCAATTGCTATCATTAATCCCGCATCCAACGAGACTCTGGCAATGATTTGTGTAATGGCTGCTCTGAATTCAACAGTTACTCGAACTCCAATTAGTACAACTCTGCTACTCGCCAAATTGACAGGATTTAGCACTTTTACACCGATTCTCTTTGCTAGTCTCGTCGGTTTCTTCTTGGCTCCCCGATCTCCTTTCATTACCTCACAGCGTAAAATTGATTGACAAACGGCTAAGCTGTTCTGGATTTAAATTGTATGTCAAAAAACAATAAAACTCTTGTGGGGTGGGCGTCCCGCCCGCCGAGTACGTGCAATTTAAATGCGCGACAGCTTAGAAATCCTCTAATAGCTCCGTGTAGCCGTAAAAAATACGTGCAATTTGCGAGTGTCGAGTCTCAAGGCTTTTGCCATTACAAATGCACCAATGGCATGAAACAACATCTAGCCGTTGATAACAGTCAGCTTGCCGTTTTTTATCCATTGCACATTTTGCACCATTCTTAAGAACAGGCAAGATGCCTGTTCCACAACAAGTGCATTTTCTTGTGGGGTGGGCAGGAGAGCCCGCCCATAGAAGAGTTATTTATAATGGTGCAATATCTCAGATCCCTTGCACAAAAACCAGTGTGTTCGATGATTGTGGCTTGATTGAAATGTTGATTCACCACTGCGATTACTTTAACACTCGGGCTCGTCAATATCCCGAAGACGATCGTTCTGCAAGGGCAAGAGGTATCACCCGGCTCGGCTCATGCCAGAGAAAGTAAAAACTCTATCCCCAGATTATGACCCAGATCCGGTTTAAACTGGCACGGAAACTAACGAAAGCCGAAAAAATGGCGCTGGAGGGGAAAACTGGATTTGTCGTGGTGGCACTTCGCGCTCGTGATTGAACGGTCAAATCCTTGGATGTAAAGCTGTAAGAGTTTAGTCAAGAACTTTGAACAGACTCTCACCAATGCCAATGCAAAACTCAATTTGTATTTCATCAGGCTGATGCTCAAACGGTTGGCGAACGATTGAGATCCCAAATGGGTTCTATCAGAGTCCCAGCGTGAATAACTGTGAAGTTTTGTCGCTTTTTCGCGAAGTGCTTCCAAGCACTGCGGTAGACTAACCTTTAATTCTCTGTGCAGGCTATAGCGGTGGCACCTCACCGTCAAATCTGTTAATTCGCAGAGGCAGCAAATTTTTAGTGACTCGTTGGGAGCCTTTATTCAATGTCTCATTCAGTCAAAATTTACGATACTTGCATCGGCTGCACTCAATGCGTCCGCGCTTGTCCGACTGACGTTTTGGAGATGGTGCCCTGGGATGGCTGCAAAGCAGCTCAGATTGCCTCCTCTCCCCGCACCGAAGACTGTGTAGGCTGCAAGCGGTGCGAAACTGCTTGCCCTACCGATTTTCTGAGCATCCGGGTTTACCTGGGAGCAGAAACAACTCGCAGTATGGGTCTAGCCTACTAAATATCGATCGACACACCGATCGAATTACGGGCACAAGAGAGGGGGCAATTTAATCGCCCCCTCTTTTTTGTCGCGGAATCTGCATTCTGGGGCCGGAAGAAGGTAAAAATGATAAAACTTGAGTTTTATTGCGATCGCTAAGCAGGAGTAGTACGTTAAATGTGCGGAATCGTTGGCTATATCGGCACGCAAGCAGCAAGCGAGATTTTGCTAGCAGGATTGGAGAAACTAGAATACCGGGGCTATGATTCAGCGGGCCTCGCTACCATCTCCGAAGGAGAAATTACCTGCATCCGAGCAAAGGGCAAATTGCACAACCTCCGGGAAAAGCTAGCAGAGATAGACTCTCCGGCTCCCATCGGCATCGGACACACCCGCTGGGCCACTCACGGCAAGCCTGAAGAATATAACGCTCACCCTCACATGGATAATAGCGGGCGAATTGCGGTAGTTCAAAATGGTATTGTCGAAAATTATCGCGATTTGCGGAAAGAATTGAAAGCAAAGGGACATAAATTTGTCTCGGATACCGATACAGAAGTTATTCCTCATTTAATAGCTGAGTTATTTGCCGAAATTAAAAGGGATAAGGAAGAAGGAAAAGAAAAAAAAGCAGAAAAAATTGCTGATTTGTCGTTCTTGGAAGTCGTTGCCAAGGTGATAAATCGGTTAGAAGGAGCCTTTGCGATCGCCGTTATTTGCGCCGATTTTCCCGACGAAATAATTGTCGCCAGACAGCAAGCTCCTTTGGTGATTGGCTTTGGTGCCGGTGAATTTTTCTGCGCTTCCGACACGCCGGCCTTAGTATCTCACACCCGCACTGTTTTGTCGTTGGAAAATGGCGAATTGGCAAGGCTAACTCCGATGGGAGTAGAAGTTTACAGCTTTGCAGGAGAAAGGCTGAAAAAAAGCCCGCGCATCCTTGGTTGGAGTCCGGTTTTAGTCGAAAAACAAGGCTTCAAACACTTCATGCACAAGGAGATTTACGAACAGCCCGCCGTAGTCCGAGCTTGTTTGGAGGCTTATTTAGACAGCGAGTGGCAGCCGGGAAATCCCCGCTCTCCCATCAATCTCAACTTGCCCAAAGAACTTTGCGCGGATGTCGAACAAATTTCGATTCTCGCCTGCGGAACGAGCTGGCACGCCTCGCTAATTGGCAAATATTTGTTGGAACAATTAGCTAATATTCCGACTGCGGTGCAGTACGCTTCGGAGTACCGCTACGCACCGGCACCGCTAACAGCAAATACTTTAACTATTGGGGTAACTCAGTCGGGAGAAACGGCGGACACGCTGGCTGCTTTGGGGATGGAACAGCAGCGCCGCGCGGGTTTTACTGATAAATTCCGGGCGAGAATGTTAGGCATTACTAACAGAACCGAAAGTTCGATCGCCCACATGATGCCGCACGTGATCAACACCCACGCCGGTATAGAAATCGGCGTTGCAGCCACTAAAACTTTTGTCACTCAGTTGATGGCATTCTATTTCTTAGCTTTGGATTTGGCGCACCAGCGGCAAACAATCAGCACGGATAGATTAGCAGAAATTATTGCTGGTTTGCGCCAGTTGCCGGCCGAAATTGAGAAGTTTTTGGAGATTCAAGAACAGTATGTGGAGGAATTGTCCCACCAGTTTACAGACACCCAAGATTTTATCTTTTTGGGGCGGGGAATTAACTTTCCGATTGCTTTGGAAGGGGCGCTGAAACTGAAGGAAATTAGCTACATTCACGCCGAAGGATATCCGGCGGGAGAGATGAAACATGGCCCGATCGCCCTTTTGGATGCGAAAGTGCCTGTAGTGGCGATCGCCATGCCAGGAAGCGTCTACGAAAAAGTGCTTTCCAACGCTCAAGAAGCGAAGGCCCGCGACGCCCGTTTAATTGGTGTCACGCCGAAGCAAGGTATGGCGGAAGCCGATATTTTTGACCACATTTTGCCGGTGCCTTTGGTGGATGAATTATTGTCGCCGATTGTGACAGTGATTCCGCTGCAATTGTTGGCTTATCACATTGCGGCACGTCGGGGTTTGGATGTGGATCAGCCGCGCAATTTGGCGAAATCGGTGACGGTGGAATAAAGGAAGTCAGTTGGCAGTCAACAGTTAACTGTTGACTGTTGACTGTTAGTAGTTGTTATTGGTTATTGGTTATTTGTTATCAATAACTTTCTAGGTTCTGACTCCAATCCGCGATCGCCTATTTCCTCTGGCTGACTCCGCAAATTGCGGCTAACAGCAACCAGCTTGTAGTATTGAGGCGGAAATCAAACAGTGTCACGTCTACAGTGTTAAAAAGCGTACAGGCGGCGAAGGCTAATAAATAACTGAAAAAAATTAGGCTATCGGCCGCTATTACATTTTGACAATTCACCTGACTTGTGCTATTAATTATTGATTTTTGATTGATAGCTAAAGCATTTTTCGCTGTTTCCAGTGTTGCTATTTTTTCCTGTTTGATATCCGCAGGAAAAAGCGGCCAATTTGCCAGCAGCAAAACACCCCTAGCCAAAACCCAACCAACTAAACCAAACAACAAAAGCGTGGCGGGTATTCCCGTTTCCGCAGTCAACATCAGTATCAAACTGTGAGGATGACCGAGCCATTGTTGCATCTGAGCTTGATAGAGAGGCGTAAAATTTCGCAATCCCCAACCAGTCCAAGGACGCTGCTGAGTCATCGACCAAGCAAATTCCCACTGAGTTTTTCTCAAAGTAGCAGTTGGCCGATTTGGAAACATCTCGTCGGTGAGTCTAGCCCAAAAGAAAGCGGGGACAATTATTCGTAAATAGTGCCGTAAAGGTTCGGGGCCAAAAGCCGACAAAAAAACTGTGCTAGCCACACTAAAAACAGCAGCTAATAATTTTTTATAACCCACATAAAGTGCAAAAGCCAAAACTGCCAAAACTGCCAGTCCCCAAGCATTGCGAGAATTAGTATAAATCAAAGCAACAGCATTTCCGATTACTGCAAAACTTAAAAATAGGAATTGGGCATTGGGCATTGGGCATTGGGCATTGGGCATTGGTAATTGGTGACGACTGACAACTGCCAACTGACCACTGACTTCTTCCATCCACAGTCCCAGTGCTAAAATAAAAGCAATTGTCAGATAGCAAGCTAAAATATTAGCGTACATAAATACAGACGCCATGCGGCCGGGGGGATTGCCTTTGGGTTCGAGTACCCAGCCAAAAACAGGCTGCAATTGATCGATGCCACTCCAGCCTAAAAATTGCTGTCCCAGGCCTAAAATTATCACTGGAATTGAACTAATTACAATCATCCAAGACAATTGCCGCAATTGAG
The DNA here is from genome assembly GCF_036702515.1 of Microcoleus sp. BROC3. Taxonomy (NCBI): domain Bacteria; kingdom Bacillati; phylum Cyanobacteriota; class Cyanophyceae; order Oscillatoriales; family Microcoleaceae; genus Microcoleus; species Microcoleus sp. BROC3. Next base: position 11,986 of record NZ_JAUBTQ010000023.1, read on the forward strand.
GCAGAGTTTTAATTAAACTGCTGAAAGTGGCAAACAATATAAAGAACGGCAAGAAATTGTACAACCCTATAAAAGCCTCAATGCGGTTGTGACCAAAAACGGCTGTGATGACTAGCAGCGCACTCAGAATTGCAAATCCTCGATTCAGCGGGCGGCGACTAATTTGACGGAACTTTTGCTTGCAAGTGCCAGCTAACCCCAGGAATAAACCTAAAGCTCCCAAAATCGGAATTAAGGGAAAAATCAGCATCCCCACTTGAGCGAAATTCCAAGGGATTTCCAGGCGGGGATCTGGATGTTTTTGGAGGCGAGACTTGAGATTTTCGGCTGTCTGTTTGGCAGCTAATTTCAACCGATTTTTGATATTCACCCACACTCCCAATCTCAAATCTACAATCTACAATCTACAATCGTTAAGCTAGTTCCCAAACGCATTCCGATCGCGTCAAGCGTATTTGAGCTAGGGCAAAAATGGTCGGGATAATGCGGCCGTAGTTCGTGGAAATCGATCGCCAACCCAAATCCGCTAAAAACCAAGTCCACATCACCGGGCCGACCAACGAAAATACGCTCCGCGTCGCACCGTAACGAGCCGCACTCACCGCCATACCGCGCCGCGCCGTCTGAATTGCGACATAATTTTGAAACTGGGTTGCTGCAGTTGCAGTGCCTGCAAGCACTCCTTGTTTTGCCATTTGATAGGTGGCAAAATGCAGCGCAAATTGATTTGCCATTAGTTTGAGCAGCATTGGTTTTAAGATGGAACTAACAGCTAAAGCGCTGCCGCCTTTGAACAGTAAACCCAGCGGGTCTTTTTCAGCAGAAATTGGCAAGGGTTCTGAGAGTTTAGAATCAACGATCGCTCGCTGTACGCGCAGTGTCAGCGCTTGCTGTTCGTCTGCAGGCAAACGCTTCCACGCGCGGCCCATTAAATGCAGAAATACTTCTGCCTCTAAGTCAGTCGTTGACAACTGTCTGGGGTAAGGGATTTTGAGATAGCGACAAACTTGAATTAGTGCTTGTCTGTAAGTTACTTGTTGGGTTCGCCCTCGGAGTACCGTCAACCCGTCGGCTGCAAGATAGCGAAACCGCTGTTCTACGGCGTCGAGCCATGCTTCGCGATCGCGACTTTGTACGTCTATGGGTGCGGGGGTTTGCACGTAATCTAAAGGGTTAAACTTGCGGCTGAACAGAAGTTCTGTTAGTTGCTGCAATTCTTCTTCTGTTGTCAATTCGAGTGCTGCTCTGAGTTCGTCCAAAATTTTGCCCTCCCCTATTCGATTTTAGATTTTAGATTTTAGATTTTAGATTGCTGCTTAGTAACGATCGCCTGTGGAACTTACCGAGCGCTACATTTTTTTAAACTGGTCTTACCTGTCGATTCGTGCCAGCCCTTATTCTACTACCTGGCGCAGGACGATCGACAGGCTTTGCACAGAATATCCGACTGCTAGAAGCCATAACCTCAGCAGCTACGTTGATAAGCGGACGCGCCTCTAAATTTTAGAGTCAAGTTTGGGGTATCCCGCCCTCCCTAAAAATACAATTTAGATGCCCGACAGCCAACCCGGAACCCCTAGGTACGTCTGCAACCCCGCAGCTTGAAGAGTCAAACCTTCGCCCTGAACCCCCACTATTTTATTGACTATAAACAAAGGAAAAATAATTTAGTGTACTTCTGTTCAAAAAGGTCAGTTAATCCTATAATGAGTTGAGGTTTTTTAGAATAAGGTAAATGATGTCTTCTTCTGTCGCACCGTCTTTTTTGCAGGCATATTGGCAAGATACTTTCAATCTCAAGCAGCATCTACAGGATTTTTTAAACTTAGATTTAGAAACAATTGAACAAGAGCTAGCCGTCGGTCAACAATCACTAAAAGAAATAGGTCATCGGGATTTTGATTGGGAAAAAGCTAGCGAGTTTTATCGCGATAGAGTCGGACAAGCTTACCTATTTGAGCTGGGAGCTTGGCATATGTCCAATCAGGATTACATAGGAGGCACTTTAACATTAATATCAGATATGGCTGCCGGTCGAGTTTTAGATTTTGGCGGCGGTATTGGCACTCATGCTATTGCAGCAGCTCTTTGTCCTCAAGTAGAACAAGTAGTCTATTGCGATATTAACCCCATAAATTGCAATTTTGTTCAAAGCCGAGCTGCTAAGTTAGGATTGAGTGACAAAATTTCCTGTTGTCTGGAAGTATCCCCGACGGAAGTTTTCGATGCGATTATTTGTTTGGATGTGGTGGAACATTTACTAAATCCAAGTCAGCAATTGATGAATTTTTACCAAATGCTGGCTCCGTCAGGGAAGATTATCCTTAACTGGTATTTCTTTAAAGGTTTTAATCAAGAATTTCCTTTTCACCTAGAAGACGAGGAAGAAATAAACAAATTTTTTACTCAACTTCAGTCGAATTTTATAGAGGTTTTTCATCCTTATTTAATCACGACTCGTTGCTATCGCAAACTAACTGCAAGTTAAGAAATCAGCTCCCGGCTTATTTCCTAGAAAAAGTCCGGTAAGTAATGTATCTGAAAGTTCAATTATGTTCGATGTTGCGGTGATTGGTGCGGGTATGGCGGGGCTGAGTTGCGCTCAACGGTTGCGTCAAGCTGGTTATTCTGTGGCTGTTGTTGAGAAATCTCGCGGCGCGGGGGGACGTGTTGCTACCCGCCGCGTACAGGGTACTAGGGCAGATCACGGGGCGCGGTATCTGGAACCGCAGGGGGATGCGGTGCAGGGGTTAATTGAGGTTTTGGTCGATCGGGATATCCTCAAACTCTGGACTGATAGTGTCTGGGAATTCAGACAGGGAAAACTTTCTGCTATTCCTAGTTCTTGTTATGTCGCACCTGCTGGAATGAATGCTGTGGGTAAGTATCTGGCCCAGGGTGTAGAAATTTGGTTTGGTCGCCGCGTACAAGCTATTTCTACTACAGATAACCAAATGTGGCATCTTTCCCTAGAAGTTACGGATGACAATTTACAGACGCCTCAAGAATTGATTGCTAAGGCCGTTGTAGTAGCAATTCCGGCTCCTCAAGCTTTAATATTTTTGAATTCGGAAATGGGTTTTAAACCTGATTTTCTTGACAAATTGCGTTCTGTGGAGTACGAGCCTTGCATTACGGTTATGGGTGGCTATCCTGCGGCAAAACAGCAAGATTTAAGTAATCTAAATCCGCAGTGGAAATCTGTTTCTTTTCCCGATAATTCTGATTTAGCTTGGGTTGGTTTGGACAGCAGCAAGCGGCTCGCTCAGCAGCAGCCGGTGTTTGTGGTTCACAGCAGCGCAAATTTTGCAGAACGCTATTTAGAAGCTGCTGATTTGGAAACTGTCGGTCAGGAACTGCTCGATCGCACTTCTGAATATTTAATCCCTTGGCTGAAGCAGCCGGAATGGTTGCAGGTTCACCGCTGGCGCTATGCTTTTTGTCGAAATCCTTTGCCTGTTTCTTGTTTGGCGGCGGAGGGGACTTTGCCGCTGGTTTGTGCGGGGGATTTGTGCGGGGAAGGTCAAATAGAAGCTGCTTTGCGATCGGGTTTGGCGGCGGCTAATTGGGTGAATTCTCAGTTGCAAAATTTGCCCTTAAATTCAAGCCTAAATTGGTAATATGGCTAAAATTAAGGTGCGGTTGGTAGGAAAATCACAGTTAAGCTGATAAGGACTTACCCAGAAACCAGGTTTTTTACGGAAATACTAGATTTGAGATTTTAACACTCGTGAAAAACCTGGTTGCTTTGATATTTATGCGTAAGTCCTACTAATGTTAGGTTGGGTTATGTAGTGACAATTTAAAGCAAAGCAAGTGGTTGAGATTAAACCAATCCAGCAACATCAAATTGAACAAGCCAAGCAAGTAGTCATTGCGGTATGTCTAGAAATTTGGGATGGCGTACTAACCGAGGATGAGTTGAGGGGCTATGATTCGATGTCTGATATTGACAATGTACGATCGCACTATTTCGACAATAACGGCACGTTCTTGGTATTGGTTGAGGGTGAGCAGCTTGTAGGCACAGGAGCAATCCGAAAACTCGATGATGAAATCTGCGAACTTAAGCGGATGTGGTTTCTCAAAGAGTATCGAGGACAGGGGTTAGGCTGGAAAATGGCTCAAATACTCTTTGATTTCGCACTCGCTGCAGGTTATCGGAAGATTAGGCTTGACTTAGCAAACGAAGAGCGACAACCAGACGCACTCAAACTTTATAGGAAGCTTGGCTTTTATCCAATTGAGAGATACAACGATAGTCCATGTCGTGTATTTATGGAGAAGTTGTTGTAATAGCAAGGACAAAGAAGCAGAGCTTTATCCCAATCGCTGCACCTCTTCCACCGACAGAGAAAGCGCCTGGGCAAATTGTTCGACGGTTAAACCCATTGCCAGTAGTTGGGGGATGGCATCTCGTTGTGTTTGCTCTCGTTGACGATCGGCTCGTTGACGATCGGCTTGAGCCCGCTGGCGTTCCTGTTCGGTGTGGAGGCGTTCGAGTCGAGCTTGCTCGCTCCCCGTCAGCAACAAATTCCCCTGGTTATCCCACCACCGCAACCACCGCTGTGTCTGATTTTGATAGCTGCCTTCCCATACGCCTAACTCTACTCCCATGCGGTCGATCGGGTAATGTCCGCGATCGTTCGGTTCTAACAGGCGATAGCGGGCGTTCACCCAGTTGTAGACTTCCAGTTGGCTGGTTTTAATTGTATAGATGGCGTAGTAGGGGATGCGGATAATCTGTTCGTATACCCAAAACTTCCCTGGCTTCTGAGCAATACCTTCTGGCGATCGAGATAAGGGGGTGTTGTCGCGTTCTTCGGAACCATCCCCACTGGCTAATTCGAACGCAATTATGGGCACCATATACTCGCGCCACAGCACGTAAGAGCGGCGAATTTCTCCGTCTAACAAAGGCGGAACGTTGGGCACGTAGAACCAGTCAGGGGCTTCGGCTCCGCGTTCGGGTGGGTCGGTTTCGCGCCAGTATATCCCGCCCGATTGCCCGATCGCATATTGTCCGTCGGGGTGAAGTGTTTGCAGTGTGCTTTCTAGGGAGTCGGTGAGCAGGATACTCTGGGGATGTGCTTGGAAGTTCTTCACAAACGTGCCGTCGGATTCGGGGAGCTGGGTGTGATCCGGGAAGGCGGGGGGCAACCCTGTCGCACTGAGACTTTGGGTCATGGCTGGTACGCGATCGACTGGCGATCGAACTGATGCTCTGTTATAGCCTAGCGATTGTCGATCGATTTGTGTGGTTGAAGATAGCCCTCGTTCTGAAAAATAGAGCCATCTCCATACAAAAAAATGGAAAAATGGTGGAAATTCCCACTTTGACAAATTTTTATTTTTGTGCGGTTTCTTGGTGTTTTAACTCTTGTTCTTGCATCTGCAATAACTCGGGAACTGTTACAAAAATGTAGCCTTCCTTTCTCAATCGAGCAATAATATCAGGCAAAGCTTTTACAGTTCTAGATCGATTGCCGCCGCCGTCGTGCATCAACACAATGCCGCCGGAATTTGCCTGCCTCATCACGTTGTCCATCAAAGATTCCGTAAGAGTGCGCCAATCAAAAGAATCAGCAGACCACATCACAACTGCATAGTTTCTCTTTTGAGCGTAAGCTACCAATCCATTGTTTAAAATGCCTCCAGGCGGGCGAAAAATCGATGTTTGGACGCCGGTCAACTCCTCTATTAAGGATGAAGTTCGATCGATCTCGCGAGCGGCACCGTATTCGTTATACTTAAGGTATTCGTGGTTCCAAGTGTGGTTGCCGATCGCGTGACCTGCTGCTGCGACCTGTTTCCCAATTTCGGGATAAGATTGCAGGTATCTTCCTACCCAGAAGAATGTAGCCTTAATATTGTTTTCCTTGAGAATATCTAGGATTTGTGTAGTTGTTTTCGGCCAGGGGCCGTCGTCAAATGTCAGCGCGATCGCCTTGTGCTGGGAGTCGAGTTTGGCCTCACGAATGGTTGTACCTTTAAACTGCGACGGTACGGCTGATTGAAAGCGGATTGCCTGCACTTGGGCTAGAGCTTGTTGGGAAAATTCTACTCGATTGGCGATCGCCTCGGAAAACTGATTAATATTGGAGGTCGGCTGTTGTTCTTGCGACTGGGATACGGCCAAGACTTGCGCCTGAATCGGTTCCAATGGCTGATTTGCCCGCAAGTTAATCGGCAGCGTCACACCCAGCAAAAAACTTCCTGTGGCGGCCATAAAAGCAACGATTAAAGTTTTTCGCCGCCTCCACAGCAGTTTCAATTTTGTCACGTCATTCTCTCCTTCACACCTTGCACAGTTAATTTGAGATTTTATGTTGATATCAAGTTAATCCACTTAAGAGGATAATCTTAAATTGGACAGTCCGTAAAAATGCTACTGGAAATAACCGATCGCGGGGAAGTCCGTCCGGATAAAAAAATTTAAGATTTGTGCGGCAGACATCCCCTAACCCATGCAGACGGGGGGTGGTTGAACTTTTTGCCTCGCCAGGGGGACGGCGCTCAAATCGGATTCATGGCACGATATTGTGAGTGTGAGGGACTCAGCTCGCATCGGCCCGCGTCCCTACCTGACACTGCAAGTTGGTTTAACCTGAGATCTTGCACCATGGTCAATAAGCTTTTTAGGAACAGGCAAGATGCCTGTTCCACAAGAAAATCTAGTCTTTGTGGAACAGGCATCTTGCCTGTTCTTGAGAATAGTGCAAGATGTGAGTTTAACCGGATTTGATATGAGGGCGATCGCCCGCCCTCACCGTCGTAAAATTAACTTTTAGGGCCGATTCTCTCCTTGTACAAGCCGACAATCCGATCGATAACTTCAGCAACAGTCAGATTGTCTGTTTGAATTTCCACAGCATCGGCCGCTTTGCGCAAAGGTGCAACCTCGCGGGTGCTGTCCTTTTCGTCCCGCAGGGCGATGTCTTGCTCCAATTGGGCCAAGCTAATATTAGCCCGATCGGTGTCTTTAAGTTGTAACAGCCGCCTGCGCGATCGCTCTTGTACCGAAGCAGTCAAAAAAATCTTTAGTTCCGCATCGGGAAACACGTTAGTGCCGATATCGCGGCCTTCTGCCACAATTCCGCCTTTTGTGCCGCAGCGCCGCTGTTCCTCCACCAGGAACTGCCGCACGGCGGGAATTGCCGCCATTTCCGAGACGCGGGATGTCACTTCCAAACTGCGAATTGCCTCGGTTACGTCTTCGCCATTAATCTTCAGCATCAAAGATGCCGGATCGAGGTTGTATTCCAAATAGCTAGAGCTGACTAATTCGGCAATCGCGCATTCGTCGGAAATCGGCGTGCCTGTTTTCAATGCCAGCCAAGTCAGCGCCCGATACATCGCGCCGGTATCCAGATAAAACAGACCCAAAGCTGTTGCTGCTTGGCGAGTGACGGTAGATTTGCCAGCTCCCGCCGGGCCGTCGATCGCCACAATTGGTCGGCGATTCCTGAGAATTATATTGTCAATCAAGCGAGTAGAGCCGACTCTGGCTGCCACGGCTAAAAGTCCCGCAGTTTCAACAACCTGCAACGGCGTTAGAGTGTCGGGATGGACGAGTTCGGCGTATTCGATCTTTACTGCGGGTTCTCCTGCCACTTCTGCGCGCACCGCAGCGAGTGCGGCTGCGGCGCTGCGGTCGGGTGAAGCAAAAGTTTCCGACGCTTGTTGCAGCGCGCGGTAGAGTACGGAGGCTTGCTGTTTTTGCTCTGCTGTTAAATACTGATTGCGAGAACTCATTGCCAGTCCCGACTCTTCGCGGACGATCGGACAAGCGACAATCTCTACAGGCCAGTTAAAATCAACAGCCAGCTTCCTGATAATTGCTAGCTGCTGGGCATCTTTCTGCCCGAAATAAGCTTTTGTTGGCTGCACCAAACTCAAAAGTTTAGTAACAATTGCCGCGACGCCCTGAAAATGACCGGGCCTTGCCTTGCCGCACAAAACCGATGTCATCGCCGGTGGCGGGACTACTTGAGTTAAGGATGAAAGGTGAATCTGTTTTTGGGCGGTTTTCTCTGTTTCTGTACGCGCGGCGAAGCTATCCCGTAGGGAATCGATCGCTTGGTTGCCAAACATTTCGGTTGCTGAGGGAGCAAATATGGCGTCAACCCCAGCTTGTTCGCACAGCCACCGGTCTTGCTCGAAATTCCGAGGATAATCTTGAAAATCTTCTGTTGGCCCAAATTGCAGCGGGTTGACAAAAATACTGACCAGGACGATCGCATTTTCTTGCCTTGCCCGCTGGATCAAGCTTAGATGTCCTGCGTGCAAAGCTCCCATCGTCGGCACCAAACCGACTGTCAAATGAGGTGCAGCAGACTTTTGTGAATTTAAGTAGCAGCGAAGTGCTGCAATGGTAGTAAACAGGCGCACCGGTAGAATCTCCTGAAGGCATTCGGCAGAAGGCAGAATTTGTTTGTCATAATTTTTTCGGCTTGACATCTCGCACCATTCTCGCTTAACAGGCTTTCGGGCCTCTTCCACAAAGTAATGATGCAAGATGTGAGTTTTATTCTACTTTCTGCCTTCTACAGTTCGGATAACTTTTGTATTCTGCCTTAGAGTACCGTTCAGCGTTCAACTTTTGTTTGTTGCTGCGGTTCGATCACTTCGATTTCCACTCTCGCAACGCCACTGCTCATCATTCCCAGTACGCTGGCGGCACCGGCGGACAAGTCAATGAGCCGATCGCCCACATAGGGGCCGCGGTCGTTAATGCGGACGACCACAGTGCGGCCGTTGTCGAGATTTCTCACCATGACTCTAGTTCCGAAGGGCAAATGGCGGTGGGCTGCGGTCAAATCATTTTGGTTGAAACGCTCGCCGCTGGCGCTGAGGTTGCCGTCAAATCCCGGGCCGTACCAGGAAGCCCAGCCGCTGAGGCGCACTTGAACTGGGCCCATAGACAGCACGGGGGGTTCTGGTTGGGGTTGGCCTGCGACTTCTTCCAGGGGTGGGGCGTTGCCCAGAAGCCGGCGGAGGCGATTGGTTGCTTGCAGGGCGTCTCGGCTAAAGTCGCTGGTGGTGTCGGGGAGGATTGTTTCGGCGTTGATGTTTACCAAGTCCTCGCCGTTTGCCTGAATAATGTAGCGATCGCCTGTTTCCCACTTAACGGTAATGCTGTTGGGATCGATGTTGTTGCGGGCTAGCTGGTTGAGTCTTGCTGCTAAGCTTGATGCCCGCCACACTGGATCGGGTTCTTGGTTGTTGGAGTTGCTGGCAATATTTCCGACTTTTGGATTTTCTCTCGCGCCCGCTACTTTCGACGGACTGGTAGCATCGGCCTGGCTGTCGCCCGTTTCTTCCAAAGGCCTGTTTGTTTCCGGATTCGCGTTCAGAAAGGTGATGACTGGAATGTTTCGCACGTAGACTGTCGCTGCTTGTCGCCCGCCTAAGTCGTGGGGCTGAATTTTGGCGATCGAGTCTCGGGCAATTTCAGCTCTTGCTTGATACTGATACTGTCCGACTTTTTGTGCTTCGACCCGAGTAGCGTTTAACTGCGGGGACGATTGGGTGGCAATTACTTGCTTGGAAACCTGAGAGTTTTGATTGACGACATCTGTTGCTTGTGCGTGACAAGAGGATGCCGTTCCTACTACAGGAACTAACAGGACAGCGAGTAGACCACCAACAAATTTTTCCTTCATACGTCCATTTTTGTGAATAGCCATTGCCAACCGAGATTGGAGGATTGGCCGTTTGGCGGCGGGCGTCAAGGATTTCTCTGTTGCCCTTCGCCATTCCCCCGTGAGTCAAAGCAAAGTATCGGGGTGCGTTTTTGCTTTAATGCTTCAGCCGCAAAAAAAATGGGCGGAAACTTCCCTAACACTTGACAACTCATACTCGATCCGCAATTTGTGTTTTGTTCACGAACTGCAACAGACTACCACAAACTTTTACGGTTGGGGATCGCTCACAGCACGAAATTTACCAAAAATCGAGCGAATATTGACGGATATCGGTCTCAGATAATGCTTGAGTTCAAGTGCTTACAGCCGTTTCAGCAATTCCAGAAAAGTTTACAAAAATTTACAAAAATTTAGAGTGTTTCGTGGGCTGCCGAATGGCTAGTGTTAAAAAAGCTGTTTGTCAACTGTTATGGGCATAAACTAAAAACTGGAAATCGATGCAGGCGGACTTATGGATTATCGAGAAGCAGGTGTGGATGTTGAAGCGGGTAGAGCTTTTGTCTCGCGGATCGGGAGTATGGTCAAGAGTACGCACCGATCGGGAGTTTTGGGCGGATTCGGCGGGTTTAGCGGTTTTTTCAGCGTTCCGGAGGGTTTAAAAGAGCCGGTGATGGTTTCGGGTACTGACGGCGTTGGAACTAAGTTGAAATTGGCCCACAATCTCGATCGGCACGATACGGTAGGTATAGACTTGGTGGCGATGTGCGTCAACGACGTGCTGACATCCGGGGCCGAACCCCTCTTTTTTCTCGATTATTTGGCGACGGGAAAGTTAAATCCCGAACAATTAGCTGCGGTGGTGGCCGGGATAGCTGACGGTTGCAAGCAAGCGGGCTGTGCTTTGCTCGGAGGAGAAACGGCAGAAATGCCTGGTTTTTACCAAGCGGGTGAGTACGATTTGGCTGGATTTTGCGTGGGAATTGTCGAAAAGAGCAAATTGTTGGACGGTTCGCGGGTGCAGGTGGGAGATGTGGCTGTGGGGCTGGCAAGTTCGGGCGTGCACAGCAACGGTTTTAGTTTGGTGAGAAAAATTGCGGGCGATTGCGGTTTTGATTGGAATTCCCAGCCTGAACAGTTAGGTGGCAAAAGTTTAGGAGAAGTGCTGCTAACTCCGACTAAAATTTATGTTAAACCAGTCCTCGAAGCAATTAAGAGCGGTCTAGAAATTCACGGCATGGCTCACATTACGGGCGGCGGTTTGCCGGAAAATTTGCCCCGCTGTTTGGGAGGAAATCAATCTGTGAAAATTGACAGCAATAGCTGGCCAAATTTGCCGATTTTCCAGTGGATTGCTGAAGCAGGACAAGTTGCAACAGCAGATATGTTCAATACTTTTAATATGGGGATTGGGTTTGTGCTGTTGGTCGCTCCCAGGGAAGTAGAACAGGCTGTTAAATGGTTTGAATCTCAGGGAATTGGTGCGTTTGCGATCGGCGAAGTGATTGACGGCAAGGGAGAATTAATAATGGGTAAGGAGTAATAGGTAATTAGTAAGAAGCAATCGCAGGATCTGAACATTGCTTCGCCCTGTGTACTCATATACATCATAAATCTGCGTTCATCTGCGTTCATCTGCGTTGATCTGCGGTTAAAATTATACTTCTCAAAGTAACCGCAGAGGACGCAGAGGATACAGAGAAAGAAAGAGACAAAGGAATTCACAACTGATGGCTGGTTGCTGTAAGTCTAAATGAAAGTGACATCTGCCACATTAATATTGCTAGCAGAAACCCCATTTAAAACAGCTATAATTTCCCCCGTCTGCACAAACTGAATCACTGTTGCACCGCTATTTTCGGTAACAGTTAATTGCTCGAATGTCAAGCCTTTATGTAGCATCAGCAAATCTTTTCCATCTTCAAAATCGGCAATAATATCGATACCAGAATTGGCTGACAGTAAAAAGCGATCGCTCCCAGCACCTCCAATTAAACTATCATCCCCCAAACCGCCCATCAGAGTATCATTACCTTGGCCGCCAATCAAAGTATCATTTCCCTCGCATCCGTCTAGCAAATCATTGCCAGCACCTCCTGTCAGACAATCATTGCCAGCACCTCCGCAGAGAGTATCATCACCCAAATTGCCGTAGAGAGAATCCTCGCCTTCGCTGCCGAAGATTATATCATTTCCTCTGCCTCCAAATGCGATATCGCTGCCTTTACCACCGTCGATAAAATCAGCACCTTCACCGCCAAAAATTAAGTCGTCGTCTTCTTTACCATTTATTGAATCATTGCCGCGATTTCCGAAGATGATATCTTCGCCTTCACCGCCAACAATGATGTCATTGCCCTTGCCACCAAAAAGGATATCATCTCCCTTCTTGCCGTCTAGAAAATCATTGCCTCGGTTGCCGTAAAGGATGTCGTTTTCTTCACCGCCGTAGAGGTTGTCATCGCCTAAAGCGGCATCGAAAATATTCGGATTTTGACTGCCGTAAAAAGCATCATTTTTCGGTGTACCAAACTGAATTGCACTGCTACCATTGCCGTTGATAATATTGTCAGCTTGGTTTGGGCGATCGACTTTTGGATACTCAATAGTATTGCAAATGCAATCAGTATCACTGCCTGGTGTAACAACAGGTACTGATGGTGTTGGCGTCGGAGTTTCCTCAGGTGTTGGCGTCGGAGTTTCCTCAGGCGTCGGCGTCGGAGTTTCCTCAGGCGTTGGCGTCGGAGTTTCCTCAGGCGTCGGAGTCGGAGTTTCCTCAGGCGTCGGCGTCGGAGTTTCCTCAGGCGTCGGCGTCGAAGTTTCCTCAGGCGTCGGAGTCGGAGTTTCCTCAGGCGTCGGAGTCGGAGTTTCCTCAGGCGTCGGCGTCGGAGTTTCCTCAGGCGTCGGAGTTTCCTCAGGCGTCGGAGTTTCCTCAGGCGTCGGAGTTTCCTCAGGCGTCGGCGTCGGAGTTTCCTCAGGCGTCGGAGTTTCCTCAGGCGTCGGCGTCGGCGTTTCCTCAGGCGTCGGAGTTTTCTCAGGCGTCGGCGTCGGCGTTTCCTCAGGCGTCGGAGTTTCCTCAGGCGTCGGCGTCGGCGTTTCCTCAGGCGTCGGAGTCGGAGTTTCCTCAGGCGTCGGAGTCGGCGTTGGTGGAGTGGGCGTCGGCGTCGGAGTTTTCTCAGGCGTCGGAGTCGGAGTTTCCTCAGGCGTCGGCGTCGGAGTCGGTGGAGTGGGCGTCGGAGTCGGTGTTGGTGGAGTGGGCGTCGGCGTTGGTGGAGTGGGCGTCGGAGTCGGTGTTGGTGGAGTGGGCGTCGGAGTCGGCGTTGGTGGAGTGGGCGTCGGCGTTGGTGGAGTGGGCGTCGGAGTCGGCGTTGGTGGAGTGGGCGTCGGAGTCGGCGTTGGTGGAGTGGGCGTCGGCGTCGGTGGAGTGGGCGTCGGAGTTAGTGCGTTGACGGTAATATTCACACGATCGCTATCGGTTTGAGCACCGCCTAATTCTGGAGCTCCGCGATCGTTTGTCGTCAAAGTCAGCGTATCCGTTCCCACAAAGTTCGGATTCGGCGTATAAGTTAAACCCTCCAAAGCAGCATTAATATCAGCCTTTTTTCCCGTATAAATTAGGCTGTTGCTGCCATTCCCCGATCCGGTAACTCCCGTCAGCGACTTGAGTGTAAGAGTCCCGCTGGTAACGCTGAGATTAACTTCCACCGACTCGCTATCTGCATCCGATACAGAGATACTATTGCCGTTGCTAGCAGAAAAGATGCGAGGAGTATTTTGATTCGTCGTTTCTTTGCCGATATCAGTCGCAATGTCTACACTCCAACTAGCAATATTTCCTGGAGTAGTAGCATTGGAAGCTTTACCATTCTCTTGGTTGGCATCAACTGCATACAATTTCCAAGTGCCGTTGGGGTTAGTTTTATTAAAAACAGAAAGAGTCGAACCGTAAGGCCCTTCTGGTGCTCCTGTCGGTGTTGGCGTATTGTTGTTATACAAAAAGGGATAAACATCAAGAAAACCGTTCAGGGAATAGTTAGTCGGTTTGTAAGTTCCTGAAGCGATAGTTGGTACTGTAACAACAGGAAAACTAGAAAGAAAAGAGGCTGCATTATCATCCAACTTCAGTGTGACGTTGTTGAGTGGTTCAGATGGAACGTGAGACATTAAGACAACATTTTGTCCCTCAGGTCCAACTAGCAAGAGGTTGATGTTCTGCGGTCCACCATTGACAGAGTTAGAAGTTTTAACATTGTTAAGAGTGATCGTAACGCTGTCTACTTTTCCTGTTACACCTGAAACGTTAATAGGAGACGGATATGGTGTCGCTAAAACGTTATATACAAAGTCTCCGCTGTTGATGGTAATGTTATTCGGGTTAGTTGTAGTGGTGGTGGTTCTTCCCGGTATTGAATTAATAGGAGATTGATTGCGACGGGAAAATTCCGAGGTATCGCCTGTAGTTTTGTTAGTAGCAGTAGCAGCGAGAACCTGTTTGCCTGCTACTGGAGTGTAGGCGAAGTTGATATTAGCATTGCCAGCGCTATCTGTAGTAACGTCTTGGAAGCCAAGGAAATTTTGACCTTGACCTGCACCTGCTGGGTCATAACTGCTATTAGCAAAGAATTCAACGCGGAAGTTGGCATTAGGAGTGCTGTTGAGAATGCCGCCGATTGTATTGCTACTAACTGAGGTCAGAACGGGGTAATTTTGCAGGTTGTTGCTGCCTGTATCCGCGTCGCCTAAATCGTTAGGAGTGACGCCATTATTACCGATTAAGTCAATACCTAAACGTTTGTTGTTAAAAATGCTATTGCCTTGTATGGTGTTACTGTTGGCATTTTTACTAAGAACCTCAATACCGCTGCCATTATTGTTAGCAATGATATTACCTTCTCCCGGTGCAGTGCCACCGATAGTATTATTCGAGTTTTGGCCTAAGAGAAAAATGCCATCACCCTTGTTACCTAAAGCTATTGTCCCCGTGGTATCAGTCCCGATGTAGTTGCCAGTAATTTTGGTGTTTGTGACACCTTCCTGCACAACAAATATGCCTGTAAGGCCGTTGCCCGAGATGACGTTGCGGGAGATAATATTACCTGTTATAGGCGTGACATTAGGAGGATTATTTTGAGTGTAATTTTGGATTCTGATCCCACTGGTAGTGTTCCCCACAGCAGTGGTACCGCTAATATCAGTGCCAATGTAGTTATCTTGGATGGTATTGTTATTAGTTGTCACCAGAATGCCGTTGCCAGTAAAATTTGCGCCCTTTCCAAATCCGTTAATAACCAATCCTTGAATGGTACTGCCACTGGAATCTTCTGCGCCGCCAAAAGGGCTTTTGCCTAACTCTAAACCAGTGACAGAAGTAGAGTTTACAGATGAGGAGCCTGGTTGTTGTACAAAACTGCCATTAAGTTCAATTATCGGTTTGCCAACATATCCTTGAGATTTGCCATTGATAATAACTGGGCTGGTGATGACAGGTAAGGCTTGATTAAGGATAATGGTATAAGGAGCAGGGTTGGAAATCTCAAAGTTAATTGTGTCTAATCCGGGAGTGGAATTAGCTTGGGTGATCGCATCTCTTAGAGAACCTGTACCGCTATCGGAAGTATTAGTAACGCGATAAATAGCCAAAACAGACGCATAATTTTGCATCGCGTTTGACTCGAACGCTAGGGGCGATTTAATGTTGCCGATTTTTTCTTCTAGTTCCCAATTGCCACCTAATTTTGCACTCCCCGTGAGATGCTTGGATGCGGCGATATTTGCACCGGTTAGAGATGCAATGCGGTGGAGGAATTGGAAACCATCTACGGCTGGTTCATCGAGTCCGTCGGGGGTTGAAACCCCCGTCTCATAGCAAAAGTCTTCTAAGGCTGGTTCATCGAGTCCGTCGGGGGTTGAAACCCCCGTCTCATAGCAAAAGTCCTCTTTAGAGGATTGTTTAATGAAATTGTTTTTAGTCGGTTTCCACCAACTTTCGCTTTGAGACAGGGAATAAATTCCCTGGCGGACTTTCTGACAAGCGCGGGATGCTGCTGCTACATTGCAGCCGTAAATTAGGATGTCTGCATCAATTGTTAAAGCGCGCCGCCATTGCTGCAATTGCTTGCTATAAGCTTCTAGGTTATCGACAGACAGTCTGGTTTTACCGAGTTGCAAGCTTCCCGGTTCGCCGTGGGAAACTAGATGAATGCTATCAATATTAGTGCGATTCGCTAGCACTTCGCTAATTTGTTCGACTCCATCTATGTGGGAGTCGATAATTATTGCTTCTACTCCCGATTTCACTCCATCTAGGAGATTTTGATAGTCTGCTACTGCTGCATCGATAAATACTATTGTACTGGGGTTATTGGGGCGATCGCTCTTTTCCCCAAAACTCTCATTGCCCGCGTTGATTTGATTTGGAAGTTGGAGCGATCCTGCTGATAAAACTGATATCATGGCTGTGTACCCTGTGGTCTAAAGTTAACAATTTTTCATAAATCCAGGACTAGCATACCCGAACTCAAAAAAAACAGTTTCTTGGACGGTACAAATACCTAAGATTGTGATTTTTATGAGAGCAACTCGGTTTATGTGCAAGTCTTAAATTTATTAATTCAGACTCTATTATTTGTGGCTTTGTTCTTGATGAACCCAAACAGATTATTTGACACATTTTTTCTTAAGTCAACTATACCCAGCATACGTACGTATGCAAAAAATCTTAATAAAAATACATAATTTTGACTACTGCTAATCGGGGCAAGTCCGCTGGCCTCATAGACAGCGTATTCCAGGTTTATTAACTACAGTAGCAGCGATTAACCAGTTTTTGAAGTGCTTAGTATTGACAAAATAAGCGTGCAGTTGCAGGTAAAATGTCAATTATATTGGTAGTTGTTAGCGATAAATGACGTAAAAAATCTTTTAAGTGTGATCCATAATTGGCTCTGATTCAAGTTAGGATTTTGGAGGATAAAAATTTATAACACGGTTAACCAGCAACTTGAACAAATGGTTTAATTACCGCCAAGTGATGAGCTGGTATATTATCTATGACAACGACGATAACCTCCATAAGTTTTGTGCTAAAAAAATCAAAATAAAAATTTAATTTTTTGCCATTTCTAGACCACTTTAGCGTCATTAATGCTACTACTTTTTTAAAGCTAGTTGCTGGGCAAACTGTCACCTAAGTTCCATCTTAAATGGTTGTAAATTATACACTATACTACCATATATTGAACGTGTGTGAATTCGTTTAAACCCAATAAAATTCCTATGCAATCCCAAAAAAAGATTTTTTTTAATCGATTTTTTTTACTTTATTTCAATAAGGAACAGGTCAAAATTTGCACTGTGTCGATCGCCCGACTGACTGTGACCTCGTGTCTTTGTTTGCGTGCGCGTCAGATGCACTTTTTATTATCTGAAGAGACACATCATACTAGGAAGATTCAGATTGCTTGTGGCTCAAATAACCAATATTCTGACTCATGTGCTATCAAGATATTTTTCCACCATCTGGCCCAATTTAGTTGTGCAGGAGTATAACACACTTTTAAGGCTTCCACGCGTTTTTTTTGGTTGAACATGACAGTCGTTTGTTTGTGTTTTAAGACTTTTGCAATTAACGCTTTACTCATCTCTAATCGTGCGGCTACTCTCCTACTTAATCTATTACGTTTTTGATAAACTTTAAGTGTTTTCACACAAAAGTGTATCGAAAATTTATTTTTTTTGTTTAGGTACTGAATACAGCAGATCCCGTATAAATGGAATATACGGTAGAATTAAATATACCGCTCACAACAATGATAAAAATACAATATTGGTGGTATTTTTGCGGACAGAATTGAGTTTATAAACTGTTAGAAATTGTGCATCATGTACATTTTGTAAATATAAAATAGTGCCACAATTATCTATCTTTATTCCGGGACACAGTAATACGTTCCCAAGCATTTTTTTTCCTTATTAAAGACTAATCAGGTCTTTTTTTTATTCATAAAACTTGGTTTCTGGCAACCGGTGCGCCCAGGATTATGTATTCCTTGAGAATGGTAGCTTGTTTGTGATTTGTGGTATATTTTGTGGGCGAGGGGATGTTTTAGGACAATGTTCGATATGAAACGTTTAAAATTAAAATCAATGCTGGCGGCGGCGATCGCGATCGCCTTTTGTTTAATTGCGATCGCCAGCTACGCCCAAGCCAACAAGACTTTAACACTGGCGACTTCCCCAGACTACCCGCCCTATGAATTTAAAGATACGGCTGTTAGCGGCAACGAAATCATCGGTTTTGACATCGACATTGCCAAATATATTACTAAAGAATTAGGCTACGAACTCAAAGTAATTGGCATGGATTTTAACGGCTTAATTCCCGCTTTGCAGGCGGGAAGAGCCGATTTTGTCATGGCTGGAATGACTCCCACAGCAGAAAGGAAGAAAAATGTTGATTTTTCTGAGCTTTACTACGAAGCTCAAAATACAATTGTCGCCAATAAAGGCAGCAATTTGACCAAAGCTCAAGATTTAGCCGGGAAAAAAGTAGGCGTTCAACTCGGAAGCATTCAGCAGGAAGCTGTGAAAAAAATGCCCGGTGTGCAACTGGCTGCCCTCAATAGAATTCCTGACATCATTCAAGAAATTAAATCGAACCGCATCGCCGCAGGAGTGATCGAGGATACTGTCGCTACGGGTTATGCAGCCGCGAACCCGGACTTGGAATTTAACACAATCCCGAATACTGAAGAAAGCGGTTCGGCGATCGCCTTTAGCAAAGGTTCGAGATTAGTTCCAGAGTTCAACCGAGTCCTCCAACAAATGAAAGCCAGCGGTCAAATTAAGGAACTAGCTACTAAGTGGTTTTCTCGGCCGATTCCGCAAGAACAGGCTCAAGCAAATCAGCCTCCGGTAGCGCCCAAGTTCGGGTTAGATTTTGGCAAAATCGTGCCGAGTTTGCCTTATATTTTGTCCGGGCTTTGGGTAACGCTAACTTTTACCTTGCTGTCGGCATTTCTCGGATTTATCTGGGGAATCGTCCTGTCTCTGTTTAAGATTTCTAGCATTAAACCGCTGTTCTGGTTTGCCACTGCTTACACCTCAATTTTTCGCGGAACACCGCTAATTTTGCAGTTGACTTTAGTTTATTTTGCAACGCCGCAGCTTACGGGCTATAATATATCTGCGCTGCAAGCTGGCGTAATTACTTTTTTCCTCAATTCTGGGGCTTATATTTCCGAAACAATCCGCGCCGGAATTCAAGCCGTAGATAAAGGTCAAAAAGAAGCTGCAGAATCCCTTGGCGTTCCCTACAAACTGATGATGGGCGATATTATCCTGCCGCAAGCCTTGAAAAACATCTTGCCTGCATTGGTGAATGAAAGTATTGCTTTGCTGAAGGATTCGGCTTTAGTTTCAGTAATTGGCGTAGAAGACTTGCTGCGCCGCGCTACAATTGTGGGAGCAGAAAAGTATATTTACTTTGAACCTTTGATATTTGTCGGCGCAATTTATTATTTGATGGTGCTTAGTTTAACTTGGGGGGCAAATGTACTCGAACGTAGACTCCAAAGTAGCAGTTAAGGTCGATCGCCTGTATAAATCTTTTGGCAATCTGAAGGTTTTGCGCGAGATAACTACTGAGATTCATAAAGGAGAAGTGATTGCCATTATCGGCCCTTCTGGGTGCGGCAAATCTACTTTTTTGCGGTGTTTGAATTTACTGGAAATTCCGACTTCGGGACACATCTACATTGACGGAGTGGATATTACTTTGCCGAAGGCAGATATTATGAAAATCCGCCAGAAAGTAGGGATGGTTTTTCAGCATTTCCACTTGTTCCCGCACATGACTGTGCTGCAAAATGTGATCTATGCGCCTGTAAAGGTGAAGCAGGTGGCTAAGGATGAGGCGCGTCTGAAGGGGTTAGAATTGCTGGAAAAAGTGGGTTTGTCAGATAAGGCCCAGGTTTATCCTTCTAAGCTTTCGGGGGGACAAAAACAGCGGGTGGCGATCGCCCGCTGTTTGGCTATGGAACCGGAAATTTTGTTGATGGACGAACCGACTTCTGCACTCGATCCAGAAATGGTTAAAGAAGTGTTAGATGTGATGAAAGCTTTGACGCAAACGGGAATTACGATGGCAATTGTAACTCACGAAATGGGTTTTGCGCGGGAAGTCGCGCACCGGATATTGTTTTTGGATGGCGGAAAGGTGGCGGAAGATGTACCGCCGCAGGAGTTTTTTAGCAACCCAAAGTGCGATCGCGCCAAGCAATTTCTGGAAAAAATGCTTTAATTCATATAAGAATTAGAGTTTTTAACCGCAGAGGACACAGAGGACACAGAGAGAGTTAGAAGAGAAAGAGAAAGTTGCGGTAGGGTGCGTCAGTTTGAGATGCTCGATCGCCACGGAAAGTATAATAATGTTGATTCGAGGATTAACTTGGTAATTCTGTTAGAAAAAAGAGAGAATTCTTTGAATCACCTGGGAATTAAAATTTTTCGGAAAGCGGTCTCTTTCCTGAGCGTGATCGAGAAAGAAAGTCTTGGGATAATAAGCAAGATCGGCTTCCATCTCGCTAATCTTTTCTAATAAGGGTTCGATCCGATCGATTTTGTCGGGATGGCGATGTTGGATGAGAGTCGCAGCATTCCTAAAATGCCGCCCCTCATCCTGCGTCACCAAATGTCCTACGCGAGCAAAGCCGTTCCCATAGTGTTGGTAGAATTCCTTAATATCCCGGTGATAAGACCACACGGAACCCATTTCGTCAAACATTAAACCAACTAGAATGGTGAATTCGTTCTCAATCAGAAACGAGATCGGTTCGAGTTCATGCACCCGACTCTGGTTTTTTTGGTCGATCGCCTCTGGGGACAAACCTGATACCATGTGATAGACCTTACGCAGAGCAACGTAGTGCCGTAATTCGTCTTGCAGCCAAAGTTCGATCGCGCTCATGAATTCTAACGAGAACTCCGAACTGCGAGAGAGCAGATGCTCGTAGAGTGGCTGACTGTCTCCCTCAGAGAACACATCTCGGCTCAGGAGATCCATAAATCCAGCCTGAATTGTAGGCGCGACTTCGGGAATTTTCAACTCATCGGCAATAAATTCATCTACACTCCACTCACTGCTAAGAATCGGAATTCCCCGGACATCATGAGTTTGTAATTTCATAGTTTTTCTGATTAGAAGTTAAGTATTCACCAGACGATCGCTCACGATATGCGGAACGATTAAGCAATGTCGTCCGGTGATCGGATTGGTATCTCCGCGCAATACGATGCCGGAGGGAGTATCGCCGACAATCCAGGAACCTACGACGAAGTGGTAGCCAAAATATTCGGGCAAGGGTTGATAGGACTGAATAATGAATCCTTCGCGATCGTAGCCCATCGCCTCGCGGGAGTGAACGGCTCCGGCAACAAAATCGCCTGTTTCAATAGAAACCCCAACACCTTCTAGACCGACGAGGGGCTTTTTGACGTGCATTTGGGTCAGTAATGCTGTGGATTCGATCGAGATAGTATCTGTGAAGAAAGTGGGTAGCAAGAATTGAGCGTACACTGGGTGGCTGCCAAATAATTCCCACATCCACACCATCGCTCCTTTATTGCTTAAAATCTGTTTCCACAGCGGTTCAATGATTTTCACGTCCCCTGCTATCAGGCGCGATGCTAGGGCTTCATCTGCGTTAAAGGATTGGCTGGCGAGTTGCAAATCCAGCCAATCGACGATTTTCCACAGCCGCAAGATCCGATTATTGAATTGATCGACAAAAAATCCTTCTTCATCCACGCCCAGATGGTTACGCAATCCTACAAGTTGGGTGAAAAAGCGATCGTTTCCCAATTCTTGATTAATAATTTCGACCAGTTGTCCTGCCATCTCGGTATCTTCTGACAGATGCTCGTCAATTAACAAGCTCAGACCGAACTGCTTTAAATCATAATGACGACTTAGAGTGCGGAATCGACCCGCAACTTCGTCCCAAAAGTTGTTGAACTGATTGGCATCGTTGGGGAGCGATCGCAAATCTCGGCTTGGTTTTTTCATGTCATCTAACCACAGCCATTGATAGACTGTTTCTGCACCCAAGAGAGGAGTTTCCCCGTTGATTTCTAGAAGGCTAATTTTTCCATCTTCAGTGACGGCAAGATCGAAACGGGTATAAAGAGACATATCTTCTGCTTCGTCAACCCGATCCCACGAAACCTGAATTGCTTCCCAGAAAGCAGGGGGAATCGCGAGTTTTTTCATCCGATTTTCTAAGCCATCAGCGGTGAAAAACCAGTCCAAAAACTCCCGACACATATCCCAAAGAGCCTCAGTAGCATCCCAGATCCTCGCCTCTTCCTGGCGCGAAAACATCACCCCAAAGGGACGGTGTAAGGCTTCTGCCCAGTAGCGTTGGTTGATGTCTGCAAGAGGCTGACATTGGTAGGCATTATCTAATACGTGCTGCTGCCAGTTGCGTCGTCGCTGAAACAAAAAGGGATACATGGTTGAAGCGCCTTGCTAGTGGTGTGGAACTCAAGGATCTACAAAAACAGAGAAAACAACTAGAGAAAAAATAGTTGTGGGATGAATCGCCGCTCAAAAATGCTTGCATCATATCAATTCCGGCTGCGCCGGAATGATATCAAATCCGTGCTTCATCGTCGGGCGTAAAGTCGAATCCCGAGGCCAACAAATAATTCGCGCACTTTTCATTTTTTTGACTCACAGTCAACAGTCAACAGTCAACAGTCAACAATGATAAGGAGTGCAACCGGAATCGATGTCACTTGCCTCCGCTTCCCAAAGGAGCCGTGGAGCGGACAGAAGTACCAAAGCTCCCTCGTCCCTTGATGGTTCCCCGAGCTGCGTGGCCTGGGGGGCGATTTGGGGTGTCGCGACTGGAGGAAAAATAGGGAGAATCTAGCGGTATGCCCTGTAGGGGACGAGTAATCTGGGTTCTATCTGGAGTTACAATTCCGATGTAGGAGCGGTAAACGGGTTGCACTGGATAAATCGTGTAGGAGCCGCCGTTGACGCCGTTGACCACTGTTGGAGGGGCATCATCATCGACATCATCGGTGAAATAGAAGCCGCCGAACTCTGGTCGCCATCCGGGGGTAGCAACGCTGGAATTCGATACCTGCGAGCAAATGCTTGCTGTGTCTTCTTGGCATTCTGGCTGCGTGCGATACACGGGCGTAATGCGTTCGTATTCCTGCATTGCGTACCGGAACTGGGCCTGACACTGCTCTTTGGTGAACCCGTTGCTTTGGTTCGTCGCATCTACAATACATTGCTGTTCGGATTCGTAGTAGCGTACTTCGTTGGGTTGGTGCAACATGGTATAAGCAAGATAGCCTAATCCACCGCTCGCCAGTACACCTGATGTGATTAGAAGGTAACGAATTGTTGTCGTTCGATTGTTGTTATGAGTCATGGCTAACCGGAGGTTAGAGTCATTATTTCAAAGAACCTGTAATGTGATGAATTGGCTGCCACTGAGATGATTGGATTTACACGGTCAGCCCAAGTTCAAGTAATTTACCTCAGTCTGTGAGTTGGCACTCATGACTTGGATTATAGCTTTTACTACATTGCCCGATTCAGGGATTCCTCGATCGCAGCAAATTATCTTCCTCAAATATTTGATTTTAAATTCGCCTTTTTTGACTGCGCTGATTTCGCTGGCGATCGAGCTTTGCTAAAAATGCACCCGAAACATCCGCCAGAATGCTAATTATCCGATACAAAGCCACGGCACTCAAAATTATACCCGTAGAAAAGCGATCGGACAACAGGGCGATCGCCGTTGCTTCAAATACTCCCATTCCCCCCGGTGCTCCCGGTACGACTAAACCGACAACAAACGCAAAACAAAAAGCACCGAACAAGTTGGGAATATTGCTAAAGTTCACCGGAGTTAAAGCCGTTACAGTTAGCAAAAATCCGCAGCCCCGCAATCCGATAAAACACATTTGTCCGATTAACGGCACTAAAGGATAGCGTTTAATTGGCAAATTATTTTTGTGGCGCGACTTGACATTCGATCTTTTTTTAGCTAGATTGGAGCTAGACTCTACACGAAAATTCAGTCCCTCGCCCGCCGCCTCTTCAGCCTTTGAATTTTCCCCATTGTTCTTAGATAACTTCAACCGCTCTACAAAGAGAACGATCGGATTTAAAATTCGGGGATGAATCGCCGTTAAAATAGCAGCACAACCGACAATCCGCAACAACCAATTGATTTTATCAAAACAAATCAACCCAATCAAAACGCCCGCCGAAGCCATCAGCAGCGGTTCCAGCAACACGCTGAGAGTAGCAGCTTTCGGGAAAATGCCGGCATTTTTGGCGTCCAATATTCGACCCCAAAAATGCCAAATATTCCCCGGCAAATACTTGGCAATATTAGTTTTGAGAAAAACTTGAATCGCCCACGCGGCAGTTACAGGTTGGCGGAATTCCCGCAAAATCAACATCCACACCCAGCCGACAAAAATTAGAGAAAATAAAGTGACGCCAAGGGCGATCGCCAGCAACGGAAAACTTTCGGCTCGAATTTGGATATTCGCGACTTCTCGCCAGTGAGTAAAAAAAGCTTTGGCAATAAATAAAAACGTCCCGCCCAAAATCAAATAGCGCAAATAAGGCTTTAAATGCGACTTCGCGAGGTTGAAAAAATTCTGAATTCGATGCAAGTGTGGTTTTCCCATTTTCCGATCCCGATTTTGAATTTGGGATTAAGTTATACTGTTTTAGATTTTATATTTTAGAGGGGCTAAGGCGGAATTGTGGTTGATTTACACGGCATGATATGACGGAATAAATCTGTTTAACCTGAGATGTTTCACCCTTGTCAAGAACGGGCAAGATGCCCGTTCCACAAAAAATGAATTTTCTCGCTTCACAGGCATCTTGCCTGTTCCTAAACAAGTAATTGAGAATGGTGGAACATCTCAGTTTAACCTAACCTATGCAGGCCTCTACAGACTGTGCTTAATGCCCGCCTTACAGACTATTTAGGGCGTTTTTAACCACAAACTTAAATTTAAAATCTAAAATTTAGATCGATATACCTCGCTAGGAGTACATTTCTATGCCCGGCCCGAGCCCTGACGGTCTTTCCTATCTTTTAGATGATAGCCCCAATAGTTTCGCCTTGACTCCGGGCTTTTTGACTCCTTATCCTAACGGATTTTTTGCCCTCGGCGGCAACGATTTTATTGTCGGTTCGTCGGAAGCCGATCGCATCAGCGGTGATAATGGTAACGATCGCATTCTCGGCGGTGGCAATTCCGATACCCTGTTCGGGGGTGCAGACAACGATGTGCTTAACGGCGGTGTCAGCAGCGACATCCTGTTTGGCGACGGCGGCAGCGATACCTTGCAAGGAGGCAAGGGAGGAGACGCCCTCAACGGCGGCGACGGCAGCGACGTTTTAGTGGGCGATGGGGGCAAAGATACGCTGACTGGGGGTTTGGGCCCAGATACCTTTGTCCTCCGCAGCGATTCAGCAGTCTCCGATCCGGCTGCTGCAGACGTTATTACTGACTTTAACAGTTTTGTGGATTCGATCGGACTGACTGACAACCTTACCGAAGCTGACTTGATTCTCGAAGAAATCTCGATCGCCCCCGGTATTTCCAATACATTAATTAAAATTCGCCAATCCAATGCTATTTTAGGCTTGGTAGCCAACGCATCTCCACAAGACCTTGCCCGTACATTCATCTCTGCAACTACAGTATTGGGAAACCAACTGGATCGAGCTCGCGATTTAGGCGTTTTGGGCGGCACTCAAACGATCGCAGACTCGGTTAGCAACGCCCGGCCAGACGGCCTTTACCGCTTTACTTTGCCTGCAACTAGCGACTTTAAATTAACTGTCAGCGGTTTGACGGCCGATGTTGACGTTGCTCTAATTAAAGATATTAACGGCGACAATTCTATTGACTTCACCGATATTATTGCTTCTTCTCAAGAATCGGATTTATCGCCGGAAGCTATCGACATCAACGGTTTAGCTGCAGGAACTTACTTTGTCCGAGTTTATCAATACCAAGGCAGTACAAATTTCTCCCTCAATCTGTCTGCAACCCCGGCCACTGTTTCTGCTAACAATGCGAGCAACTTGCAGGGTTTTGACTCTCGTTTTGGGTTCGGTTTGGTGAATGCAGCGGCGGCAGTTGCTAAAGCTCAAGGTACTGCAACTTTTCCTGATGTTCCCGATTTGGGCGGAGACGAGTGGGGCAGAGATTTAATTAAAGCTCCAGAAGTTTGGGCCCAGGGCTTGACTGGAAACGGAATTGTGGTGGCAGTTATCGACAGCGGAGTTGACTACAATCACCCGGATTTGACCGGGAATATTTGGAGCAATGCGGGCGAAACCGGTGCTGATGCGATCGGTCGCAATAAAGCTAGCAACGGGGTTGATGATGACAACAATGGCTTTGTTGACGATTTCCGGGGATGGGATTTTGTCAACAACGATAATGACCCGTTCGACGATAACAATCACGGCACTCACATCTCGGGTTTAGTTGCTGCGAAAAAAGATGGCGTTGGGATTACTGGAACTGCTCCGACTGCGAAGATTATGCCTTTGAAAATACTCGATGAGGTGGGAGTAGGCAAAATTAGGGATGAAATTAATGCGATTAATTATGCGGTGGCAAATGGAGCGAAGATAATTAATGTGAGTTTGGGCGGTCTACAGTTGAACGATCGAGAATTGGATGCGATTCGAGCGGCCGAAGCTCAAGGCGCGATCGTGATTTCGGCGGCGGGAAATGATGCTCGCCCACAAGCTGATTATCCGGCTCGGTTTGCCAATGAGGTAGGAATTGCTGTCGGTGGTGTTACCCGAAATGGCCTGTTTGCGGATTATTCTAACCGGGCGGGTGCGGAGACAATTAATTACTTTGTTGCTGCCGGCGGCGACGGTGGCAGGGCAGATTCGGGTGACGTTTATTCAACTGTAACGCTTTCTGAACCGGGGATTCCCTATCGATATTTTGCGGGTACTTCCATGGCAGTGCCGCAGGTAGCTGGGGTGATAGCTTTGATGTTGCAGGCTAATCCGAATCTGACTCCTGCTCAAATTAAGAGGATTCTTGCGGAAACTGCCAATCGAGCGGTTTGAATTTGATGCAAGTGCGATCGATCTACAATCCTCAATCTTATACCAATTATTCACTTAGGGACACGCAATGCCGTGTCCTAATCCCCGCGTCGGACGCGGCATTGCCGTGTCCCTACTTTTTAGAATTGGTATTAAAAATTGGCGGCGTAAGTTAAGTCAAATTGGCGGCACAGGGTGATGCAGCAGTAGCTTGGTCGATCGAATACTAACTCGTAATTCATCTCGCCGTCTATTTTGGTGATCGGCTGCTTTAAGGGAATGCCCTGAATGTCGTATTGGCGGCGTTCTAAGGCACTCCAGTCGATAATTTTGAAGTCGATTTGGTTCTGCAACTCTGTTGCGATCAGATATAGGTGCATCTTGTCTTGGACTTTCCCAGTCAGGGGGATTTTTATTAACACTGACTGCGTGACGAGGGGTTTTTGGTCGTTGGGATGCTTCTGGGTGTGGCAGCTTTTGAGTTCTATATCGTAAGGTTCTACCTTGAATTTCTCTCCACTGGCGATCGCAGACGAGTGCAAGTCTTTCAGGCACTTTTCTAGGTGAGGGATCAGCCCTAAGTCTGGATCGCACAGCAGTTTGCGAATATTCGAGGTTTCAGTGACTGTCATTTTAGATTTTTGATGTTATTTTTTGCTTCTTAACTTCTAGCTTAACGCGAAAATAAACCCTATTGAACTATACTTGCGACATACTTCCAAAAACCCCTTTTCTGGGCAGTATGTCTCGGTGAATAAGACATTTTTTGCCTTAATTTTTTAGGTTATTTTTTGGTAATTTTCCATAAATTAAGCTCAACATTAGCGTCAGCCGGCTCTATTTGATAGTTTTGTTGCTGAATTGCCGATCGCAAAGTTGAGGACGGTCTGTATAAAAACAACTCGCTGAAACCACCTGGAATTTGCGGGGATTGCGGTTTTTTCTGTGCCAATTCTCGATTTTTGTAGCAAGAAGTGTAACAGCGCGGTTCTATTAGCAGTTTGACTTTCAGTTCTAGGCGATAACTTAAAGGCATGATATATGCGATATTGGCATCGCTGATAATTAGGGGATTGGTGGCTTGATTGACAGTCTCAGCTACTTCCAACTGGGCGCGCAACCAACCGCTGCCTTTATTCCACCAACTGTCTGCTTGAGAACTAACTCCACCGGATATAATACCTGCAGAAAACAGTGCTACTATAACTATTTTCCACAGTTTTTGCTGTTTGAAGTTATCCAAATTGTTAATAATTTTTGCAGACAGCAGGTAAGCCACTGCTAGCTGAATTCCCACATAACAAGGAACTAAATATCGCGGATTTGCCGATCGCCTTCCACCTTTCATTATATCAGGTACTGCTAAAAACAAAGCAGTTGTTGCAATTAATAACAAGATCAATAACCACACTCGTTTTGGTGTTTGCCGGCACAGAAAATAAAGGGCATAGCCGACTAAAGCTAGAATCATGATACCAACTGGAATTAGCAAGGCTAGTTGTGTGGCGTTGGCAGTTCCATCAATCCCTATATCAAAAAAGGCTATGCTGAGGGAACCCACCCACCTGCTGACTAATCTTAAGAGATTGGTCTGTTCTGACCATACTGTTGTGCTTCTAACTTGATTGAAGTTTTCTACAGTATTTACGAGGGAAGGCATGAAGGCGATCGAAGCGGTAAAAGCTGCGATATAATAAGCAATAAATGTTTTCACATCGCGCCAGTTGGCAATGACTGCGACGTAGATTGCGTGGGCTGCGGCGACGCAGACAAATAACAAGTGGGTGTAAAATCCCAGTGTTGCTGTGACTGCGTAAAGCGCCCAGGAAAGAACGAGGGCGAGAGGATTTTGATTTTCGTCAGGGCGCATTGCTCGCAGCAAGGCTGCACTGGATAAAATAGTAGTTACCGTCCACAAACTGTACTGTCTCGCTTCTTGGGCAAACAAGATGTGATAGGGAGAAATTGCGAAAATTGCGATCGCCATCCACGCTACTGCTGAAGATTCAAATAACTCCCAAGCCAGCCAATAAATTGCGGGAAATAGTAGCAGGCTAATCACGGCGGGCAAACTTCTCATTACGGCAACGGAACTGCCGAACCACTGCGCCCAATATCGAGCTAGTACGTAATACAGCGGCGGGTGTTGGGGGTCTTCTGTTGCTAAAGAATTCAGGGTATCGCTTAAAGTTTTTTCGGAATTTATCTGCTGGTATTTTTGTAAATCCGAGGGCGAGGTTATTTTCTGGTAGGAAATTTGTTTGATGATTTCGGCTTCGGTGTAGCCAGAAACTCTCAAAGAAGTATATGTTTCGTCAATCCAGTAAAATTTGCGATCGAGATTGGCAAACCGCAATAAAATGCCAATTACTAATACAATAACAGCCAGGAAAATCAACCATTTTTGGGGTAGTTTAAAACTCATTTTGACCGACTAAATATTTACTTAATTTTTAATTTATAGAGCCAGATATCTCCGTTTTTTTGACTGTATAGCGGCTCTAACTTATACCTACTATTTGTCGTAATTTTGGTTTTTAATTCAGGGTAAATAGTGTACAAAAATATCTCCTTAAAATTGGGGGGTATTTTAACAATATTCGGCGGCAATACTAAAAATTTAGCTTTTGCATCTATTAAGTAACTCAGAGTTAACAAATTTCCGATCGTATCTACACTGTACACCCACAAGTCGGTTATCATCAATGGCCGAGAAGCTGAGTTGACTGTGCGGGCGATCGGGATGTTAAGATACGATCGGTCTTTATTCCACCAAGAGTCCGATCGCAAATAAATGCTACAGGATATAATTTCTATAGAAAGCAAAGCAGCTAGAGCCAGCCTCCACATCTTGTACAATGGGACTGTCCCTGTCGGAGATGTAATTTTTTCAGCTAGCAGGTAAGCAACAGATATCTGTATTCCTAAATAACAGGGAATCATGTAGCGAGTGTTGATAGAGCGAATCCCTCCTCCAATTAAATCTGCTGGTAAAAATAATACTACTGTCACGCACGTCAATGTCACAACAAACAACCAAAGACGCATTTCTGTCTGATTTAAAAGGAAATAAAAAGAATACCCAACAATTATTAAAACCATCAAAATAGCTGGTAGATTAAATATCCAATATATTCCCGAGAAATCAGAGTACAAGCCCACGTCAAAAAATTGACGGTTAATGTTCAAAAACCAATTTCTTACCAAGTCTAAAACAGGCATTTTTAGAGTTTGCCATTCTGTTTTCTGACTGGCATTGCCCGAATTGTTTAAAAAAACTACAGTCCAAGGAGACAAAGCAATAAATCCTGCAACTGATGCTAGCAAATAGCAAATTACAGTCTTGTTAAACCGGAATTTTTCGATAATTGTTACATAAACTCCATGTCCGACTGCAACCAGTCCAAATAACAGGTGAGAATAACATCCCAGAGCAAGTGTTACTGCATAAATTGCCCAACTGCTATTAGTTTTTAGCCGCATTCCTCTCAGCAAGGCTGCGCTTGACAGTAAAATTACCATTACCAGCAAACTGTAAGGTCGAGCTTCCTGAGCGTAAACTATCTGAAAAGGCGATACAGCTAATATTGCAACTGCGAACCAAGCTGTCAGCGGCGACT
The DNA here is from genome assembly GCF_036702515.1 of Microcoleus sp. BROC3. Classification (NCBI taxonomy): domain Bacteria; kingdom Bacillati; phylum Cyanobacteriota; class Cyanophyceae; order Oscillatoriales; family Microcoleaceae; genus Microcoleus; species Microcoleus sp. BROC3. The sequence goes on from NZ_JAUBTQ010000023.1 coordinate 42,379, forward strand.
CAAATAATTCTAAGCACAGCCAATACATACAAGGTAATGCCAGCACGCTAAAAACCGCTGACATACTTCTAGTTACAGCCACTGAATCGCCGAACATCTGCACCCAAAATCTCGTTGCTATAAAATACAGGGGAGCAAGTTGAGGTTCTTCTAATGCCAATCCTTTTACGGTATCTAAAACGGTTTTTTCTAAATTAATCCGTTGATATTTTTGTAAATATTTAATGTCCCGAATTTCACCGTCAACTACTTGCTGAATAAATTCAGCTTCTGTATAGCCAGAAATCCGCAGGGATGTGTAAGCTTCGTCTATCCAGTAAACTTTATTTCCTAGATTTGCGAAACGAAAAAATATACCTATGACTAATACAACTATAATTAAAAATCGCAGCCACTTGTCAGGTGAAGGGTGTTGAGAATTTTGTCGATCGCGATCTTTAGTAGATTCCATTTTATAACTAGCTAATATCGCAGAATTTTTTTCTTTACCCCACGGTAGGGTGCGCAATGCGCACCCTACCAACTTAACAGCCAGAGAGAGGACTGAAGTCCTCACTGCCAACAAAGGAATGATTAATCATCCACTCCTTCAATCGGTGCAAAACCCTGCCGCTGAATATTTTCGGTTATGGTGCGGGGTTCGAGGAATTGCAGCAAATAATCCGGGCCGCCAGCTTTGGAACCAACTCCCGAAAGTTTGAATCCTCCGAAGGGTTGCCGCGATACCACAGCGCCGGTAATTCCGCGATTGATGTACAGGTTTCCGACTTCAAAATCGGATGCGGCTCGATCGATATGCGAAGGCGTGCGAGAATACAATCCGCCGGTTAAAGCAAAATTCGTGCCGTTAGCAATAGCAATCGCTTCGCTGAAATTTTTTGCCCGAATCACCGACAAAACCGGGCCGAAAATTTCTTCTTGGGCAATAGTTGCTGTTGGCGATACTTCCGTAACAATGACTGGGCCGACAAAATAACCGGTTTCCGGTGCCGGCATTTCTAAAGCTATCTTAGCTTCGGCGCGGCCTGTTTCGATGTATTCGCGGATGCGCGAATGGGCATTTGCATCGATCACAGGGCCGACTTGAGTGCCGGGATTTTCTGCAGGGCCGACATTGAGCGATCGCGTCGCTTCTACCAATCTTGTCACAAAATTATCGTACACCGATTCGACCACAATTACTCGCGAACAAGCGGAACATTTTTGGCCGCTGTATCCAAATGCCGAATAAACTACGCCTGCAACTGCTTGGTCTAAATCCGCACTTTCATCGACAATAATTGCATTCTTGCCGCCCATTTCAGCAATTACTCGTTTCAGGTGTTTTTGTCCAGGCTGCAAAATCGCAGCATCGGCATAAATCTGACAGCCAACTTCCTGAGAACCGGTGAAAGTAATCATGTGAACGTCAGGATGTTTCACCATGTAAGCGCCGACGGTTGAACCTTTGCAAGGCACGTATTGAAATACGCCTTTGGGAATGCCAGCTTCTAGCAAAATTTCTGTAATTTTTGCTGCAATTACTGAGGAAACTTCCGCAGGTTTGAGCAAAGTACAATTCCCTGCCACCAGCGATGCAACTGTCATTCCCACAGGAATTGCAAGGGGGAAATTCCAAGGTGAAATGATTAAAGAAATACCGCGCGGCTGATAGCTGTAGCGGTTGGTTTCTCCGGGGATGTCGTAATTTTTTCCTTGTTCTAACCGTTCCATTTCGTCGGCGTAGTACCGGCAAAAATCAATAGCTTCGGAGACTTCGGCATCGCATTCTCTGACAGGTTTGCCGACTTCAAACACCATCCAAGCTGACAGTTCGTGCCGCCGCTGTTCCATCAATTCTGCGGCTTTGCGGAGGACGCCGGCGCGCTGGCGGACGGGGGTTTTCCGCCAACTGGTAGAGGCTGATTTTGCTGATTCCAGGGCTTGTTTGGCTTGTTCTTCCGAAAGCAATCCGATGGTGCCAACTACTTCTGTAGGATTGGAAGGGTTGAGGGAATTAACTGTTGCTTCAGTATTTTGGTACTCGCCATTGATTAGGGGTAAATAGGTTTTACCTAAGTTAGCCCGCACTGATTTGATGGCTGTTTCTGCTTGTTGCCGCAATTTGGTATTGGCGTAGTCTGTATCGGCAACGTTGGGAAATACTTTGCTGTAAACTAGCTGGTCATTTCCGTTAGCAACGGGCGCGGCTAACAATTGTTCGATCTGCATTTCTTCGGAACTTTGCCGGATGAAAGAACTGTTGGCGGTATTTTCCAGCAAACGGCGGATCAAATAAGCCATTCCCGGCAGCAAATCGCCGTAGGGGCAGTAGACTCGGACGCGATAACCTCGATCGACCAAAAGCTTAGCCAATTTGTCGCCCATGCCGTACAGCACTTGCATTTCAAAGCGGCGGCGCGGTATATTGAGAGTCTCGGCAATGGCGATCGCCCTCGCTTGCGATCGTACATTATGACTGCCAATAGCTGCATACAAATATTCGTGATTTTCTAGCAGCAACTGCGTCATCTGCTCGAAATTTGCATCGGTAGTAACTTTGTCATTGTAGACCGGCTGCGGCCAATCTTTCTGCATCGCTTTGATAGTTTCCTGATCCCAGTAAGCGCCTTTTACCAGCCGCACTGTTAGCGGATTTCCGCGTTTTTTTGCCCACGCAATAAGACTTTGCAAATCTTGAGCACTGTCGCGCAAATATGCTTGCAATGTAATTCCAATATCCGTGCGATTGCGAAACTCTTCTTCTAACAATAAGTCTTTCAGAATGCTCAGAGTCAAACTCTTGTAAGCATACTGTTCCATATCGAAATGAACAGCCGCTCCCAACCCCTTCGCGCGGCGCAGTAAAATGCGAATTCTCTCGCTGACTTTCTCCTCGCTACCTTTAGCATCCAACGGGTCAAACTGAGAATAAAAAGCTGTTAATTTTACGGATACTTGCACTCGCGGCAAAGTTTCATCATCAGCTTTGTCAATTGCATCTACCTGCGACCAATTCTTCGCTGCATTCGCGAGTTCCTCCATCAATTCCAAATAGCGGTTAAGATAAATTTGCGCCTCCGCTTCAGTGATGACAGCTTCCCCCAAAAGGTCAACTGTAAAACCCATTTTATCTTTGCGAAGCCGCTCTAAAGTTTTAATTACCTGCTTGATATTTTCCCCAGAAATATACTTGTGCGCCAAAGTTTCCACAGCAGGCGCAACCGTCGTCGCCGCCAATTGACCCGGAACCGAATCAGGGCTAGCAAAGTTGAGCAATTTTTTTAAGGCTTCGGGCAGTTCTACCTCTTGGGCAGTCAGATATTCTTGCAAGTGGCGGGCAATTTCCGGCCTGCTGCGGAGGGCCGGCAAACAGTCAATAAATCGGAACAACTGCACCCGCAGTCCAGGGCTAGCCATCGCCCAATCCATCAGTTTGTCGTCCCAGCGCATTTGGTCTTGCAGTTGGCCAAAAAACGATCGCTTTTTCTCTTGAGTTGCCCGCAGGATTTCTTTGGCAATTTCTTGAGTTTTTGCTTCATAGATGCTTGGAAATACTTGTGCGACCATTGGTAATTAGTAATGGGTAATGTGTAATTGGCAACCAGGGCGGGTTTATGTATTTTGTAACTCCCCCCAGATACAATTATACTTCCTATTTCACTTCAATTCTAACACCGTAGTTTGCTTGGCGGTCGCCGGAAATTTCAATAGTATAATCGCCGCTGCTGGCTAGTTGACCTTGCCACTGACTGGTACTATTTGCAGTACCTAGTTTTTCACCGTTAGGAGCAATAATTGCTGCACTAACTTGACCTTCTTGAACATTTACTGTCATGCTTTGGCCGCTATTGCACTCCAGTAAGTAGCGCTTGGATATGTTGGCTCGCAAACTACTGTTTAGAGTAGTTCCCGTAGCACCGGCTTGAAAGTTTACTCGCTCAGTTACAGGGGTTTCAACCGCAGCGGGAGAAGGAGAAGGCAGCGGCGACGGCGACGGCGAAGCCAGTTGCGGAACCCCAGACAGGGAGGGTATTTGAGTGGGATTGGGCGACGGTGGGCGATCGGCGGGCCGTGCCGGGCCTGGTGCTGGGGGAACTCCGGGCAGGCGGTTGGCGGGCGCTGCTGGGACAGGCGGAGGGCTTTGGGGGAGGGGTACGTCTGCGGGCAGTCTGATTTGAATGTTCGCTCTTTCCTGATACATTCTCCACGCTAGCAAACTGCCGAGACTGAGTACGGAACCGACTAACATTCCGCTGAGAAAAACTGCCAAAATTTGCCACTTTCGAGCTGGTTGCGGATCGGGACTTGCCGTTTGAATTATTGGAGGCGGATAACTTGCAGGTTGAGTTGTTTCCGGCGCGATATCGGCGGAAATTGGAATTGTTTCTGCTTCATCCATTACAGTTGAAATATCTTCGGGCGCGGCAATTTCAACCGGAGTTTCTGCGGGTTCGGAAGTTGAATCAGCGCTGACAATTGCAGTACGATCGAGCTCATCGCTGGCAGGAGAAATTGTTTCCGGTTGCTGAGTCAAAATTTGTTTTTTTTCCTGTTCGTCGCTCATGGGGCTAAATTTATATTAGAAAGACCGCTTTTAGACATTTTACGTTACTGGTGCGATCGCCTGCACTGAACAACTACGGCAAGGCTCTTGACAAATTGCCGTCCGTGTCTATGGAGAAATCTATCTGCTGGGGCGATCGCAATTTACCAACTTTTTAAATTTCTGTTACTTATTGAGATGGACGATTGACTCTAACCAGCTTTCCTCTCAATGTTTCCACATTAGAAATAGCCTCCGAAATTCGTGTAGCCATCCTCTGTCTGTCCTGCTGATCGTCTTTGCAGACAATGATACCAGCATGATTAGGTTGTGAAGCGTGCAGTCGAATAAAATCGATTCGATTGAGTGTTAAAACTGCCCGTTCCTTTGTGACAGCAAAAGCCAGGACATCTTCATCAGGAATGCCCAGATTTGCATTACTCGCTTCTTGTACAGTAAGCACATCGTGACCTAGAGCGCGAAGTAATTCAACTACTACCCGAGGGAATTGTTCATCTGCATACAAACCTGCCATGATATTAGTCTATATTGTTCAAATTAATTACTGCTTCAATCTCGTCAGGAAATGCTTCAGCATAAGCCCAGGCATTTTTCAAGTCGTTAGCACTAAGATGCGGATAATCTTCTAAAAGTTGAGCATCAGTTGCACCTAATCGACGAGACTCTACCAATCCCCAAACAGAAATTCTAGTCCCGGCAATCCTGGCATTACCGCCGACTACACCGGGAGTTTTTTCAATTCCCTGCCAGGTGTTAGCTAAACTTTGAGCTAATATCTGTATTGCTTGAGCTTTCTCGGGCGGAGTCAGGGAAAGCAGTTGCGGTTCTAATTCTTTTAGTGTCATAGTTAATCAGGGGTTTGATTACTGGGAATGTCGTATCTATATTATAGCGATCGATATTTTTACTGATAAAAATAAACTACCCCACATAAAAATGGTACTTTTGTGGAACAGGCCGGAAAGCCTGTTCATAAAAATGGTGCAAAATATTTGCCGCGCTCCTCTCTAATTAAAGCGGTACTATCTAGTATCATCCCCATATTCGCCGGACGAGACTCGCGACGACGGCTGATTTCTGCCAATAGTTCTGTTACAGACTTTTTACCTTTTCCTGAGAGGGGTTTTGTCTCAGTTGATAACTCGGCTTCTAAAATGGCGATCGCAAACACGCTAATCGAGCAGTTTTGAGCATCGGCTAAATCTTGCAGCCTCGTATACAATTCCTCTGGTATGTTTTCTATTTGCAGGGTAGCCATTTGTTAAACTCCTAGCATAGTTTTCCTAAACATTAGCATAGGAAGGCGGGTTTACTATATACTGAGTTTTAAACATAGATGGTTGGTAAAGCCCGCCCCTATGAGTTACCAATTACCCATTAGTAATTATTAGGCAAAGACTGCCAAAAAGGTCGCTCTTCTGGCTTCCTCACAGTATTCGTCGCCGACTGCACGTTTCCTTTCAATTCTTGATAATACCTGTCATCCAGAAAACTAACGCTGACGCCAGCAGGAAGCAGCAGTTGCCGCAATCTTTCCTGAGTGTAATCTACACCCTCAATCATTGGCCCGCGAGGATTTGAAACTAACAACTTGCCGTTAACTGGCACCGAATTGACCATATTAGGCCACCAAGCATAACCGCTGTAGCCAAACATCACCGGAACTTGAATAATTTGGTCGTCTCGGAGTAAAAATTCTCTTTTCAACTTCTCTATAATCGGATTTAGTTTCTGATTTTGCAAATAGAGATTGTGTTGAATTAAAGCACGGTTTTGCAAAGCGGCGCTGACAGTTGTTTGAGTGCTCAAACCGCGATTGATCGCCACATCGCCGTAACCTCTTCCCTCCAATTCTTCCAACAGCTTAACTCCAGCTTCGGGACTGGCGATCGCCATTACATATTGTCCGGGAGTTTGAGTGGGAATAAAATTGATAATTTCATCGACTTGGCGAGTCAAAAGCCAAGAAGTATCAATATCCACTGGCGGCCCTTGAATTCGCTGAGCTTGAATAAAATCCAGTACCTCTGGATTAAAACTAGCATTTCCCGAATTCCCGTAATAAACTCGACCCATTGGGTGTCCGGGAATCGGCGGCGTCACCTGCAAATTGCCGTATCCGTCAGACCACTGACTTACAGGGTCTAAAGAACGAGGATTGCCAATTTTAACTACTTTCAAATCCCGGTCTTGAGTTGATTTAACAGGCGGGTTTTTCTCTGGCTCGCTATTGCTTTTTAGGGCGACATTAAACTGGCGTATCTCCGATTTTTCTGGCAATTGAACGTAGCCGTTTTTCTGGGTATCTTGCATCCAAGTGCGATCGCCCTGGAGAATTTTTACTTTAGCGCCCGTGGGTTCTACTGCTTGTTTTAGTTGGGAGATAAATTCGCTGTTTACCGAGCCTCTGTCGCTGACCTGAACTTCGGTTACTGGTGCTGTATTTGGCGCTATCATCCAAGGACTAACGCCCATTTGGATGGTTGTGGAGGCGATTTCTTGACCGTTGTTTAGGGCAGTCGCTTTGAGATTTACAGTGCCGTTCCAATTGCGATCGGCAAATTGTTTGGCTTCCACACCTAAAACAATATTCTTGCTAAAAACTAGAGGTTTAGCACCGGATATATCTACAGGTTGCCAGCCGTCGCCCGTTTTCTGAAAAACGCTGATGTGAGGGCTAGCAATGCTGTCAGCCGTGATAAATAGTTGAGAGGTTTTGAAGTTTTCAGACAGTGTTAAGTTAACTTGAGAAAGCATTGCTGCACGGCGGGGAGCGCTAACTTTGGTTTGTTTCCAAGTCGGTATCTTGCCGCGATCGTTATTGCGATCGTTAAATAAAATTAGCGCGCCCTTGGACAAAGACCATTGTTCTTTTCCGGCGTCGTCTTGCTCGTTAATTTGGCCATCTCTGTTAGTATCTCCCGCAAACAAAAAGTTCGACGGCGACGCAGCAGGCGTAACTGGGGCGGGAGTTGGTGTTGCAGTTGATTCAGGAGTTGGTTGAGAAGTTGCTTGCTGATTTCTCTCTAACTCTTGTCTTTCAAGTTCTTGTCGGGCTAACTCTTGCCTTGCAAGTTCTTGTCTTTCAAGTTCTTTACGGGCTAACTCTTGCCTTGCAAGTTCTTGTCTTTCAAGTTCTTTACGGGCTAATTCTTGCTTTTCAAGTTCTTGTCGGGCTAACTCTTGCCTTTGGAATTCTTGCCTTTCTAGTTCTTTCCTGGCTAATTCTTGCTTTTCAAACTCTTGCCTTTCTAGTTCTTTACGGGCTAATTCTTGCCTTTCTAGCTCTTTTCTGGCTAATTCTTGCCTTTGGAATTCTTGCCTTTCAAGTTCTTTTCTAGCCAGATCTTTTTTCTCTTGCTCTTTTCTCTCTATTTCTCGACGAGCAAATTCTTTTTTCTCTTGCTCTTTGCGGGCTCGCTCTCTTATCTCTTCTTCCTCGGCTCTAACTTTCTCAACAGAACGTGCAACTTGCATTTCATAGGTAGCGACACTGAGGTTTCCTTGATATTCGATGGTTTTGTCTATCGCCCCATCGGCCAAAAAAGAATCGTGAGGAATGAGTCGCAGGGTATTGATAGCCAACTCCCACAGCCGCTGCGACTGTTCCCAAGTAGCAGAAGAAGGATTTGAAGTGCGTCCAATTACGACAGCTTGGGCGGCTAATTTAGCAGCATCGTCCCAATTATATTTGGCTCTTTCTTCTATTTGAATCTGACTTTGAACGTTTTGGAGTTGCTGCGTCAGAGTTTGGGATTGCTGGCGGTTGATTGCTGATTTCCAAAGTTCTGCAGGAAACGGGGCGCTGTCGGGAGTTTTGGCAAGGTTATCTAATTGTACTTTGAGCCGATCGCGCAATTTGTAGAGTTCGGGGAGGGATTGCGGAGTTTCGCCGTCTTGCTGTCGCGCAGAGAGTGCGAGTTGGTAGTTTAGGGAAGGTTGAGCCACTGTTGTGGGGACTGCAACCCAAATAATACCGATGACGACACCGAAACCATTGACGATCGCGATCGCAATATATCTAACCCAGCGCATATAGTTTATCCTCAGACACGCCAATAATTTTACCTAATCTTGGGAACAATGGGGGATTTAATTATAAGGTTGTGAGGTCGGGAAGGGCGAGGGGCTTTTTTTCAGCTTTGGGGACGTATTACCCGAATCAATTTCCCAGTCAATGTTTCTTCAGCAAAAATAGCTTCATCAATACGTGATGCCAACCTTCCCCAGTTGCGATCGTTAGTGCAGGTAATAATACCAGAATGATTAGGTTGGATGCGATGCAGTCGGATGAAATCTTGCCGATTGAGTGTTAACACCGATCGAGCATCACTCGTTGCAAATTCTAACACTCGATCGTCAGGAATTTTAAGTCCAGCATTTCCTGCTTCTTGAACAGTTAAAACATCGTGACCGAGAGTTCGCAGAATTCTGACAACAGCTATCGGGTATTGCTCATCTGAATATAAACGCGCCATGTTTTAGGCTTCCTCATTTTCCCGGATGGCCAGTTCAATTTCATCAGGATAGGCATCAGCATAAGCCCAGGTATTTGCCAGATCCGCCGCACTAATAGTGGGATAATTTTCTAGCAAATCGGCTTCACTATATCCTATACGACGAGCTTCAACCATTACCCAAACAGGGATACGAGTCCCCGCAATACAAGCCCTACCACCACACACGCCGGGAGTTTTTTCTATTCCTTGCCAAGTATTGCTTAAACTTTGGACTAATAGCTGTATTGCCTGAGTTTTTTCAGCGGGAGTTAAGGCAAGGAGTTGTTTTTCTAATTCTTTCAGTGTCATAGTTTGCTATCTCAATCATTTTCTCTAATTGCTTGTTCAATTTCGTCTGGGTAAGCCTCAGCATAAGCCCAAGCATTTACCAAGTCCGCGGCCGTTAGATCGGGAAATGATTCTAGGATGATACCATCGGAAGCACCTAAACGTCGATCGCACACCAGTGACCAAACTGGTATCCTCTTTCTTGCCGATACAAGCATCGCCTCCGCACACACCAGAAGTTTTTTTAATGCCTAAAGAACCGTTGGTTAAATTTTGAGTTAGGATGCTGATTAGTTTAGCTTTATCAGCGAGATTTAAGGTTAAAACTTGAGTTTCTAATTCTTGTATAGTCATAAGTGCGATCGCCGGAATATATGATCTAGATTATAGCAAATTCGCGCCCGGTTTCATGCTTCCTCATTTCTCGCGATCGCTGCTTCAATTTCCTCTGGGTGTGCCTCAGCATAAGCCCAAGAATTTGCTAAATCTGCTGCACTCAAATGAGGAAAGTCTTGCAAAATCCGCACATCACTTGCACCCAGAATGCGATAATTTACCAGCGACCAAATAGGTATGCGAGTCTTGGCAATTCTAGCCTCCCCACCACACACGCCCGGAGTTTTTTCGATTCCTTGCCAAGTATTGCTTAAACTTTGAACTAATAGCTGTATTGCCTGATTTTTTTCACCGGGAGTTAAGGCAAAGAGTTGTTTTTCTAATTCTTTAAGTGTCATTGTTTGCTATCTAATTAAGATTGAATAACATCCAGGTTAGAGTACACCGCAGTGCCCTGTCCCTACAAACAATTCGGGTAGGGATACGGCAGTGCCGTATCCTGACAAATATCTGCAATTAACCAACAGAATTTGAATGCAATCTATTAGCTAGATTATAGCGCTTGAATCAGCGCGATCGCCCGTTTTGTTACCACATCTCGGCAATACTGATTCCTTAGCCGTAGCTGCGACTTGAAAAAAATGGTACGATCGTATTAATGTGCCATCGAGAAAATCATACACCGCTATTGTAGAAATTATTCGCAGGAATTACGCACTCAGACCAAAGAAACCGCGTTTTTTCGAGAATCGGTCGCTGTGTACGAAGTATTTCGCAAAAAACCCGGTTTCTGACCGCTCACTTAGACCAAAGAAACCGCGTTTTTCAGGGAATTTGTGGCTGTATACGAAGTATTTTCGCAAAAAACCCGGTTTCTGCCTTCCCACGAGTCAGTCTTATATTCATTTAGTCGCTTTCTCCATAAATGGAAGTAAAAATCGTGAAATCTCCCTGTTATTTCCTAATTTTTATCCTTATGGGATTATCCTTAACAAGCTGCGAACAGGCGAATTCCTTTCAAGAAATAGATCGAAAATTTAAAAATAGTAATGCGATTGAACAAGACAATTTTAACTTGCAAGCGGGCGATCGAACGGTCGATCGAACTAACAACATCCAAGCAAGTCCGAAGAGTGGGAAGTTCGATAGAACTACCAACTCACCGGAAGAAAGTGCGATCGTGTTAGGAATTTTCGGGTTTTGTTTGATGTGTTATTTATTAGTTTGGAAGTTTCGCGGGAGGGAAGAAGCTAACAAGATGCTGAGAAGAATCAGAAGAAGAGTGAAGTGAGGATAGATACTTGCTAAACCTCATTTTTTCTTAGTGCGGTTGCGTTTTCTCGATTCAGTCGCCGTATTTTTTGCTTTTTTTTGTTTTTCTTTACTTGCTTTAGAGTCATTAACAGCACTACCACTTATCGGTTTACTGGAAAATCCCGATGTATCGGAGTTTTTAGCTGCAATTATAGGAGCAATGCTAGCATTATATATCTCCTGAAATTGTGTTAGACCTTCCCCCGTACTCATATCAAACCCTGCTTGATGACCGAGCTTTACAAAGGATTTGGCAAATCCAAATTTAGAGGAATCTTCCATAATATCCTTAAATTCCGGCTCGATATCCCGCAGGTATTTGATAATTGAAGTGGCATTTCGCAGTTTAAATTCTCGCTTCAAAAATTGCCAAAACGCCAATAATTCCGGGATAGCATTTTCACCTTCTTCCGGCGAAAGCAAACTCACTTTCCTGGGAAACAACTCTTCGACTACAGTTGCCACATCTTCCACTTTCATGCGAGGCAGCGTAAAACCTTCATAGCCGAAACCGTAATAAATGAACTGCGAGATCCAAAATCCAACGTCTGGATAAGTTTTACAGTATTCTTCTCCTTCGGGAGAATTGACAAATAGCTCGATTAGCGTTTCCTGATAATCTTCCAGGAGTGGTTCTGCTTCGTCATAATCTAGGCCATTTAGTTGGCGGATGTTAAAAGGTTGATCTGACATAGTTGAAAAAATTTTAATTTAATTGACTTTAGCTCTAAGATTAGTACAATTTTTGCAGTTCTATTAATTCTTTAGGATTTCATTATATTTAAAAAATCTCCGATCGCAGGTATATTTGACTAGCACCGATCGCCCCTGACTATTTAAACCAAGCTAGCATTGTATAGGGCGATCGCCATTCTCCACCGAAGAGCGAAAAATGTGATATAATCTCAAGTAAAAGTATAATTGTTTGAGCTTGGCAGTCCGCCACTTCAAATTATGAAGTCAACACAACAGTTTACAGCAATTATTGAACGAGAAGGCGACGGATATATATCCCTTTGCCCAGAACTTGATATTGCCAGCCAAGGTGACAATATAGAAGAAGCGCGACGTAATCTGATCGAGGCGCTGGAACTATTTTTTGAGACAGCAGATCCTTCTGAAGTAAAGAATCGGTTGATACTGGGCGATTGAAATCGCGACTATACAAACGAAGTCAGCCTCCGCCGACTGAAGAATATTAATATCAAAACTAAATCCCAACAAAAACCCGGTTTCTCGAAGAAACCGGGTTTAATCATCTGCGTTAATCCGCGTTAATCCGCCTTCATCTGCGGTTAAAAAATCCTACAACTGCTTCACCTCAGAAACCAATTTGGCAACCACATCCTTAGCGCTACCAAACAACATCATCGTCTTATCCTTGTAGAACAACTCATTATCTACACCGGAAAAACCAGCACTCATCCCGCGCTTAATCACGATCGTATGCTTAGCCTTATCAACCTCCAAAATCGGCATCCCATAAATCGGGCTCGCCGTATCGTGACGCGCCGCCGGATTCACCACATCATTCGCACCAATCACCAACGCCACATCAGTTTCTTCAAACTGCGGATTGATATCGTCCATATCGTACAACTGCGGATAAGGCACGTTTGCTTCCGCCAGCAGCACATTCATGTGCCCCGGCATCCGCCCAGCCACCGGGTGAATTGCGTATTTCACGTCAACACCCATTTTTTCCAAACCGTCAGCTAACTCGCGCACCGCGTGCTGTGCTTGCGCTACAGCCATCCCGTAACCCGGAATAATCACCACCGATCGCGCATAACCCAACATCATCGCACTTTCTTCGAGATTGATGCTGCGAACAGTTTTGTCAGTAGCACCAGCAGCCCCAGCAGCACCCGCAGCACTACCGCCACCGCTACCAAAGGCGCTAAACAGCACACTACCCAAGGATCGATTCATCGCCTTGCACATGATTTGCGTCAAAATAATCCCCGACGCGCCCACCAATGCACCAGCGATAATCAGCATATTGTTCATCAAAATGAACCCAGCCACACTCGCCGCAATCCCCGAATAAGAGTTAAGCAGCGACACCACCACGGGCATATCGCCACCGCCAATCGGGAGCACAAACATGATTCCCAGAATATTGGAAATCGCCACCAAAGCCAGGAATACCGGCACATTTTCCGGATTCGTCAGCATATAACCACTGCCGGCTAAAAGCGCGATCGCCAGCATGGCATTAAACGGCTGTTGCAGCGGAAACGTCATTGGAGCACCCGGCAGCAATTCTTGCAGTTTCGCAAACGCCACAAGGCTACCAGTGAAAGTAATTCCGCCAATCAACACACCCAAAAGGATCGTGATTGTCGCGTCTGGAGTTGGCGATTCCGGGATGCTGAGATAGCGCCAGAATTCGCCCACAGCAACGAGTGCAGAAGCCGCGCCCCCGAAACCGTTAAGCAAACCCACCATCTGCGGCATATCCGTCATCGCCACGGTATTCGCCATAATCGTTCCCAAAATGGAACCGACGATAATTCCGACAGCAATCAATTCGTAGCTGACTACTTGCTTTTCCAGCAACGTACCGACGATCGCAATTAACATCCCGATCGCAGCTAACACATTCCCTTGACGCGCAGTTGCAGGAGATCCCAACTGTTTCAAACCGATAATAAACAAAGATGCGGCAACTAAATAACCTAGTTGAATGCCACTGGGCAGAAAATCGCTCACGCTTTAACCTCTTTTTTCTTGAACATTTGCAGCATTCGATCGGTTACTAAGAAACCTCCGACAACGTTAATTGTGGCCAGGGCGATCGCGATCGTCCCCAAAATCGAAGTAACAGTCACATTGCCTTGGCCAGAAATCAGAATTGCACCTAAAACCGCAATTCCCGAAATCGCATTCGATCCCGACATCAAAGGTGTGTGCAGCGTCGGCGGGACTTTATTAATTACTTCAAATCCCACAAACGACGCTAGAGTAAACACCACTAAACCTGCAATCAATCCTTCTGCCATGACAATTGGTAATTGGTAATTGGTAATTGGTGTGAAATTAACGCTAAAGTCCTTTATATCTCTCGTTTGTTGCCGAGTCTCGATCCCCCTAAATCCCCGTTAAGAAGGGGGACTTTGAATACTTCTTGTTCCCCGCTTAAGAAGGGGGGCTAGGGGGGATCTGGCCCTAGTCACCAAACAAGATTCTGTGACTGCGTTTGACCTGTTTGTTGACACCAATGGGTAATTGGTAATGACTCGTTAAGATCCCCGATGCTCTTAACGCATTCATCGGAGGCAGAGCCTTCGATACAGACTGGAGGCAGAGCCTCCTGGAGTACATTACAATGCAGAGCATTGTAACGAGAGAAAAGACTAAAGTCCTTACTACAAAACTGTTAGCTGACTACTGAAGCCTGAGCTGCCAAAGCATCGCGAACTCGCTGATTGCTAATCTCACCGTCGCGGGCAACGCAAGCACCAGCGATAATATCGTCTTCAAAATTCAAATTTAGTTCCTTATCTTTCACCATCAACTGAAGTAAAGAGGAGACATTTTTCGAGTAAGTTTCGCTAGCGTGTACCGGCATTGACGATGGCAAATTAATTGGACCGATCACATTCACGCCGTTCCATTCAACATCTTTCCCCGCTTCTGAACACTCGCAATTGCCGCCTTGTTCGGCCGCGAGGTCAACAATTACCGATCCGGGCTTCATTTGAGAAACCATTTCTCTAGTAACTAAAATAGGTGCTTTTCTGCCGGGAACTTGAGCAGTTGTAATCACTGCATCGGAAGCGCTGACGTGTTGGGTGAGCACTTGGCGGGTGTGTTCTTTAGCCGCTTCTGATAGCTCTTTAGCATAACCTCCGGCGGCGACGGTTTCTTCCTTGACTTCGACATCAAGGAATTTAGCGCCCAAACTTTGCACCTGTTCTTTTGTTTCCGGGCGGATGTCGAAAGCTTCGACTACCGCACCCAAACGGCGCGCAGTGGCGATCGCCTGCAAGCCAGCAACGCCCACACCCATTACCAATATTTTCGCGGGGCGAATCGTACCCGCCGCCGTTGTCAGCATCGGAAAATACTTCGGTAAAGCAGCGGCTGCGATCAGTACCGCTTTGTAACCGGCGACGTTAGCCTGAGATGACAGCGCATCCATGCTTTGAGCTCGGCTGGTGCGCGGGATCATTTCCATGCTGAATGCAGTTACTTTGCGATCGGCCAAACGCTGCACTAAAGCCGGATTTCCCAGAGGATTCACAAATCCGATGAAAACTCCTCCTTCCCGGAGTTGATGAACTTCTGATTCTTGCAATTCCCCGATTTTCACCACGACATCGGCTTCGCCCCACAGCCTAGCGGTATCGGCGACAACCTGAGCTCCCGCTTCTTCGTAAGCAAGATCCGAGAAAAAGGATTGTGCGCCGGCACCGGCCTCAACCCAAACTTCGACGCCTTGTTTTACCAATCGGGCTACAGCGTCGGGTACTAAAGCCACCCGGCGTTCCCCTGCTGCTATTTCTTTTGCGATCGCTAATTTCATGAACTCTCCTTATTTAAGCCTTCCCAGGGCGGTTGAAACCGCTCCTACACAGACAAAACCTGCCTCCGCAGGTTTCTTGAATTGCGATTTTTCACCGCCAGATGCCTTGCTTTACATTTGAGCCGCCGTTGCCCTAAACTTCTCTCGTTGATACTAAAGCCGATCGCCCAAATTCGACCCGTATCTTTAACTTATCTTATACATTCAAATTCGCTAAATGGTTAAGTTTGCCGCCGATTATGATATAATTTTATGTCGCCTAAGTTTGTAGTTTGAATGTCAGTTATCAGTATTACGCAAAAAAAAGTGACCTCAGCCGGCAGTCGATCGCCCTCATCAAATTGGTGAGACATTCGATATATTGTAGGCACGATCGCAAATTTCGGGCGATCGATATTTAAGGTTCACCAAGAGTTTAATTAGAGGAGTTGTTATGCGACGATTATTTTCAGCACTAGCGGTTACAGGTTGCTTGGTGGCTGGGTTGCCCGCCATCAGTTTAGCCCAGTCCATGCCGGGATTCACGATTTTCGGCGGCCCCGATCGCGCCAACCAATTAAACTATCGCTTGGATTACGGGAAAGCGGGGATGAGCGGCGATAGATATCGGCTGCGAATTCCTTCCAAAAAAGTAAGTTTGGCGATCGCCCAACTCAACATTTCCTATCCCGACTACTACAAAGGCGAATTCGACCAAAAAGACATTAAAGTGCGCGTCAAAGATAAAACAATAGAATTGCAAGAAGTAATCTGGGACAAAGAAAATCGTTTCATAGAAATTTATCCCACAGAACCAATTGCTGCCGGCAACAATGTTGAGGTTGTACTCTCCAACGTCAGAAACCCATCTCCCGGCGGAATGTACCATTTCAACGTCCGCATCCGCACCCCCGGAGACGTTCCTTTGCTGCGTTACCTCGGTACTTGGCTGTTGAGCATTGATTAGAAACAGCGGCATCAGGTTGCGAAAATAAAATGCTCGTTTCCTGGTTTTGGAGAACCGAAAAATAGAACCTCCGGCTCATATAGCAATCCTAAACGATCGGTAAAATGAGTTTAGGGACAATCCTGCCGTGCCATTTGTGTCAACTTAGGATTGAAACCCCATAATAAATTTCGCTTGTAGTCGAGTCTATATCCCCCTAAATCCCCCTTTAGAATGAGGACGAAATATCGCAATCTTATTAAGGGGGGCTAGGGTGGATCTCGCAGTTAGATACAAACAAGAGAAACAGAGGGTTTTAGTCTTAATTTGACACCAAGGGCGCGGGGAAACTACCCCTAAAAAATATTGACAAATCCAATAGGATTGCTCTAGCCGTACTCTTGCATGAATCTACTAGCAAAAATCAAAACAATAAAACTTCCTCCAGCGCTGCGATCGAGAAATTATCGCCTGTTTTTTGCAGGACAAGGCATCTCACTGATTGGCAATTGGATGACGCAAGTCGCTACTGTTTGGCTTGTCTACAATTTGAGCGATTCACCTTGGATACTCGGCGTGGTGGGATTCACAAGTCAAATCCCCACATTAATTTTACTGCCTTTTGCAGGAGTTTTAATCGATCGCTGGAACCGCCACCGAGTCATAATTGCCACTCAAATATTAGCAATGGTTCAATCCTTAGCCCTAGCATTTTTAGCGCTAACAGGAGTCGTGAACATTTGGCAGATCTTGGTACTGAGTTTCTTTCAAGGCGCAATTAATGCCTTTGACGCGCCCGCACGGCAAGCTTTTGTGCCCGAACTCGTGGAAAAGAAAGAAGATTTAGCAAATGCGATCGCCCTCAACGCTTCCATGTTCAACGCAGCCAGACTAATCGGCCCAGCAATGGCAGGTTTGCTGATAGCTACAGTCGGCCCAAGTTATTGCTTTCTTATTGACGGACTCAGCTACATCGCTGTAATTGCAGGCTTATTAGCGATGCAGATCAAACCCCGTAAAATTGCAGCAACTAATACCAACCCCTTACAAAGATTAAAAGAAGGATTCGTTTATGCCTTCGGGTTTCCCCCGATTCGAGCAATTTTACTGCTATTATCATTAGTCAGTTTTGCCGGAATGTCGCACACAGTTTTAGTCCCGATTTTTGCAACCAAAATTCTGCGCGGCGACGCACAAACTCTCGGCTTTTTGATGGCGGCTTCCGGAGTCGGAGCCTTTACGGGAGCGATTTATTTGATTTCGCGCACAACTGTAGTTGGCCTCGGGAAATGGATTGCGATTTCACCGGCAATTATGGGATTGGGACTGATAGGTTTTGGTTTGTCCCGCGTCTTGTGGCTGTCATTAATCATGATGTTGTTCGTTGGGTTTGGTTTCATTTTGCAATTTGCAGGAGGAAACACATTTTTGCAAACAATCGTTGAAGACGACAAACGCGGAAGAGTGATGAGCATATACACGATGGCATTTTTTGGAGTGACACCGTTTGGGAATTTAGTTGCCGGCGGATTAGCAAATTATATCGGCGCTCCCAATACAGTCATCATTGGAGGTATAGTTTGTGTTTTAGGCTCCATAGTTTTTACCAAACAGTTGCCAGCTTTAAAAAACTTAGTCCGACCACTTTATCAAAAAATGGGTTTAATTCCGCACTAAGGATTTAGCGTAAAAGCACAAAAGCCAACATTCCCAAAGCTAATATCTGACTGTATCTCCAGCAATCCTCAACAAGTTGTAAACTTCTCTCTTCTCTTCTCTTTCTCTGCGCCCTCTGCGCCCTCTGCGGTTAAAAAATCCAAATTAATTACGCAACCAGAGGTTAAACCAATGGCAAATAGCAGTGCAATTCCACAGCAGAGCGATCGCGTTCCCTTAAAAACCTGGATCGGCGTCATGGGAACAATACTCGGCGCTTTCATGGCAGTTTTGGACATCCAAATCACCAACGCATCACTCAGAGATATTCAAGCAGCTTTAGGCGCAACCTTAGAAGAAGGTTCTTGGATTTCCACCGCCTATCTAGTCGCAGAAATTGTCGTAATTCCGCTGACTGGTTGGCTGTCGCAGGTGTTTTCAGTCCGTCGCTACATCTTGGTAAATGCCGCTTTCTTTGTCTTCTTTTCCATGTGCTGCGCTTGGGCGTGGAATTTGAATTCAATGATTGTATTTCGGGCTTTGCAGGGGTTGTCAGGCGGCATTTTAATTCCGATGGCTTTTACATTTTTGCTGACCAATTTGCCGCCCAAAAAGCAGCCAATCGGCATGGCCATGTTTGCGCTGACAGCTACTTTTGCACCATCCATCGGGCCGACATTGGGAGGGTGGCTGACTGAGAATTACGGCTGGCAATATGTCTTTTATTTAAATTTAATTCCAGGGCTGCTGCTGCTAGCTGCTGTGTGGTACGCCGTCGCCCCCGCACCGCTGAAACTCGAACTGCTAAAAGAGGGCGACTGGTGGGGAATTATCTCGATGGCGATCGGCTTGGGTTCCCTGCAAGTCGTATTAGAAGAAGGAAGCCGCAAGGACTGGTTTAGTTCTGATTTTATTGTGCGTTTAAGCATAATTGCTGCAATATTTCTCAGCGCTTTTTTCTGGATTGAACTAACTCGCAAAAGACCGTTTATTAACTTACGATTGCTGACTCGCCGCAATTTCGGTTTAGCTAGTATTGTGAATATTTCCTTGGGGGTGGGATTGTACGGTTCGGTGTACATTTTGCCCCTGTATTTAGGTCAGATTCAGCAGTACAATGCCATGCAAATTGGCGAGGTGATTATGTGGGCTGGCGTGCCGCAGTTATTCATCGTGCCGATGGTGCCGAAATTGATGCAGCGAATTGATATGCGGCTGCTGATTGGCATCGGTGTGAGTTTCTTTGCGGTGAGTTGTTTTATGAATGCCAGCATGACTCACGAGACGGGTATCGATCAGTTGCGTTGGTCGCAATTAGTCCGGGCATTGGGACAGCCTTTAATTATGGTGCCGCTGTCAACTATTGCCACTGCTGGTATGGAGAGACACGAGGCTGGTTCGGCTTCTGGTTTGTTTAATATGATGCGAAATATGGGAGGTTCGATGGGGATTGCGGCGCTAGCAACTTTGGTGACGCAGCGCGAGCAATTTCACTCGAATCGATTGGGGGAATCTGTTTCTTTGTACAATCCGGCAACGCAGGAACGACTTAATCAAATGACTCAGTATTTTGTGAGTCGTGGTGCAGATTTAAGCGTGGCTAAAGACCAGGCAATTAAGGTAATTGATAATATTGTCCGCCGTGAAGCTTATGTAATGGCTTTTAATGATTGTTTTTATTTTGTGGGAATTGCTTTGCTGTTAAGTGGGATTGCTATTTTGGGTTTTAAAAAGGTGAAAGCGGGTGCGGGTGCTGGGGGAGCTCATTGATTCTGTAGGGCGCGGATTGCGCTGCATCTTTGGGGCGGGCTCTCCTGCTCACCCCACAATAATTTTAAGAGGTTTCAAAATGCCAACTAAATGTTTTTTAGTTGGTTCACCATTCTTGTTGGGCTTCTGCTTCTGCTTGGATTAAATTTTCCCGCAGTTGCACCCAATTTATTTGATGGGAGGGCAAATCTTCGATGAGCTTTCCGCGCTGTAAATGCAGAATTCGCGTGCTAAATTGCTCGGCTAATTCTAATTGATGGTTTACCATTACAATGGTGGTTTGGCCGTTTGTTAGCTGTATCAATACTTGCAAAAGGTGGGCGGCTTTTCCTGCGTCTAGGGCGGATGTGGGCTCGTCTAAAAGCAAGATTTTTGGTTGCAGGATGATGCCGCGGGCGATCGCCACTAGCTGTTTTTGGCCTGTGGAAAGCTGGAATTCGCTGCGATCGAGCCATTCTTGGGGTATGTGCAGTTGTTCGATCGCCCCGCTAATTCTCTCAGCAATATTTGATGAATTGACGCCCCGCAGCTTCAAAGGATAAGCCAATGCTTCTCGCACCGACATTCCCAAAAGCTTCGATTCTTGCAGGATGAGGGTGATTTGTTTGCGGAGTTCGATCGCAGGTATTTGGCGATATTCTGTATTTTCCAGATAAATCGAGCCGCTGGTGGGACTGCTGAGGCGATTTAGCAGTCGCAACAGGGTTGTTTTGCCGGCACCTGAAGGGCCAACAATTGCCACGCGAGATCCCTTGTGTACCTGAAACGATATATTTTCCAACAAATAACTTGAGGCGATCGGTGTTTTCAAGCTTACACCGTCAATTCGCAGTTGAGGAGTTGTTTCTGTATTATTTTCCGAATAATTAGGCATTGAATTCATTAAAAATCCCAAAAAGTTGCACATATATCGATCCCCCTCGCATCCCCCTTAAGAAGGGGGACTTCGATCGGAATCTTGTCCCCCCCTTATTAAGGGGGGTTAGGGGGGATCGGAATTCTATGCAACGACCTATAAAATTGGTATGAGCCGAGGACGATCGCAACTAAATTCATCCGTGTATCCGTGTCGTGCTCCTTTTCCTTCTCAAACTTTTACAGCTTTTTCTAAAGGAAAACCAAGCTTTTCGCGCTGTTCCAAATAAAGCTGAGCAACTCGCCGCGCCAAATTGCGAATTTTGGTAATGTAGCGGGTTCTTTCCGTTACCGAAATCACGCCTCTAGCGTCGAGCAAATTGAAAGCGTGAGAACATTTTAGCACATAATCAAGACTCGGCAAAACCAATCCTTTTTTTGTCAATTGTTCGGCTTCTTGCTCGTACAATCCAAATAGAGTAAACAGCAATTCTGGATTAGAAGCTTCAAAGTTATAAGTACACTGTTCTATTTCTCCTTGCAGGTGAACGTCGCCGTAAGTGATGCCATCTTTCCACTGAATTTTCGTCATCGCATCGACTTCTTGGAGATACATTGCGAGGCGTTCTAGTCCGTAGGTAATTTCAATGGAGACGGGGCGACAGTCAATGCTACCGCACTGTTGAAAGTAGGTAAATTGGGTGATTTCCATGCCGTCGAGCCAGACTTCCCAGCCGACGCCCCAAGCTCCGAGGGTGGGCGATTCCCAGTTATCTTCTACGAAGCGAATGTCGTGGTCTTCTGGGCTAATTCCTAATGCTCTGAGGGAGTCTAAATAGATGTCTTGGATGTTGGGAGGAGAGGGTTTAATTAAAACTTGATATTGATAGTAATGTTGGAAGCGGTTGGGATTTTCGCCGTAGCGTCCGTCGGTGGGGCGGCGACAGGGTTCGATGTAGGCGACAGACCAAGGTTCGGGACCGATTGCTCTGAGAAAGGTGTGGGGATTCATGGTTCCTGCACCTTTTTCTGTGTCGTAGGATTGGGCGATCAGGCATCCTCGATCGCTCCAGAATTTGTTTAAGGTGGCAATGACTGATTGAAAGTTCACTGGTTTAAATATGGTTAGCGAGTGTCTAAACTTATTTAAGCATACTCAAGGCAGGGTTTATTGAAATAAACCTGCCGAAATTAGATAAGAGTTGCTGAACGTATCGCTGGATATTTAAGTTCTTTTTTCAGGTATATTGTATCGATCGAGTTATGGCGATCGATAATAGCAATGTTTTCTAGATCGATACTCGCATTGCGATCGGGCGCGTTGAGTCACTAACTGACGCAAAGTGGCTGATACATAACTCATGCTGCTGTCGGTAAGTGTTTGTAAGCATGAGCTTTGGCTAAGCGCACCCAATGTTCTAGCAGCAAGTATCGATCGAGTTCAACTCTGTGTTATCCTCAGAGGCAATAAAAGGAAAAGACCTGCAAATCAATCCGTGTTTACTTCGTCCCAATGGATCATCTATCTCAATTTTTATAGACTCCATATAATGACCCTGATACCCCAGAATTGCAAGAAATACCCGCACAACTAGGTTTGACAACTTGCGAAGTTCAAGAGCTACATCCACTCCACCAAATCCTTCATGAACAATCTTGTCTCTTATTGTTATGAACTCTAATTCTGGAAATAAGTCTTCATATGGCACACTATAAGTCTTAAACATTTCCTCGAGGCTAGTTCGTAAATTTCCTATCTGATTGTATGAACCACTAGCAAAAGACTTTTTAACTTTAAGCGCAAAAATATTATATTTTTTAAGATCATCTTGGTTATTAATACCTTGCGGGAACTCCGATACAACATTTAAAATCTTGTCTCTGATTTGTCGGTAAATATTCGTAGGAAGAAGGCTCTTACTAGCATTGCTCGAATGTTTTTTGTTTAAGGATTCTAAAACCGTACATAAAAGTAAGAAATTAACTTCAGCCATAGGGCTAACAAATGTATCAATGTACCAGCTTAAGGCTAAACCTACACCTTTATCGCTGAAGGTTTCCCATGTCAAATTTTTAGCACACTGCTGCATGAATAGATATAAATGAGGTGATTGTATAACAGCTATTCCCCTTGCTTCACTACGTAGTTTTCTCCCTGACCAGTATTCACTTTTTATCTGAAAATGCTCATAGCTCACAGCCTTGATGCTATATATTTTATCAACGCAATGCCCCGATGCAAGTGAAAGAAGAGATATGAGCCAAGCACAATAAGTCTCATAGGAATCTTGTTCATTTTCACGAATATTTCTGAGTGTCATCTCTGCGCTTAAGATACCACTTTTATTTGTGCTTTCTCTAGTTGAAACGGACTCAATACACATTTCAGCTTCAAGGTTTCCAATTTGAGCTGACAAATTGTGTATAACTTCTATATTTGCAAGACCATACACAATTTCTTGGGTTCCTCCGTCTTCTAAGGAATCTAAATTGTAATCAATGTCCAAGTCCCTAAGTCTAACTAGAGATTTACCCTCTTGCTCAATATTTTCCGAGTTGTCAACCCCAAGCGTGGCTTGAAAGTTGGCATCAGCAATAATCGCCTTTATTTTCCATCCCTCAACAGTTTTGCCTTCAATCTCGTAATCACCCTCATATGCTTGTTGAACCATCTCTCTTTCAAGTCCATCGAGTTCCCAAAATTGCAGAATATCTGGTTGCTCTATAGTCACACCTTTCAACTGATAAATGGGCTCCGAGTCAACAAATCTTTTGTGATTAATGTGTTGATTTACTTGTGAGTTAATTTCCATCAAAATATTGCCGTTTACATAGCAATATATATGAGCGTCATTAATTTCTATCGGCTGAGTATCTTCTTCGTGAAATTTTTTAAATATTCCTGAAAAAGTAAACTGCTTCTTAATTTCCATAGTGGGGTCTCTAGAGAGTAAATAATCCTGTTTAAATTATGAGGTTGATTCAGCAGATTGTCTGCTTGAATACCACACAGCCTAACAATTCAAATGCAGCATAGCACAAATTAAGAAAAAACGCTTCGATTTAGTGTTCCTGGATGCAATCATGCCATATCTAGATGGATATGAGGTGACGGCACAAGTGCGTCAGAATCAGAAGTTATCTTTTATGCCTATTGTGCTGATGACAGATTGCGATAGTCCCAGCTTAGTTTATAGGCTAGATTGTGGCGCAGATGATTTTATTTGCAAGCCGATTAAACGAAAATATCTGCTGGCGAAGATTCGGGCGTTGTTGCGGTTGAAGTCTGCGATTGATGAACGCGATCGCCCTAGCCGCGCACGCTTGCGCGATCGCATTTACGAAGGTGCGGATACAATCACGAACGACATTACCATCCGCTTTCATCAACCCCTATAGCGAGATCGCAATTTCAGCAGATTGATTTCCCCCATTACGAGGGCGAAGATGTAAAGTAATTTCCGTATCGAGTCGCTTGAGGAAAAGCAGTAGTTTTCCCTCGCCCAAGCGTTGAAACTCTCCGTTCATTAAATCAGATACTTCTGGCTGTGGAATCCCAAGAAGTTGACTAATTTCGTGCTGTTTCAAGTTGCGTTGTTTCAGGATACGGATTACTTGAATCCCTATTTTGCCTCGCATAAAAAGTTCATCTGCATCCTTCAGACCTAGGTCAGCGAATACGTTGCCACTGCTTTCTTCAAAAATCGGTTCTTGTGTCATGGTTGTTCCTCTCTTGGCATGGTATAGTACCCATCTTCGATTCGCATCGACAACTCATGAAAACAGACACCATTTTCTACAGCCTGTTTCAGGAATTCCCCAGCTTCTTCTTTGAACTGATCGATCGCCCTCCAGACGAAGCCACCGCCTACGAATTCACCTCCCGCGAAATCAAACAACTCGCATTCCGCATCGACGGGTTATTTCTCCCCAAAACCGAAGAACCTGAAAAACCATTTTACTTGGCTGAAGTTCAGTTTCAACCCGATGCCGACTTGTACTACCGCATCTTCGGCGAACTCTTTCTCTACCTGCGACAATACAAACCGGTCAATCCTTGGCGCGTGGTTGTCATTTATCCCAATCGCCACATCGAACACGAACAGATGCTGCAATTTCAGGAACTCTTAACCAGTCAGCGCGTCCAACGGATTTACCTCGATGAATTGCCAGAAGCCGCAGATCGATCGCTCGGAGTGAAAGTTGTTAAACTGGTAATTGAGCCAGCAGAGACAGCGGCAGAACAAGCACGGCAGTCGATCGCAATGGCCAGACAACAGTTGTCCGATCCAACCGTTCTACGCGATTTAATTAACCTCATCGAAACAATTATCGTCTACAAACTCCCCCAGAAAAGCCGCGAGGAAATTGCCGCCATGTTGAATTTAAGCGAACTCAGACAAACTCGATTTTACCAGGAAGTCAAGCAAGAAGGTTTAGAAGAAGGACTCGAACAAGGTCAGCGGCAGGCGAAGTTAGAAGCCATTCGTCGGATGATAGCGTTTGGAATGAATTTAGAGACGATCGCGCAATTATTAGATTTGTCTCTCGAATTTGTTCGGCAAACAATTAACAAAATCCAACGGGAATCGATGTCACTCCCCGAACAAAATATCGACTCGTTTATCGAACTATTAACTCAGCAGCGATCGCTCTTCTCGGCCGAACAATTAACCCAACTAGCCCAGCTAATCGAACCCTTATCCGATGAGATCGATGTCCTTTCAGAAGCGATTTCATCCTGGGCTGAAAATTACCCTTCTATTCAGGAAGCTCAAGCCAAACTGCTCGAACCACTACCGCCGGCTAAGGCATCAGAAAAAGCAGCAGTCACCCGAGAAACTAGCGAATCTCAACTCCGCGAGCGCCTCAACAAACAAGCTATCAAAAATGCCATTTTATTGTAGCGCGATCGGCCATATTTCTACTGGCAAATAAACAGAGGCAGATATTGCTGTCTTGCGTCAGGTGTTGAGTCGAAGCGATCGCCAAATTGCCACTAAAAAACAGAATAGTCAGAACCCCGACTTCTTGAATAAGTCGGGGTTCTGACATTAAAAAAGGTGAGATTACTTTCTAGTTTAGTCTGCAGGAGCCAGGGAAACTAACAGAGTGATGTTGTCAACGCCGATGACATAAACCGTGTCTCCCGGTGTGAGGGTGATTTGGCGATCGCACCGTGCGGGCCACCAGCTACCTTGGAAGCGGACGCGACCTGTTTGATTCGGGTAAATCGATTCATCGACGACTGCTTCTTCGTTGAAATAGTTAAAATTCGTGTTGATGTAGTTATCCATTAAGATATTCTTTTCTGTGCTGTAGGTGTGAGTAGAAAAAATAGAACCGAAAGCTTTTACTACGTTGAACATTTTCCTGACTCCTTTTGTGTTAATATATATCGAAGTTTAATCGCCTATTTATGCTCTTTGAAAAGTAGCATTTCCTGGTTGAACTTGATTAGCAGGTCGTTCATGCTCTGATTTAGTCTGCGGGAGCGAGAGAAACTAAGAGAGTGATGTTGTCAACGCCGATGACATAAACCGTGTCTCCAGGTGTGAGGGTGATTTGGCGATCGCACCGTGCGGGCCACCAGCTACCTTGGAAGCGGACGCGACCTGTTTGATTCGGGCAAATCGATTCATCGACGACAGCTTCTTCGTTGAAGTAGTGGAAATTCGTGTTGACGTAATTTCTGATGAGCATATTGTTAGCTGTGCTGTATCCTTGGGTGGAGAAAATCGAGCCGAAAGCTTTTACTACGTTGAACATGATATTTACTCCTGTTGTGCTAAAATATATGGATGTGTAATTGTCTGTTTATGCTATTTGAGAGGCTGCATTTCCTCGGTTAAGATTGATTTCTTGCCCTGATATTTCATTGTTCTTGCCTGCCGTCGTTCTATCGGGATAAAAGGCAAAGAAATTTTGAAAGGTTGAAGGGATTTGAGAAGCGGTTGCGGGGAGTATAAAACCAGTAATTCCGAGGTATTGAATTAAGGATTTCATGGTTGAGCAGTTGGTGGGATTTGCCTCACGGGTAGATGTTGTTAGCTACATTAGAGATTTTCTGATTCCGCATTACTGCTGCTGTGAAAATGTTTTATTTTTGGGTTGAATTTTTGGGTTTAGCTTTTTGATTGGTTTGTGACTCACTTGCTTTACACTTACTAATTTGCCAGGAGTCGAATATCTTTGGGGCGATCGCCAGTCCACTTTCCGGGTTTGGTACTGGCACAGGACACTTTTCCACCTGCCAGCAACGATTTTGCAAAGGTTTTTGCCTACCGATCGCGCTTGTAGCTGTGCCAATTTAGCCAACTGGACTACCGCGAACGGTGAACTCTGAACTTACGCAGTCTCGATCGCCCAATCCGGAATATCCATACATATCTAGTCCGTGACTTACGCACTAAACGGCTAAAAACCCAGTTTGTGACACCCTGTGCGCCATTAGGGACCCGTAAGCGGATCTATGATATAAGCAAGTAAACTGGGCAACTCACCCGCCCTCCCGATGCGATGTTGATTTGTACCTACCTACTTAGGCATAGAACATAGGCGATCGAGACTGATATCAAATCCGGTAGCATCGTCGGGCGTAAAATCCAGTCAACAGTCAACCACGGACGGTGCAAGCGAAATTGCTCTAATTAATCTGCGTTAATCTGTGTTAATCTGCCCTCATCTGCGGTAAAAAAAAGAGAATTTCTCGAACCGCAGATGACAAGGGATTGACGCTGATTCACGCAGATATCGATCGCCTCCTGTAATCGCAATTATCGAACTCGTCGAACTTAAAATCAATTCATAAATTCAGAATCTTAAATTCATAAAAGTCATAATTATAGAAAACTTTTTTGATACTGCATAATTGTTACAGGAATTCTGAATAAAGTTTTAGCTAACTGAGACAAGCCGAATTTTAATTTAAGCGACTGCGGCAATTCTTGCCATGCAGCTTCTACGAAACCAAAGCGAGTATAAAATGATGCGAGTCGCTTTCCCAAACATTCTAAATATAGCGGTTCTGTAGCTTGTTGAATTAAATATTTTGCGAGGTAAGTTCCCAAACCTCGATCGCGCCAATCTTTCGCCACCACCAAACTGCCCAATTCTTGCGCGCCCGCAAAGTTCCGCAACTGTCCGCAAGCTACCAAATCCCCGCTGCATTCTATCACCCAGAATTGCTCCCAGCGCAACTGAGTTGGATCGAGTTTGGCCCTCCACACTAACATTCTAATTGACCTCATATCTTGAGGACAGGCCGGGCGGATGGCGCATTCAGACGGCAACGAAAAAAAACTTTCATTCATTATGATTCCATAAAATGAGCTTTAGTCAATTTATTGTTATTTTCCGAGTCGAGTTCCATATAGTGTATTTAAGTATAACTGCTGCAACTGGAAATTATACCCGCTAGTCGCTTCAAAATGCGAAAGACTTCGTAAAGTTCGTTTCCGGGATTCGCAATATCGAAAAGTTTAGACACGGCATACTGCGGTGTGCCTTGTTTGGTCACTTTGATAAATCGAAAGCTGCTGCCATTTGTCAGAAGCCCAAATGTTACTTGTTTTGGACTGGGGTCATTCAGCATATAAAATAGTAACTGAGGAAGTCCAGCTTCAACGGAATATTGCGCTCGCTTGGCTTCGATCGCCACTACCCAAAAAGATTGCAGCAATAGCAGGACATCAATGCTGCCCCTGACAATTGTATCTTCATCTTCAATGGTCAGTTCGACTGATTTTTCTGTTTCTATGTGAAAGGGATTCAAGTATAAATCTGCTAAAAATAGCAAGGGAGCCAGTACCACCATTTTTACGGTATCTTCTATCATGGGGTAGTCGGCACTGTTAGCATAGCCAGCCTTTACTTTGTCTAAATATCGCTTTTCTT
Organism: Microcoleus sp. BROC3; assembly: GCF_036702515.1. Lineage (NCBI taxonomy): Bacteria > Bacillati > Cyanobacteriota > Cyanophyceae > Oscillatoriales > Microcoleaceae > Microcoleus > Microcoleus sp. BROC3. Next base: position 70,995 of record NZ_JAUBTQ010000023.1, read on the forward strand.
CATCAGTAATTTCAGGTAAATCGTCAACCCACTCCCGGAAGAATTGCTCCTCTTCTGCAAGTTGGCACTTAAATTTTGTTTTGACATCGCGCAGTGTCAGTGTTTTTGCTTGAATGCTTTGTGTCATAGTTTTATGTAACTATTTGCTGGTTGGTGTTAATTGTAGCATATCAACTGTCGATCGCCTCCAACAAAACCTCCGCGCCAAACCTTACCGCATCGGTACAAGGCAAGCCCGTTTCTGCTTGAACTTCAGCTATTGCTAACAGCGCTTCTGCCTCATTTAAGTGATGAGTGTTGAGGGCGATCGCGCTCACTTTTCCCCCAGAAAAAGCACCCGCAGCAGCGGCTACCATTTCATACAGTTCGACAACTTTTGATAACCTGGGAATCGATACGTGCGGGTGATTGCGAATGTTAGTTTGTCCGGCTCGGTGCGCTAAAATTAAGTGAGTTGGCTGCGCACCTCGCAACAGCGGCAGAGTCGCCGTCGAACCCGGATGCAATAGCGAACCTTGCCCTTCTACGTGCAGAATATCGCATTCAGAACCCAATTTTATCACCATTTGTTCGACAGCACCAGCCGCGAAATCAACTCGCACTGCATCCAAAGGAATACCTTCATTTCCGATCATTAAACCCGTTTGACCGGTTGCCAAAAATTTGGAACGCAAACCCCGCTGTAAGCAAATGCGATTGAGTTCTAAACTGGTTGACATTTTGCCAATGCTCATATCTGTGCCGACAGTTAACACGCGGCGGCAGCTTAATTTAGCAGCAGCAGCAGAGGCGATCGCACCGACAGATTTCGGTTCCTGACGCACGTCCCAAATCCATTGATTTTCGGTTAACGGAACTGTTATCAAAGGTGCAAGTTTCGCGTGCAAACCGTTGACAACTGACAAACCTGCTGCTACCGCTTGATTAATTTCTGGCAGCCATTCCGCAGGCAAAACACCACCGGAAGGAGCGATACCAATTAACAGAATATCCGGCGCAAATTGCAGTGCTTCTGCAACGGAAGCAACTATCGGTACTTGTTGAGGAAGGCGAGTTAATTCAGGTAAAGATTGTCCGGCACATTGGCGGTCTATTACTGCTACAATTTGTGCTTCGCTGTAGCGCAAAAATGCTAAACCTGTTTTGCCGGAAGAACCGAGAATTCCCTCGTGGAACAAGATAGCAACTTTGCCATTTTTGATGGGATAGTTTTTAGTCATTGGTTCATGGTAAGTAAATGAAACTTAAAAATACATCAGCCCGGTACGCCGTGAGTGAAGCTGTATCTTTCGCGAGCCGAAGGAAAACAATTGCAAAGGTTATGATAGCTTGATATTCTGTTACATGGTAAAGTTTATTTGCGCCGACCTACTTACTTCTATTCTCCAATCTCAACTCGCCGCACTCCCAATCCCGATCGCTCGTTTGGGAGCAAACACCCATTTTCGACGATCGCACCGGTGAAAGGATCGTCTAATAAATTTAAGTGACTGTCCAAATCCAAATAGTCAGCTAGCGGTGAAAGTTGTGCTGCTGCTGTATTTGCGATCGCGCTATCTGAATAGCAGCCGAACATTACTTGCAAATTGCAGGCTTTTGCTGTGTGAATCATCCGCATTGCTTCGGTCAATCCGCCTGACTTCATCATTTTGATATTGATGCCGTGGACGCAGTGCGCTAACTTGGGTATATCGGAACTATTAAAGCAACTTTCATCAGCAAAAATTGGCAGCGGCGATTGACGGTACAGTTCTGAAAATTCATCCATATCTGCGAGGGGGGAAAGCGGCTGTTCGACATAATTTATCTGGTATTTTTCCAGCCAGTGACACATCTTTGCTGCATCTTTTAAACTCCAACCGCCGTTAGCATCTACACTGATTTTAAGGTTAGCTGGTGCTTCATCTAGCACTGCTAATAACATAGCTTTGTCGGCTTCGATTCCTGCAGGATTTCCTAATTTAACCTTAACGGCGCGGTATTTGATGCTTCCTGGATCGGTCGCATCTTTACCAAACCAATCGCGCACTCTTTCTCTTGCACCAGACGGCGAATTAATGCCGATTGTGACGGAGGTGGGGACGATGCGCGATCGATCTAATCCCCACATTTTCCACAGCGGCAAGCCTGCTTTTTTGCCCAGCCAGTCGTGCATTGCCATGTCTATGCCAGCGCGGGCGGCTGAGGGTAAGTTGACCTCTGTTAATACTTGGGCGATTTTTTGGCGATCGAAGGGAGTAAACTTTTCTAGCAGCGGTGCAACTTCCTGCAATGCGGCTAGCAGAATTTCGGTAGTTTGGGGCCGAGAACCTGTGGAAAACGGCGAAGCTTCTCCCCAGCCTTCGATGCCTTCGTGTTCTAGCTTCACCCATAAATTGGTACTTTGGGCTGTTGTACCGCGGCTGATGGTAAGGGCAAACCGCTTGCGGACAGTGAAAGTTTCAATTTGAACGTGCATTGTCAGGGATTGGTGATTTTTTGTAGATAAAAATCCGAGGGGGCGGATTGCGCCGCTCTTGCGATTTGTAACTTTTTACTTTATAGTTTGATTTTGCTTGTTCTAGTTTATCAAAAACTTGATGAAGTTCATTATTTCTGTTTCGCCGAAGAGAGTTGCTTTCTCTCTCAGCATTTGGGTGCTCTTCTTTGCTCTTGCTGGTTGCATCGTACAAGTTCTGCGCTACGGTTTTAACTATAAACAACGCTGGATTAGTTTGTTTAACTTAGACACAGAAATAAATTATCCTTCGTGGTACTCGTCATTTACTTTGCTGTTTTGCGCGATTTTGCTAGGTATTATTGCTAGTGCTAAGAAGAAGCAGGGCGATCGGTATTTTGGACACTGGAAAACGCTGGCGTTCATGTTTGTACTTTTTTCTGTAGATGAAATATTGAGTTTGCACGAAATATTAATTATTAACGACTTGCGAAAAGCACTGGATTTAGGGGGAATTTTTTACTTCATTTGGGTAATTCCGGGGGCGATTTTTGTTGCGGTTACTGCGCTGGCTTATCTCAAGTTTCTCCTGCACCTACCCCGGAAAACAAGGGACTTTTTTCTACTGGCAGGCACTATATATGTCGGTGGAGCACTTGGCATGGAAATGGTTTGCGGCTATTATGCAGATGCGGTAGGTCAGCGAAAATTGATATACGGTTTGCTGGCTTCTGTTGAGGAAATTTTGGAAATGGTAGGGGTGATCGTATTCATCTACGCCCTGCTGTCTTACATCGGTTCCTATCTTGAAAGTATTGATCTGCGGTTGAAGATAGTGGAGAATCAAGAGAGGTAAAGCTGACGATAGACCAAGGTAATTCAAGCGGTTGAAATCGAAGACATTATGGCTATTTACTTCTACACCAGTGGCAGCGATTACGGCTGTTTTTCTAATTTTTCCAGTCATGGATTCGAGTTAGACGGAGAATATTGGCCAACTGCTGAGCATTATTTTCAAGCACAAAAGTTTCCCGCAACGGCTGACTGCGACCAAATTCGCCAAGCAAAAATGCCGAAAGATGCAGCAAAAATGGGACGAGATCGATCTCGTCCCCTCCGCAAAGATTGGGAAGAAGTAAAAGATGATATCATGGGAAAAGCCGTACTTCGCAAATTTGAAACTCATGCCGAAATTAGAGAAATTTTACTAGCTACTGGCGATGAGGAAATAGTCGAAAATTCTCCTAGCGATTACTATTGGGGTTGCGGAAAAGATGGCAGCGGCAAAAATATGTTGGGACAGATTTTAATGAAAGTAAGGGAAGTATTGCGAAAACGCACGTCAGAGTAAAACAGAACTTAAATTTCCCAAACTAAAGCAGGACTTATTTAATCCTAAGTCCTGCAATGCTCCTAAGCGAGCATTTCCTCAATTTTCTTAAACACTGAACATAAAAATCGGTCTGAGCAACTGTCAAAACCTGTGTCAATCTCGTCAGGCTGTTCTAGTAGAGGGTTTCGCCTCTCCTCAAAGACTGCGAAGCAGGGGAAACGGTAAAAACCCTGCACCACTTTTTTTGTTTTAACAACTACTCTTAACCGGAATTAGCTTTGAGCGTCGCAAGTACAGCATTATTAACCAGTCGCCTCCCGGACACCGTTCTCCTAAGGTTGGCGATTCACAGGTAAAACAGCAAAACACCTGTTCTGGTTAAAGTTTGTTTTTTATTTATGCTGTATCTTTCTATTGTGTGCGATTTGTGGAAAGTGTTAGCTGTTGTACAGAATTCTTTACATTTTTGATTTACTTGCATAACATCGCGCCACTCAGTCGCAGTTGCTGTTGAATTCGGTTAAATTCTTTCTGTTCTTCGCTTAGCAAAGTATTGTCGATCGGCAATCGCATATCCCACTGCAATTCTGACAATAATAACAAACAGCCGGCCATAATTATGCCTGTGGTTAGATATTGCCAAGGTGCAACTAATGTTAATAGAGGGATGCTAAATAAATGAGTTAGTCCAATCAGGATAAAAGTGCGCGAGCGCAAACCGAGTCCCGTACAAAAATAGCCGATCGCGCTCAACCCCAACCACAAATCGCAAAGGTGCAGCAGCAAACCTCCCCAACCGGCAAAAATACTGCAATCCGTCAGCACCAAACCAGTTATCATCAAAATCGCCCAAGAGTAAAGAATCCAGCTAACTCGCTCGACTCTTACCCAAAACAAAGTCAAAACCGCCATTGCCGCAGTGCCAATTATAGTCAAAGTTGACCACAGAATCGCCTGAAAGCCCCAACTGATGGGGACAAACTGAGCCGTAAAAAAAATCCCCGCCGTCACCAAACCCCAAAGCAGAAAAGTTTGGTCGATGCGGGTATAAAATCCTGAGAAAAGAGTAAAATTTCCAATTTGCCAGCGGAGTCGCAACAGGCCTTCGAGGTCTTGTACGTCGAGATGTTCCTGTTTGCTGCGGATTAGGGGTTCGGAGGCGTTGAAAAAGGTCATCCAAAGTTGGGGAAAGTATGAAGTTTTGTGTATTGTAACAAGTCTTAAGGAATATTTTTGAGATTTTTTCTTGTTCCCCGGCTCAGCCTGGGGACGTAGATTTGGAGGCTCTGTCTCCCCCTAGTCTAAGACTTGGGAGGCAGAGCCTCTGGAGATCGGTTCCCCGGCTCTGCCTGGGAACCAGGAAACGCGTGATTATTTGCGTTTTTTGTTCAGGGTTTTGGTCAACTCAGTAATCGAGTTGAGCAAAGTTTGGGAAAAGTAAGCCATTGCAATAATCACGGCTACTGCAACTCCTCCGTACATCAGTAAAGGCATGAAACCTCCAGTTTCAGGCGGTGTTGCCGAATCAGTTGGAGCCGTAGAAACCAGAATGACTTGGTTGGTGCTAAAATCAGACATATAAACTCCTTGGTCTGTACAAAGACCGTAAAAATGGGAACTTGACGAGCGTTTCTGGTGGCAGCCAGTCGCTCTGAAAAAAACAAGCGATCGAAAGCGTCTCTAGTAAAAGCTAGGGGCGCTTGTTTGCTTGTTAAGCAGTCTAACACTGCTTGAAAAAATGTACAATAAAATTGACGTATATTATTTAAACCTATGGTAAATTAGACGTATAAGTTTTAAAAGCCTTGTCTAACAAGCATTTTCTCCTTCCCGGCTCTGCCTGGGGAAGCTGATCCGGAGGCTCTGCCTCCTGTTTTCCTCCGCAACCGACGAGGCAGAGCCCCTAGATATCGGTTCTTAGGCACAGCCTGGGAACCAGTTAAACCCAATAGATATTATGAAAAATACATTTATCTCTCGATTTACTCCTAGCTTGATGTCACCAGAAACCCTGGAAGCTATCTTAGTACAGCGTCACGCACTGGCAGAACGTTTAGTAGAGCTAATTCGGGTGAGCGCCCTAACAGATAACAAGCATTTTCAACTACTAATTGGACCGCGCGGCATTGGCAAAACGCACTTGGTTTCACTGATTTATCATCGCGTTGTTAAGATGGAAGATTTGCGGGATAAATTGCTAATTGCGTGGCTGCAGGAAGAGGAATGGGGGATTGCGTCTTTTTTGGATTTATTGCGGGGAATATTCCGGGCACTTGCTAAAGAATATGAGCCAGAATATAAAGCTGAGTTACATGATGATGTTGAAAAGCTTTATGATTTGTCGCCCGAGCAAGCTGAATTTAAGGCGGCAGAATTGCTGAGAAACTTTGTTGGCAAGCGGGTGCTATTGTTGATTGTCGAAAATTTAGAGGACGTGTTTAGCGGCTTGGGGGATTTCGGGCAGAAGCAGTTGAGGGGGTATATTCAAAATTATTCATTTTTGACAATTTTGGCAACATCACAAAGTTTGTTTGATGGAGTCAAGCTCTCTAATAATCCTTTTTATGATTTTTTTGATTTACATGAATTAGATGAGTTTAAGCTCGATGATGCTGTAGCTTTATTAAATCATATTGCCAACTTAGAAGGGAATAGTGATTTAGCATCTTTTATTCAAAGTCCAACAGGGCGCGATCGCATTAAAGTTGTGCATTACCTTTCTGGTGGCAGTCCTCGCGTCTACATTGTTTTTTCGGCTTTTCTGATGACTCCTGAATCCCTCGATAAATTGGTAGAACCGTTCATGGAAATGCTGGACAGCCTCACGCCCTACTATCAGGATCGGATGAAATATCTTTCAAATCAGCAGCGAAAGATTGTTGATTTTTTGTGCGGTCGAGGTGGTGCCGCACCAGTCAAAGAAATTGCTAAACGCTGTTTTATTGAGCAGCGAACTGTATCTAGCCAACTTAAAGATTTGCGAGATAAGGGTTATGTAAAAACTGAGGATATAGGACGGGAATCGTGGTATGAATTGCGGGAACCCTTGATGCGTTTTTGTCTGGAGGTAAAGAAGCAGCGAAATAAACCGATTCGATTAATTGTGGATTTTATTCGGGTTTGGTATACGCGGAAAGAATTGCAGCAGCGATTGGGATTGAGGATGGCGGATGTTGATTTGGTGGAGAAAGAAAGTCATTTTATGTATCGGCAAGGTTTGAAACCGATTCCACCTGATGCTGTGATGGAACGAGAATATTATACGCGGGCGCTTGAGGCTATTGAGAGAAATGAGGAAGACCCGCGTCTGAAGGCTTATTTTGATGAAATTGAATATTGTATTGAACAGAAAGACTATGTTTCGGCTTTAGCATATGCGGAAAAATTGGTAGCAAGTCGCGGCGAGGCAAGGGATTGGGTAGAAAAGGGACGCTGTTTAAATAGCCTGGAACGCTACGATGAAGCATTAGAATGTTTAGATAAGGGTATTGAAAGTGACTCCAATTATGCGAGGGCTTGGGCGAATCGAGGCGATGTACTCGAAAGTCTTAAACGCTATGATGAAGCCTTAGAATCCTTTGATCGGGCGAGCGAACTTGACGAGGATGATCCGTGGCATTGGGCTAAGCGAGGTTATCTACTCAACAACCTTAAACACTATGAAGAAGCCTTAGAATCCTTTGATCGGGCGATCGAACTTGACGAGGATGATCCGTGGGATTGGGCTAGCAGAGGCGATGTACTCGACAACCTTAAACGCTATGAAGAAGCTTTAGAATCTTACGATAGGGCGCTCGAACTAGATGCCAATTATCAGTGGGCTTGGCGTATGCGAGGTGATGTACTCAACAACCTCGAACGCTATGAAGAAGCCTTAGTATCTTACGATTGGGCGATCGAACTTGACGAGAATGATCCGTGGGCTTGGACTAATCGAGGCGATGTACTCAACAACCTCGAACGCTATGAAGAAGCCTTAGTATCTTACGATCGGGCGCTCAAACTTGATGCCAATAATAAGTTTGCTTGGTTTCTTCGAGGTCTTTTACTCAATGACCTCGAACGCTATGAAGAAGCCTTAGTATCTTACGATCGGGCGCTCAAACTTGATGCCAATAATAAGTTTGCTTGGAGGTGGCGAAGCTATGTACTCAACAACCTCAAACGCTATGAAGAAGCCTTAGTATCTTACGATCGGGCGCTCAAACTTAATGCCAACGATCAGTGGGCTTGGGTTAACCGAGGCAATGTACTCTACAACCTTAAACGCTATGAAGAAGCCTTAGTATCTTACGATCGGGCGCTCGAACTTGACAGCAATTATGAGTGGGCTTGGTTTAGCCGAGGCTGGACGCTGGATAATCTCGGCCGCTATGAAGAAGCTTTAATATCTTGCGACAAAGTGATCGAACTGGGTTCTCAACATTCATCTGTCTTCTTCAACCGTGCCATTGCTATTCTCGGATTGAATCGCTGGGATGAAGGCATCGCCGCCTTAGACGACGCATTCCAACGCCTAGAACCAGGCGATGAAGCTGAGGCAGATGATGCCAAGTTAATTATCAACAACCTGTTCGCAAACACGCCCGATAAAGCGATATCTAAAACTCGCATCACCAGCTTAATTGCAGTTTACGAAAAACACGAATATCTCTCAATATTAGGACAGGGAATTGTGCGAAACATCCCCGTGCTAATGTCAGAAATGGTAAGCCACAAAGCCGCACGCAGTTGGTTAGAAGTGTGGCAAGAACTAACCAGCAACTACGACGAACAATTCAAAATTCCCATCCGACTGCTGGATGCGGCTGTCTGCTATAAGGAAACAAAGGGCGACAGACGAGTTTTGCTAAAACTTGCCATAGAAGAACGCAATTTATTAGAACCATTGGTGTCAACCAAACCAGAATAAGTAAAACAGGACTTACGCACTCCGACAAAGAAACCGGGTTTTTTACCTAATCTTCGAGTACGAACGAAGTAATTTCGTAAAAAAAACAGGTTTCTGGGCTCCCTGCGTAAGTCCTATAAAATAGGTATAAAATAGAAATTGATGCTAGCAATGGAGTCATCCCCATGACAACAACAATTCCCTCTCAAACTTTGCCAGAAATCATCTACCCAGACAGCGACGGAAAACCCATGTCTGACAATACCAAACAGTTTCAATTAATAGTAAAACTTCAAGGTGGAATAGATGCCTTATTCAAAGACAACGAAAATGTCTTTGTAGCAGGTGATTTGCTGTGGTATCCCGTCGAAGGAGATAACAAAACTCGCCAAGCACCTGATACTATGGTAGTCTTTGGCAGACCCAAAGGTGACAGAGGTTCCTACCAACAGTGGCTTGAAGATAATATTGCGCCGCAAGTTGTCTTTGAAATCATCTCGCCGGAAAACCGACTGGGAGAAATATTTAAGCTTTTTAAGTTTTACGATAATTATGGAGTTGAAGAATGTTATTTCTATGATTTAAAGGATAATGAGTTAATGGGTTGGGTGCGAAGTGACGGAAAACTCAACTATATTGAATCAATGGAGGGTTGGGTAAGTCCGCGTTTGGAGATCCGTTTTGAAACTGCATCGGGAGACTTGGAAATTTATCGTCCCGACGGACTGAAGTTTCTGTCTTATGTGGAGTTGTCGAGACAAATGGAACAAACGCAACAAAAAGCCGATAGCCTTTCAGAAAAACTCCGAGAAATGGGCATAAATCCAGAGGACATTTGAGATTATAATAGTCCTCGAATCACGGGCGATCGGAAAATGGGTTTTTCACCAAATCTGCGGGCTGTAACGCGTCTTATCGTAAAAAACCCGGTTTCTAGACCCCCATATCTTAATTATGCAAAATCCCCGCCAAATAGCCTTTCTCGCACTCCGCGAAGTCCACCGCCGAGGTGCATTCGCAGATGCCGCACTCGATCGCGCTTTCAGCAATTCTCAACTCAACGACCTCGATCGGCGTTTAGTCACAGAATTAGTTTACGGTAGCGTCAGGAGAATGCGATCGATCGACTTCATCATCGACAAACTAGCAACAAAGAAATCCTCCCAACAACCGCCGGAACTCCGCACCATCCTACATTTAGGCTTATATCAACTCGAATATCTCAACCAGATTCCCCCCTCCGCCGCCGTCAATACCACCGTTCAATTAGCAAAAGAAAACGGATTTTCAGGACTCAGCAGTTTTGTCAACGGTTTGTTGCGAGAATATACCCGTTTAACCCCCCCAACCCCCCCTTACCAAGGGGGGGCTAAGAGTCTTCCTAATTGCCCTGAGGAAGCAGAGACTAAAACGACCTCTAACTCCCCCCCTTACCAAGGGGGGGCTGGGGGGGGTTTGAATTCCCTAAAATTACCCGAAAACCCAGTCCAACGCCTAGGAATTATCCACAGTTTCCCCGACTGGCTAATAGAATTGTGGATCGAACAAATAGGGGAAACCGAAACGGAACAACTCTGTGAATGGTTCAACCAATCCCCCACAATTGACCTGAGAATCAATCCCTTAAAAAGCTCGATCGCCCAAATCGAAGCTGCCTTCAAAACTCACAACATTTCAACTAGCAGAATCCCCAACTTGCCCCAAGCATTAAGACTAAATGGCACCATCGGCGCAATTCAAAACCTCCCCGGATACAGCGAAGGTTGGTGGACAATCCAAGACAGCAGCGCTCAATTAGTCACCCATTTACTAGGGCCCCAGCCAGGGGAAACTATCATCGACGCCTGCGCCGCGCCGGGGGGAAAAACCACCCACAGCGCCGAATTAATGCAGGATGAAGGCACAATTTATGCCTGCGACAAAACCGCCAGCAGACTCAAAAAACTTAAAGAAAATGCCGATCGACTCCAGATGAAATCCATTAAAATTCATACCGGAGACAGCCGCCATTTCCCAGAGTTTGTTAACCTCGCAGACAGAGTTTTACTTGACGCACCTTGTTCCGGCCTCGGAACCCTCCACCGCCGCGCCGACGCCCGCTGGCGACACACGCCCGAAAACATTCAAACACAATCCCAATTGCAATCGGAATTGCTAGCAAATGCAGCGACATTTGTCAAGTCCGGCGGCGTATTAGTTTATGCAACTTGTACAATTCATCCCTTGGAAAATGAACAAGTTATTCGATCGTTTTTAGACAGCAATCCTCACTGGCAAATAGAACCGCCAACAATTGATTTACCCGTACAGCCTTCACCGGAAGGATGGGTGAAAGTGTGGCCGCACAGACATCACATGGACGGTTTTTTTATGGTAAGGCTAAAGCAATTGAAAAAGGAGTAAAGTCCTTACTCCAAACCGATAGTTTAATATCCCGGTTCTTGATAAGCAGGTTCTTGATAAGCAGGTTCTTGATAAGCAGGCTCTTGATAAGCAGGCTCTTGATAGGCCGGCTCTTCGTAAGCAGGTTCTTGATAAGCAGGCTCTTGCGGTGGGTAATACTTCGGTTCAGGATGAGGATTGTAAGGTACGATCGCACCATCCTCATTCACAATCATCCCCCGAATAATCCTCTTAGGCTCCACCGGTTTTGCCTTAATACTGCCTTTTCGGCCCTCCAACTCCGGCAACTTTGGAAACTTCTCAACCGGCATTCCCTTAACAGCTTGACTCATAAAATCGCGCCAATTGTAGGCCGCCGTACCGCTAGTTCCCCAGGTGGGATAATTGTCATCATTCCCCAGCCAAATGCCAGTCACCACCTGCGGAATGTAACCAATAAACCACAAATCCCGCACGTTTTCCGAAGTACCAGTTTTGCCCGCTACAGCGCGATCGTTTAAAGCAGCAGGCCCCCCCGTACCGTCTTGCACAACGCCCTCCAACATCCAAGTAGTAATCGCAGCACTATCCTTATCCAAAACCCGCTTCGGTTTAAAATTAGCCTGATAAATCACATCTCCCCGCTGATTAATCACCCGCTTAATTCCGTGGGCCTCAATAAAATTACCTTGCGATGCTAGTGTACCGTAAGCATTGGTTAACTCCAGCAAATTTACCTCCGAAGAACCCAAAGCCAGGGAATAAATCGGACTCAATTTAGACTTAATTCCCATATCGCGGGCTAATTTTATCGTGGGTTCAAACCCGACATCCATCAACACCTTCACAGCTACGACATTCACCGAACGCGTCAAAGCATCAGAGATCGATCGCCAACCGCTAAATTTTTTGCCATAATTATTCGGTTGATAGCCGTCGATAATAATTGGTTCGTCTTCGTAACCGTCATAGGGAGAAAAACCAGCCGCCATCGCTGTGGCATAAACCAACCCTTTAAACGTCGATCCGGGCTGCCGCAAAGCCTGCGTAGCACGATTAAACTGACTTTCCTTAAAATTCCCGCCGCCCACCAGGGCCTTAACTTCCCCAGTTTTAGTGTCCATAGAAACTAAAGCCGCCTGTTCAAAACCCTGACGGCGGCCATCAACTTCGATCGCATTTTTAACAACCTCTTCCGCTATTTTCTGCCACTTCAAATTCACTGTCGTCTCAACAGTCAAACCGCCAGCTTCCATAGCATCCTTAGAAACATAGCGCGGCAATTCCTTCCGAATGTAACTAGCAAAATAAGGCGCGACTACTTTAAATCGCTTCGGCGCACTTGGTTTAACTGCAATAGGTTCCGCCATCGCCTCCTTCGCCTGAGCCTCTGTAATTACCTTCGCTTCCTGCATTTGTTGCAGCACAAGATTGCGGCGTTGCTTAGCAATATTCGGATTAACCAAAGGCGAATATTCGCTCGGTGCCGGCGGCAAACCCGCCAAAGTTGCCATTTCTGCCAATGTTAATTTATCGACTGTTTTGCTAAAGAAAACCCAAGCCGCATCTGCCACACCGTAAGCATCCGAACCCAAATAAACTAGATTTAAATACCGTTCTAAAACTTGGTCTTTACTCAACTCTCGCTCTATTTTCTGAGCTAAAAGAGCTTCCCGGACTTTCCGCTTAATACTTCTTTCCTGATTGAGAAAAACAACGCGAGCCAATTGTTGCGTAATTGTACTGCCACCCTGCACTAAATCTCTTTCTATCAGATTAGAAACTATGGAGCGCACAATACCTTGATAATCCACCCCGCGATGTTTGTAAAAACGGCGGTCTTCTATGGCAATAAAAGCTTTAACCAACTGTTCGGGAATTTCTTTAAGTTTCAGTTTATCTCTAGTTGCAGGCCCCGACTGCAACAAAATCGTATTATCTGCTGCCTTAATTGTCAGCGTTCCGTCGCGGTTAAACGCTGACAAATCGTTAACATCCGGCAAACCTTTGTCTAAGGTGTACAAAATCCATAAACAGTAGATTAAAGCGCCCCCGCCTATACTGACCACACCTAAACGTATCCAAAATTTAGGGGAACGGGAGATCCGTTTTTTAGTATTTTCTTGCGGTGCGGTACTGTCCTGCGGTGCGCTATTTTCCTGTTGTTCCGTATGTCTCTGCAATTCGGTGTTCTGCGGTGCGCTATTTTCCGGCAATTCGCTACTATCCGATTTTTTGGGTGATTTAGTTCCCAGCAGACTTAATCCCGGCCGCAACAATTCTTTTCCCTTGGTTTGCAAGCTGGTAACTTGAGGTTCAATTTCCAACCAAGCAATTAAGCGCTTCAACCCTTCCCACTCGCGCTTGACTATTGGATATCGAGCGTATTCTGAGTCTAAATATTCTGACTCTAAATATTCTGAGTCTAAATATTCTGACTCTTCTAGAGGTGCAGCATCTTCTGATACCACATACTCGGATCGCTCATCCCTTGTCCGTGTATAAAATTCCGCCTCCGATTCCGGCGAGTGGAGCTTATTGCCCTTCGCAGCCTTCGGCGGTTCTCGATCGGAATTACCGCTTATTGCGTTAGTGACTTTGCTCAATTTATCTTTAATATTTGAGAAAAATTCTGCCACGTTCAGACCTTCAAACCTCATCAAGTCCGATTAAAAATTAAAAATTTAAAAAGCCAGCTTTCTTCAATTTTTAATTTTTAATTCGACATTTTTTCTTCACTAACACGCTGCCTTGAATTAGATTTTTTGAATTAAAAATCCTTTAATTCACCGCTCACAATTCAAAACTTTTCTTAACCCTGCGGAGTTTGGTATTTTTTTTTGAATTGAATTAGATTTTTTGAATTAAAAACTCTTTAACTCAAACCTCACAACTCAAAGCTTACAACTCTGCTTAACTCGCATGACCGAGTGCCAAGGCTGCTACCAGCATACCCAAAACGAGGAAAGGCTGAGCACTTGCCTGATATTTAACATCATTTTCCAGGGGATTGCGCAAAAAGTACATATCCTGAAAAGTGATTTGGGGAATTATCAGCAGCAGGAGAATTACCGCATAAAGGTTTTGGTGGATACTGATCAGGTAGCCTGCAATCCCCGCTTGAAATATGTCGATCGTCAACACGCAAATCCAAGCTGCGGTGCCGATGCCAAACATCACTGGCAAAGATTTTAACCCTAATTGCCGATCGCCTTCAACACTTTTGAAATCGTTGACGATCGCAATTCCCAGCCCTGCCAAACTGTAAAACAGGGTCAAAATCATAATGGTCGGATCTAGTGTACCAAACAAAGCTTGACCAGCCCACCAAGGCAGGGCAATGTAACTAGCACCCAGAGCATAATTTCCCAACCAGCCATTCTGCTTGAGTTTCAGCGGTGGCGCCGAGTAGATGTAAGCTAAAAACACGCCGACGAGAGTCAAAACAGTCATTGTGGGGAATTCATGACCCGCCCACAAGTCTAGAGCATAAGCCACCGCAAAGCCTGCGGCTAATAATACCAAAATTTGCGTTACTACTTGGGGAATCGAGATCATCCCGGAGGGAATCGGACGGTAGGGCTCGTTAATGGCGTCGATGTCGCGATCGTAAAAATCGTTCAAAGTTTGAGTGTACCCGGTCAGCAACGGCCCTGACATCAACATACAAGCTGCTGCGATTAAGAAATTCTCTAGGTTCCAAACATAGTTTCCAGAAGACGCCGCCCCGCAAACCACGCCCCAAATTAAGGGAATCCAGGTAATCGGTTTCATCAGTTGCAGGCGAATTTTCCAGATGGATTTTTCCCCGCTAGCGGCCCCTTTCATGCCCAACAGTTGCCTAGTTTTGGCAGTGCGGTTTTCGGTAGCAGCACTTTCCGGTGCGGCTTCTGGAGAGATTTGGGATGGAGGAGAGTCAGACATAAGTTTGATGTTAGCGGTACTGCTACGATTGTGTCGTTCTGGGTTTCAATAATAATTCTGATAGGATACCACTGATATTTAAGGCATCGTCTTGAAAACTTGCCCTGGCTTGGAGTTGATGCTAGGGGGGCAATACGGATTTTACCAAGGCATCTTAATATCATTATGATGTAAATGTCAAGAGTAGAGATACTTGTTTTAATAATTTCGCTGGGGCCCGCCTGCTGAGGGAGATTTTTGCCAGCAGTTGCATTCAATGTCAATTACCAGGAGGCGATCGAGTTTTTTGCCCTGCTGCCTTTGAATCATCTCATCTGGCCCAAACCGGCGGCAGAAACTCAATATGTCTTCTACAGGACTTACGCAACTGGCACAATTAGTAAGGTGCCCCGGAACCGGAAACCCTCGATCATCATTTCTTAACTTCGTCTGACGCACCCTACAATTCGATTGGAGTGTGACACGCTTGCCTGATATCGTTCCCGGTGGAACTCCTTATGATACAGAGGAAACGGCAGTGCCCTTGGACTGCCCGGATTAATTGTAGTCCAAGGGCACTGCCGTTTCCTGGCTGTGGGTAATATTAATTCCGATGCTACCGGATTTGAGATTAGTCCTATTCTATTTCTGCAATCAGATTTTCCCAGTAGATGTTTGAATAGTCGCGAACCCGCAACTTTTCCACCGTCGTTTCCATCCATCTCAGGTAATCTGTCTCATACAATTTTTGTCCGTCAACTTCTAATTTTGTTGTCATAAGCTATTCGTGCTAACAACTGCAAATTAACAAATATGGCGGTAGGAATCAAAAGGCAGTCCCGTCCGTCGCTTGACTTCGACAACTGATTTGTAAGCGCCTTTTCTCTGCCTTTCTCTAACTATTTTTTCCGCAACATATCGATCTAAACCGCTGGCGATTAACTCTTCCGGCGAAAGAATATTTAACCGTTTCCAAGTAAACTGCGATTCTTTTTGATAATTGTAGCTGAAGCAAATCATCGGGGCGATTCGTCTGACGTGACTTTCGGGAACTCCGGCTATTTGTGATAACTCTTCGGCGTAGGTAAAAATGTAGCCTTCGTTTTGCAAAGATTCAATATCGTTAGCGTAGACGATCGGCAAACCCAAGATTCTGACCATATCGTCTTTGGTACACTCGTTAATATCTATTTTGCCGCGCACGTTTGCCAGTTCTTCGGCATTCGTCGCACTCGCCGGAACCAGTAAACCTCTGGGTGCGGTTTTGATCAGATAGCGCTTTTTCAAACTAAAAGCAGTGACAATTTGAGCAATCCACACGATCGTACCCAAATTAGCTGAAGAAGATACCGCTAGTGCTGCTAAAGTAATGCCAACACCCCATCCCATCCAACTACGAATATTTGACTTTTGGCCTGCATAGGCGATCGCCAATCCGCCGAAGTAGGGAATAAAAGAATACCACACCCAGTTTGGAGTTTGACGCAGCCAGTATAAATCTTGAGACACTTTAATTTTATCCTTAAATAGCTGTGATCTCACACTTACTTATTTCACTCCCACTTTTTAATAGTGGGCTTTCTTCTTCCTTCTTCCGACGGACATCGGACTGACATCCGTTACATCCGTTACATCCGAAGAAAGCTAATCCGTTGCCGAACTTCCTTCTTCCTTCTATCCTTTACATCCGTTACAAAATCCGTTGCCGAACTTCCTTCTTAATTACAATTCTCGCAGCAATTTTTGGCGTTTTTCTTCATATTCTTCGGCGGTAATTGCGCCCATATCGTAAAGTTTTTTCAATTCGCCGATCGCCCCGGTTACATCTTTTGCCGCTCGGAGGACATACCCAGATGGCAACGTGCCGCCATTGTACTGAACCTGAAAAGCTTGTTCCGACATCAGCAGCAGCCCGAGAAAATCGAAAAACGCGATCACGAACGGAATTAATGTCCCAGAAAATAGCAAGTATAATACCCCTGCTAAGTTATTGCCCAAATAAAATTTGTGAATTCCGAAACCTCCTACAAAGAAAGCTAACAGAACTGCTACGGTTTTATCTTTTACCATTTTTACTTTCCCCAGTTTTTTATTTTAACTTCCGCCATTGACTTTGAATGCACGACCTTGAACAATCGAGGTAAGTAATTTTACTAATTTTTACTCATTTGTTTGGGTTTTTGCGAAACTTAGACATCGCAAAATACAGTAGAACTATACCGGCTTGAGCTTGTAGAATGACCAAGTAGCCTCTCAAGAAATAATTTAGTTCGCTGCCTGAATTGAGAGAAAATATTAAAATGCCCAAGGCTGCGTAGGGTGCGAAACGCATCCAACTCGGCGTTCCCTCTAAGTTGCGGCTGTTCAAATTGCTCATGGGTTTAAGCCTCATCCTAAATTAAAATTTAGCTATAAATTAGCCGGATTGTCAACTTCCGTTTGGTGCGATCGCCCGGGTGAGTCTCTCAATCATCAGCCGACAAGATATTACTTCCATGTTAAACCCTGTTTTTCCGCTCAAGTAAGGAACCGGGGCCCGTCGAGCTAGAGCTGTGGCTGATATTACAGATTAGGGTGAAGCCGCCCCTAATGAAATTCCGGTTATTTTACCGGACTACATATCAGGGGCGCACCGAGCACCCTACTGCTGTTTTTGGCAAGAGTCGATCGCCCGCACGAAAACTGTCAAAAAAACTCGGTTAATTCACAATTATTAACAACCGTCCGAATTAACTTGCGCCGCCGCCCAAAAGAAACAGACTCAGGAGAGTACCGCTGTTCCAAAGACTGTGGAGAAGCATAGGAGCAAGTAGATTGCGCGATCGCGTGTACACAAACCCCAAAACCGCACCCAAAGTCGCCAAAGGCAGAATCTCCGAGACACTCAAGTGGGCCACCGCAAACAAGAAAGCAGAAGCTGCGATCGCCCCCCAAACAGGCAAATAGCGAGTCAGAGAAGGCAGCAGAAAGCCCCGAAACACGATTTCCTCAAAAACCGGAGCCGCGATCGCAGCAGTGCCGAAAAACACCACCAAAGCCACGTTGTCCCTACCTTCGAGAACGATCGGCAAAATAGGATTACTGCCACCTTGTCCCTGCCACAATTGCTGATTAATCAGCGACACCAAAACTACCAAAGGCAAAGCAACAAAATAGCCGCCAAAACCCCACAAAAACCAACTTCCCCGCCAATTAATCCGAAACCAACCTTCCGGCAAAGGCAAAAAAGATTTGACCGAAAAATACAGTACCGAAAGCCCCCCACCCGACAGCAACAAATAAGTAGCAAAGATATAAAAAGCCTTGTCGCGCGGGTTAAAAGTAGCTGGATTGAGTTTTAAAACAGCCAGAGAAACTGGCAGTAACAAATAGGGAATCAAGATTTGGCCGACAAAGAAAAAGCCGACCACAAGTACCTGCCAAACAATCTCGCCGTCCCAAGGCACATCCCAACTCAAGCTCGCATTGCGCGCCAACAGCGGCCCCGAATCTGCTTTCTCTAACTGCTTCCGCTGCAACAGCCACTGCACAGTCAAACCAACCAGCAAAACCGTGCCAATACAAAGTGCGATCGCCGGAACCCCAACCACAATTGCCAACTTTTCTATAGCTTGCTCAGCCGTTGCTTGCTCTGCTGCTTGCAGCGCCGCCAGCTCTTTAGAACGTTCTTGCAACTTGTAAAGTTGAGCTAGAGCGCGATAGCGAAACCAGCCATCCAAAGACTTTTGAATGCGCGGCTCGGCATCCGGCAGCAGTTGAGCCGGATTGCTCCAAATTCCTGTTAAAACTTGAGCAGTTTCCACCGAAGAATCGTCATAAATTTTAGTTTGGTAGCGATCGACTAAATTTTTCCAAGTTTGAAGCGCCGCCTCAGTTTTGCCGCTGCTTGCCTGCAAAATTCCTAAGCGCAAGTCAAGTTCATTTAGCAGCCCTGACTGTTGCTTGATTGACTCTGACGCCGCCTTATTTTGAGCCAAACTCAGAGTATTATCATCAGACTTAGAGGCGATGGCAGACTGAATTTCTTTAACTTGTG
This sequence comes from Microcoleus sp. BROC3, assembly GCF_036702515.1. NCBI lineage: Bacteria > Bacillati > Cyanobacteriota > Cyanophyceae > Oscillatoriales > Microcoleaceae > Microcoleus > Microcoleus sp. BROC3. The sequence goes on from NZ_JAUBTQ010000023.1 coordinate 89,977, forward strand.
CTTGAGTTGTTTCGAGAGTTTTGCGAGTCGAGTCTCGCGCTTCTTGATATTGCGTCAAAGCCGTATTTAAAGGATCTGCACCGACAATATTGTTGCGCGCCGAACTTAAATTAGCACTCTGATTATTTTCTCCTTGCCACTCCGAGGCGTGAAGCAGCAAATTTGTCTGGTAGAGCTCCAGCCGGCTTTGAATTTGCGGCTGGTTCCAACTAGCAAGTAAAGATAAACCGACCAGGGCGATCGCGATCGCCGTTAAAATACCTAAAATAACCCGCTTCAGTGTCATTCCTCGTTTTCCGTCCCGCGCGAATCCGTGGCTAAGTCTTTTCCGTCTCTAATCATAGGCGTTTGCAGCCGAGAGTATCCCGACAACTGGTAAAATTTCACTGGCTCATCTTTTTGACTCGCCTCGCACCCGAAGACTGGGTAAGGCGTGCACCGCGCACCCGAAGCGCGGTAACAGGCTAAATCTAAAATCTAAAATCTAAAATCTAAAATCGAATGACTCGCATTATCTTAGTCCGTCACGGCAAAAGCACTTACAATCAAGAACGCCGCATCCAAGGCCGCCTCGATAAATCAATTTTGACAGAAGCAGGCCGCAGCGCCGCCCTGCAAGTAGGCGACACACTCAGCAGTATCGCCTTTGATGCCGCCTATACCAGTCCTCTACAACGAGCCAAAGAAACAGCGGAAATCATCCTGTCGCGCTTGACAAATCCGCCACAACTCCAACCAACTGATAATTTGATGGAAATCGATTTGCCTCTGTGGGAAGGAATGCTGCGCCAAGATGCGATCGACAAATTCCCCGAAGCATATCAGCAGTGGCAAAGACAGCCAGACAAATTTTCCATGAAACTGCCATCTGTGGATGGCGAAATCGAACACTTCCCCGTATTGGCAATTTTTGCTAACGCCCGTCATTTTTGGCAAGAACTTTTATCGCGCCACCGGGACGGCACAATTCTAGTAGTAGGTCATAACGGAATCAACCGCGCTCTCATAGCTACAGCGTCAGAAATTAACCCGAATTACTACCAATCTATTCAGCAGTCAAATTGCGGCATTAGCGTCCTTAATTTTGGATATTCCCCTGTTACCACCGACGAGCCAGGAGAGCCAAAAAAGAAAGTTCCAGTTCAATTAGAATCCCTGAATTTAACTTCCCATACCGGGGAAATTTTTCCCAAACCGAGGGATGGACACCAAGGTCCGCGATTGTTGCTGGTGCGTCACGGCGAAACCGACTGGAATAAAGCAGGTAAATTTCAAGGGCAGATTGACGTGCCTCTCAACGATAACGGCCGCGAACAATCCCGGCGGGCGGCAGAATTTCTCAAGGATGTAAAATTAGATTTTGCTATTAGCAGTTCGATGCTGCGCCCGAAAGAAACTGCGGAAATTATTCTCAAATATCACGGCGGTTTGCAACTGGAACTGCGCGACGAGTTGAGAGAAATCAGCCACGGACTTTGGGAAGGAAAGTTTGAATCAGAAATCGAACAATCCTATCCGGGTTTGCTAGCAGAATGGAAAACATCTCCTGAAACAGTCCAAATGCCCGAAGGAGAGAATTTGCAGCAAGTTTGGACTCGGGCGATCGCATCTTGGCGAGAAATCGTACAATCAGTTTCTGGTACTGGGATTGTCGTTGCTCACGACGCCATTAACAAAGCGATTCTCTGCCATCTATTCGGTTTGGAACCCGAACATTTCTGGAAATTCAAACAAGGAAACGGAGCCGTTAGCGTGATTGATTATCCCCACGGCCCCGATGGTTTGCCTGTATTGCAGGCAATGAATGTCACAACTCATTTGAGCGGCGGCGTTTTTGACCAAACAGCCGCCGGAGCACTGTAATCGGTAAATTGCTGAGCGCGAACCCGTAGACGTATTACCGGTCTGCTGTTTGACGATTACGCCTTCGATCCCCCCTAGCCCCCCTTCTTAAGGGGGAAAAGAAGCCTTCTCAAAGTCCCCCTTTTTAAGGGGGATTTAGGGGGATCGAGACTCGTGTCAAAGCGAAATTTATCAAAGCTTTTAGGCCTAAGTTAACACCACTGCCCACCGCTACGAGTACCCGCCTGAAAAATGTTTGAATTTTTATAGCAACTGCCAAGATGGTTAGGACGTTCTTAATTACTAAAACCCTTGCTTTTATTCCTTCTTCCTTCTGCCTTCTTCCTTCTTCCTTCGTGTCCTTCGCGTCTTCGCGGTTCCATCTTCCATCCATCCGTTACATCCGTTACAGAATCCGTTGCCGAACTTCCTTCTTCTATATATTTGAATCTTAAGTTATGAGCCGCGAACTGCTACAAAATGTACGAGTGCTAGATCCAGTTTCAGGGAGCGATCGCATCGCTGATATTCTGATTGCTGAAGGTGATATCAAAGCAGTTGAGGAAAAAATTGCTGAGTTTCCCTCAGACACGGAAGTGCGGGATTGCCGGGGACTGATTTTAGGGCCGGGGTTAACTGATATCTACAGTCACAGCGGAGAACCGGGTTTTGAGGATCGGGAAACCCTGGAATCTTTGATGCAGGCTGCGGCGGCTGGCGGTTTTACGCGAGTGGCGATTTTGCCGGATACCTCGCCACCTGTTGACAATTTGGCCGGTTTAGCTTTGTTGCAGCAACATATCCGCAATTTGTCGCCCGGGCTGCCCCGCTTGTATTTTTGGGGCGCGCTGACAGCGGGCGTTAAAGGGCAGCAGATGGCCGAGTTGGGCGAGCTGGCCTCCTGTGCAGTGGTGGGTTTTGCGGACGGTTTGCCGCTGTCTAATCCGGCTCTGGTGAGGCGTTTGCTTGAGTATATCCAACCTTTGGGCAAGTCTGTGGCTTTGTGGCCGTGCGATCGAACTTTGGCAGGAAATGGCGCGGTGAGGGAGGGTGCGGTGTCGGTGCGCTTGGGTTTACCAGGAATTCCGGCGAGTGCGGAAACTTCGGCTTTGGCGGTAATTCTGGAGTTGGTGGCATCTGCGGGCACTCCGGTGCACATTATGCGCGTTTCTACGGCGCGCAGCGTGGAATTGATTCGGGATGCCAAGGCGCGGGGTTTGCCGGTGACTGCAAGTGTGACTTGGATGCACTTGCTGTTGAATGTCGGGGCAATTTCAGGCAACTCTAAAGATTCCGGCGGGAGAAATGCTCTGACTGCTTTGTTCGCCTACGATCCGAATTTACGCCTAGAACCGCCGTTGGGGAATCTCAGCGACCAATTAGCGTTGATTCAAGCTGTGAAAGATGGGGTAATTGATGCGATCGCGATCGACCACAATCCGCATACTTATGAGGAGAAAACTGTGGCTTTTGCTGATAGTCCGCCCGGGGCGATAGGCTTGGAATTAGCTTTGCCTTTACTATGGCACGGACTGGTAGAAACTGGCGATTTTTCGGCTTTGGAACTGTGGCGAGTTTTGAGTACCCGGCCGGCCGTTTGTCTCGGACAAACCCCCGCCACGGTTGCACCGGGAGCCTCTGCTGAGCTGATTTTGTTCGACCCGCAAATGAGTTGGACTGTTGACGGGTCAAGTCTGAAGTCGCGATCGGCAAATACGCCTTGGTTGGGACAGCAATTAGCAGGAAAAGTTGTGCAAAGCTGGATTTATTGACCCTTGGGATTGGGAGCTTTTAAGGAACCGCGAAGGGCGCGAAGGAAGAGAAATAAGAGAAAGAAGAAGATCGGTAATTTGGTAAGTGGAAGCTTTGGATAAAGCCGGGTAAATATATGATTGCTGTCGTTTTTTCGTGGAATTCTCCACCGCTAGACTTGACATTGGATCAGGGCGAAATTCATGTTTGGCGCGTGTCTCTGGCTCAAACGCCGTCTTGCTTGCAGAGTTTACAACAGACTCTCTCTACGGACGAGCGGACAAAAGCCGAGGGTTTTCACTTTCCCAAAGGTCGATCGCAATTTATTGTGAGTCGTGGCGCACTCAGAGCGATTCTGAGTCGCTATCTTAACATAAATTCTCACATTTTGCGTTTTGAGTACAATCCCTACGGCAAACCCTCTCTCATCGCCGCCCAAGGGGGAAATACCCTGCATTTCAATTTGTCTCACTCCGGGAACATGGCTCTAATTGCGATTACCAAAAATCGAGATATTGGTATCGATATTGAAAGCATAAATCCCAACTTTCCTTGCCTGGAAATTGCGGAAAAGTTTTTTTCCCCCTTAGAAAATTCTGTGTTGCTTTCGCTTCCAGAACATCTTCAATCCCGCGCGTTTTTTACCTGCTGGACTCGCAAAGAAGCCTACATTAAAGCAGTTGGTAAAGGACTTTCTATTCCCCTGAATCAGTTTGATGTCAGCCTCGCACCAGGAGAACCTGCCGCGCTGTTAAATGTTGAAGACAACCCCGAAGAAGCATCGAGATGGTCTTTAATGGAATTAATTCCGAGTTCAGATATGGTGGCGGCTGTTGCGGTTGCAGGAGATTGCTCGAAACTGCATTGTTGGCAGTGGACAGGAGAGTTTTGATTTATATCAATTCCGGTTGCACCGGAATTATTGTTGACTGTTGACTGTTGACTGTTGACTGTTGACTGGCGGATCGAAAACTGAATGGTTGAGTGTTAACTGTTGACTCTATTTTATTATTCCGATGCAACCGGAAACGATATTATGCTGAGATGTTGCACCATTCTCAATAAGCTTTTTATGAACAGGCAAGATGCCTGTTCCACAAAGAATGAATTTTCTCGCTTCACAGGCATCTTGCCTGTTCTTGAGAATGGTGCAAGATGTGAGTTTATGCCGATGGGTCAGGGTAAAAGAGAACGGCAACGGTCGCTGGAATAGCTCTACTGGTTGCACCTCCAAACTATTGTATTGCGAACCCTACATAGACCAATAAGGACACAACAATGTTGTGCCCCTACGTTTATTTGACTGCAACTTGCTACCCTACAACTGATTTAAAAATTTAACCAAATCGATAGCCGAACCCGCGTACCGTAATGATATATTCCGGTTGGGCCGGATCTATTTCCAACTTTTCGCGCAGCCAGCGGATGTGAACGTCAACTGTTTTGCTGTCTCCGATAAAATCTTGACCCCAAATTTTTTCCAACAACTGATCGCGAGACCAAACTCGCCGGGGATAACTCATAAATAGTTCTAGTAAGCGAAACTGTTTAGGAGAAAATTTCACTTCCAGACCGCGAACCAACACGCGACACTCTTCAGGATACAAAGTTATGCTCTTATATTGCAGCATCATCGGCTGCCGCAACTGACCGAGGCGCTGGCGTCGCATCAGGGCCCGACAGCGAGCGATAAACTCCCGCATTCCAAAAGGCTTAGTCAGATAATCATCCGATCCGGCTTCTAGGTAAAAAGCGCAATTGTTGGCACTTCCTCTAGCACCGATAATCAAAATAGGTACGGGATTTCCTTGATGCCGTAACATTCGACACAGATCCAAACCGTTAATGGAATCCATAATTAACAGGTTAAAGGCAAATTCACTGTGGTATGACGAAGAAGCCTGCACAGAAGGCAGAGCGTTGCGCCCGTCGCTAGTAACCACCACCTCGTAGCCCTGTTCTTGAAGGGCTAAAGCTAGCATTTCCCGCAACAGGTCTTCACCTTCCAATAACAAAATTCGGCCAGCTTGTCCAACAGCCAACCTTGAAGGACTTTCGCTTAATTCAGCAGAAGACATAAATATCCGTGGGAGTTATGTTTGTATGTGGCTAGCGGGAGGTGCCTTGTTCAGTAGCTGAGGCACTCTCGCGCTGCGATCGCTTGTACGATCGTCAGAAAGTTCGATCGCTTAGAATCCTTCGCCAGTCCATCCCACAGACACGCGCTCGACCTTTGCTACTTGCTCGTGCAAGGAATACAGCCGTAGAGCAGTTGCCGGAACCGCGCTGTCTGCCTGCGTCCAGGCGTCAGAAGGCTGGTCATTTTTAGGGGTTGGTGTTAATTTCATAAAACATTGCCCGCTGTTAATTGACCAGGTAACACCCAATCTATAGGGAGATGCTTGTTATACTACTCTTAAAAGGTTATTAAAAGGTAAAGTTTTGGTAATCAAGCGGTTAAATTATTAACGTTAAGTAATATAACTGTAAAGTTGCGATCGCACTGTAGAGCTTTTTTTAAGAATACAATAATAAGTTTGCCCAAACTCCTTTTTCTTCCCGTGCCGGCTACGATCGACGATAGCAAGTAAAAATTCTGTAGACTGCCTATCATGTTGCTGCATTTGAGTACCTGGCCCGAGGTAGAAGCTTATCTCGAAAGCTCCCGAGGCATAATTATCCCGATCGGCTCCACCGAACAGCACGGGCCCACCGGCTTGATCGGGACTGACGCCATTGCTGCGAATGCGATCGCCGGCGGTGTCGGCGAAGCTGCCAATGCCTTAATCGGCCCGACAATTAATGTAGGCATGGCTTTGCACCACACCAGCTTTCCCGGCACAATCAGCTTCCGACCGCAGACGCTGATACTGGTAATCAGGGATTATATCACATCTTTGGCAAAAGCTGGATTTGAGAAATATTTCTTCATCAACGGTCACGGCGGCAACATTGCCACGATGAAAGCAGCATTTTCCGAGACATACGCACATTTGTCGGACTTGAATCTACCGAATGCCGATCGAATCCAGTGTCAAATTGGCAACTGGTTCATGTGCGGTTCAGTCTACAAACTCGCAAAAGAATTGTACGGAAACCAAGAAGGTTCCCACGCCACCCCCAGCGAAATTGCATTAACCCAGTACCTTTATCCAGAAGCAATCAAGCAAGCTCCGCTTTCGGAAGAAGTTGGTTCCGGGCACAAAATTTACGGTGCTGCTGATTTCCGCCGCCGATTTCCCGACGGCAGAATGGGTTCAAATCCGGCCTTAGCAACCCCCGAACACGGCCAGCAGTTTTACGAGTTAGCAGTCAAAGAACTGACTAATAATTATTTGGAGTTTTTGAACTCAGATTAACGCTGTTTCTGTTGCACCATTGTCAATCGGCCTTTGACGGGCGGGCAGGATGCCCACCCCACAATCAAACTTAATCTTTTTTGTGGAACAGGCATCTTGCCTGTTCTTGAGCGGGCAGGATGCCCGCCCCACAATCAAACTTAATCTTTTTTGTGGAACAGGCATCTTGCCTGTTGTTGAGAATGGTGCAAGATGTCAGTAACGAGTAAAAAACTCGTTTTAGGCGGCGGCTTCCGCTTCCGCTTCCGCTTCCGGTGCATCTGGCACATCCTGCTTGATCGTCAAATAGCGAATCACTTCCTCGCTCAGACGCATCGCGCGCTCCAGGGTAAAGATTGCAGCGCCCGGAGCTGTATAGTTCATTTGAACATATACTCCGTCCCGGTGCTTGCCGATTTCGTAAGCCAAACGGCGCTTGCCGCGGTGCTGAGTTTCGATGTTTTCAGCACCTTGATCGCGCAAAATTGTTTGATATTTCGCGATCGCCTGGTCTGTCATTTCCTCACCCAAATCTGGGCGCAGAATGTACATAGTTTCGTAAATAAACGGTTTCATGGCAATAATCCCCTTATGGACAACAAGGCTTCTCACGAAGCAAGGACTTATCATCATATCCCAACAATGAACAATCTCAAAACTAAAAAATCAAATTCCCCAAACCGCACTCCCTCGCGGTGGAGCACCCTGTGGACGTACAGCATGATGGGCGCGATCGCACTTTTAATGCTGTTTCCCCTGCTGTGGCTGCTCAGTACCTCCCTCAAATCCCCCACCGAAAACATTTTTCAATTTCCCCCGCAACTGTTACCGCAACAGCCAACCCTCGAAAACTTCATCAAAGTTTGGCAAACCAACCCCTTCGGCCGCTACCTGTTCAACAGCACCCTGATTGCGGGCCTCACAGTTAGCATCAACGTCCTGTTTTGCGCCCTCGCCGCTTACCCCTTAGCCAGACTCAACTTTCGCGGCCGAGAAGCTATTTTAATTACGATCGTTTCCACAATCATGATTCCCTTCCAAATAGTCATGATTCCCCTGTACGTATTGACAGTACAACTCGGATTAAAAAATAGCTATTTAGGCGTAATTTTTCCCGGACTAGCCTCAGCCTTCGGCATATTTTTATTGCGACAAGCCTTCCTAGCAGTTCCCAAAGAACTCGAAGAAGCCGCCCGCATCGACGGCTGTGCAGAATTAGGCATTTGGTGGCACGTTATGATTCCGGCAATTAAGCCGGCTTTAGTTACTTTAGGAATTTTTGTATTTATCGGTTCTTGGAGCGACTTTCTGTGGCCGCTGCTAGTTTTAGAGAGGCCGGAATATTACACGTTACCTTTAGGCGTAGCCAATTTAGCCGGGACATTTTCTTTGGATTGGCGTTTGGTGGCGGCGGGTTCCATTATTTCTATTGTTCCAGTTTTAGGACTATTTTTGCTCTTGCAAAAATACATTGTGCCGACAGAAACTGCCGCCGGAGTCAAAGGATAGAATTAATACCATTTTAGATTTTAAGTTTTAGATTTTAGATGGTAAATGACTAATTCCATACAAACAACCGGGTTTCTTAGATGCTCCTGCGTAATATCATGTCCGCTGGAACGACCGTAATTAAATAGGTTTGTAATGAGGACTTCAGTTATCATAAAAGTCAGAGGACTAAAGTCCTAACTACAAACCTTATCGTGGTTATTTGACCGGACAGGATATAATTACTCAACTCAAAACTCAACATTTTAAACTAAGAACTATTCCTCTACCTGGGAGTAAAAACCGCACTAGGATAAGCAATCCGCTTGTGATTGAACTGTTCCCAAACCCGCACAAAAATCTCCGCAATTAGAGACATATCCTCCCGAGTCAAACCCGAATCAATCAACTGATTATCCTGCCAGCGAGCCCTCAAAATCCGATTAACCATATTCAAAGCCTCTTCATGAGTAGCATCCTTGAGCGATCGCAAAGCAGCCTCGCAAGAATCCGCCAGCATCAGAATCCCCGTTTCCCGCGACTGCGGAATCGGCCCATCGTAGCGAAAATCCTCCTCCCTCACTTGGCGACTTGCGATTGCTAACTTTGAATTATTCGCATCTGGCAAAGCAATCTTTAAATCTTCTATTTCTTTTGCAGCAATTTGCTGCGCTTGGTGGTAGAAATAAGCAATTAACATTGTACCTTGGTGCTCGGGAATAAACGCTTGAATTGCCTTCGGCAATCGATGCTTCCGCGCCATCACCAAGCCCTCGCTAACGTGCTTTTTAATAATCTCCGCGCTCGCCCAAGGGTCATTAATTTCATCGTGTTTGTTACCCCCGCCCATTTGATTTTCACAAAATCCGAGCGGGTCGTGCATTTTTCCAATATCGTGGTATAATGTCCCAGCTCTGACCAGCTCAACATTGCAGCCGAGTTCCCGGGCCGCAGCCTCCGCCAAACTCGCCACAAACAGCGTGTGCTGAAAAGTCCCCGGAGCCTCGGCAGCCAATTTCTTCAACAGCGGGCGGTTGGGATTGGCAAGTTCCGCCAGCCGAGTCGGCGTAATCAAGTCAAAAACGTGTTCCAAATAAGGGCTGATGCCGATCGCCACAACGCTCCAAGCCAAACCGGCCAAACTTTGCGCGCCCACAGTACCGAGCACGACGTACCAAATCGCACCGACAGCGGCGCTGGCAATCAAAGTCCCCACCAGATAAACCGTGCCCTGAGTCAACCCAAGAGCCAAGCCCAAAAGAGCCAATTCCTCGCGCGATCGCAGCCGCCCGGCCATAAAAGCGCCTAGCAATCCCCCCGCCCCGCTAGCGACTAAATGAATCAACTCCACATTTAAGCCAACGGGCAGCAGCGCCGACAGCAGCCCCACCACAGTCACTCCCACGGCAGAACCGTAGAAGCCGCCGGCTAAAATCCCGATCGCGGGCAAACTCGTCCAAGGCAGCCCCAAACTCACCAGCACCGGCGCGCTCAAAGTCAGCAGCAGCAATAGCAAATGATCTCTCCGGCGCAAGCGGTAGTGCCTTTCCACCAGCAGTACGATCGCAATTGCCCCCGCTACTAAACAAACAAAACCCGTCAGCCCCAGCCAATTTACCCCCCGCCGGCTCAAACCAAAATAGTCTAGCAACACGAAATCTTGCTGCGAGATCTCTTTTCCTTCTCCAACAATTATGTCCCCCCGATCTACTGCGATCATCACCGGTTTCACCTTTTGCGCCGCTAATTCAGCTAGCTGTTTGGTTTCCTCGGGATCTCTGACCAGATTTGGCTGCAAAATCGCTGTTAAACCCTCAACCGCCAAAGCTTGGGACTCTAACGGCACTTCATCAGCCACTTGCAGCTTCACAGCTTCTTTCAAAATGTCTTTTGGCAAGCCTTGCGGGATACCTTGAGCCACCATCCTTTTTGCCGCCCGACTCATGCCGGTTTGGGTTTTCTGCCAAGCTGCATCCGACAAATCAAACAACGAAGTATCGTAAATCTGTGGGATCCCGGAAACCGACGGTTTTCCCAGCGCCTCCACAGCATTGAGATAGCGCCGGCGAGCAGAGGAAATACTGTCTGTCAGGCTTTGAAAGTCTTGTTCCCGGACCGATCGGCTGTAAGCTTGCAGTTGAGCGATAGCATCTTGCTGAGACTTGTTCTCCGTCTGCGCAGCACTTGCGGGGGAATCCAAACTCAACCGCTCGTCCGTTGCACTGTTGTCCCCCGCTTGCGCCAAAATCGATCGCCACTCCCACTCGGGGCAGCGCCGCAAGTAAACCTGAGCCGCATTTGAGAGGACCGAGGGACTGGCAAACGGAAACGGGCCTACCGCCTGCCGGAGCTCGCTTCCCTGCTGCAAAAATTGTTGTAATTCTTGATAAATTTGTCGATCGACCGCAGAATCCAGCATTAATATAGCTACAGCCCCGATCCGCGCTGCTTTCCGCTGTTCTTCAGTAGTTTTGTAATCGGGGATGCTAGCACTAGCAGGAGCCTTAATCGTCTGAGGAGCTTTCGTCCCCACATCCAGTTTCGGCTGGTTGTAGAAGCGGTGGCCCAGAGTGCTGCTTAGGGAAACTACCGCGACCAGCGCCAACATAGGAGAACGAGCTTGATTTTTGAGGCTTGATTTTGAGGTTTTACTTCTAAATCTAGTAAAAGTCTCGGGCAGATCCCATTTCTGGAGCGACAAACGGCTCAGGAGAGACCCGCCAGCCCGTAAGGTATCTGCTTTGCTGCCACCATTTTGCACTTTAGCAATGTGTTGGCGCAGTGAGCGCGCAGCCCCTAGCTGCTCAATCTGCCGCATCAATGAGGAGAGCGTATTCATTTGTGTCGAAGATATATCACTGTTATCCAGCAGCTTTGTCAGAAATTCTGACGGTGCATCTTGATTGAGTTTATCCGAACTACCGTGGCTGAATATTCAACCTTCCAGGCTACTTTGCCTGACTGTCGCCAGCAGTTGGGTTTCCTGACTGTAGCCAACAACGCAAGCAGTGTTCTCAAGCTTCTGCTGCTTCTTTCCTTCCCTCGTCCATCTTTAACAGAACTCGCGTAGGGCTAAAAACCAGATTTCTCCGTATATCTCTCGTTGCCCAACCCCCTCTTCTCCTAGAAACCCGGTTTATTGGGGCAGGCGCGTCCGATTTAATTTTTGAGTTTTTAATATTTAATTGTCGCTCTCCTTCCACTTGCGCTTTTGACTTGTTAATTGGTAAATGCTAATTTCTGGTTTCCCCTTACCGTTAAAAGCTCAAAACTTTATATTTTACGAGGTCTAATGACATAAGGTGCAGCCACCGCTCGGGCCAGCGCTGCCGAGTCCAGGCTGGCATCTGGCCTGTAAACTCCCGCCCAAACAGCAAACAGATTATTTGCTAACTCCACAATTGTTGCATCGCTGCCAATTTCCCAGACCGAGGGTTCTCGGCCTTCGGCCTTCGGCAGCGATTTAACGGCAGCCGAAGATACTTGTCGCCATTCTACAGGAATCGCAGTAGCGCCGTTGTACGCTCCCGACAAAGCTCCCGTCAAAGCGCAGGTAAGTTGTCCGGTTATGCCGGTGCGGGCGGCCCGCATCACTGACAAGCGTAAGTCTTCTGGGGTGTTCAAGAAGCAGTAGAAAGCTAGGGCAATGGGAATGAAATTTCCAGGGTTGACAATTGACTCGGTTTGTAATTTTTTCTGGCCCTCGCCCTGTCTTTCTCGCAAAGCTGTGGCGCTTTTGCACAGGTGAGTTGCGGCTGTTTCTAAATCGGCTCCCTTTTCTAGTAGTATTTGTACTTGCAGCAGCAGCTCTGTTAAGGCATTATCTGTTTTGACGTAGGCAATTGTTTGCTCGATCGCTGTGGCGGGGTCAAGTTTTTCTTTGAGAGCTCGGGCGATCGTATATTCTACTGCTAAAATTGCTGTTTCCCATTCTGGCTGGTTTTCCTTGGGCCAAACCTCTATCGCCAGCATGATTTTTTCTCGCAGCTTGGCTTTATTTTCGTGAAAAAACATCGCCGCAGGCAGCGCCGCAACGGCAGCTTCACAAGGGTTGAGGATGCTTTCAAACTCAGTGCTTGGCGGATGGGAGATTTCCGACTTGGCAAATGCTTCCCAAGTATCGCGCCAATCTTTTAAATCTAAACCGCTACACCGAATTAAACTTTGAGCGCACGCTACCGCAAGTCTCCCGGATGCGGATGAGTCTTTGCCACTGGGGATTTTGCTGTTGAGGGTATTCAACGCGAATGTTGCCCCACCTACGGTCAATTGTTGGTGTTTCGTCAGCGGTAAAATCGGCTCCAAGTCTTCTGTTTGGGGGGGAATACCCACGAGTTGCCTTTGGTATTGCAGGCCTATAGAGTCTCCTAAAACTGCCCCCAAGATGGTTCCTTGAAACTTGCTCAACAGGGAATGCCGCATTTTAATTTAACTCAAGTTGTTAGTAATTGGTAATTTATAATTTATAATTTTTTCTGGTATCCTTTTTTGCCAAAATCTTGTGATTGATTGGAATTAAACCCAAACATATAAGGGCTGGTTTTCCATCTAAAACCTGCCCTCATCCGATCGCTACAATCGGTAAATTTTTAATTTTTAATCAGGTAACTAACTAGAGCTTGCAGCCCCAGCAGGTAACTTTCCGATCCAAAACCGCTGATTTGCCCGATCGCCACCGCTGCGATAAACGAGTGGTGCCGAAAAGCTTCCCGCCGGTAAATATTGCTCAGATGAACTTCTACCGCAGGGATATTCACTGCGGCGATCGCGTCTCTAATTGCCACACTCGTATGAGTATAAGCTCCAGCATTAATCAATAAGCCTTGGTGCTGCCCTAACATCGAGTGAATTGCATCCACCAAGACCCCTTCATGATTCGACTGCTGAATTGAGACTTGCACCTGGAGGGCTTGCGCTTCTCGTTCTAGCAACTTGTTGATATCATTTAAAGTCGCAGAACCATAAACTCCAGGTTCTCGCTGACCCAATAGATTCAGATTAGGGCCGTGAAGTACCAGGATCTTTAACAATTTTAAAATTTCCAGCGCAACAAAAACTATGAGAGTTTTGACATGGGATGTAGAACCTGTCTGCCACCTCAAACCTCAAACCTCAAACTTCTAATTCAGTCCCGACTACCTGCGATTCCTGGGTTGGTTGACAGGAATACGAATCGGTTCGAGTTCCGGTTCAGGTTCGGGACTCAGCAGTCCTTCTATCAGCTTGCGAACCCATTCTTTAATTTGTTCCAGCACCTTTTCAATGTCTTCCATTGAACGGATAGCTCCTTTTTTTATAGTCTAGATTGCTAAACCGACGGCTAAATACCTGAAAATAAGCAAGCACGACTTTGAAACCAAAGGTCAAACTTGCTTTCTCGCTTGCTGGTTGTTTTGAGCAAAGGAGAGAGTCAGTATATTGGCCAATCAGTCCTATCTTATTATCATAACGAATCTTTACAGATAATCAAGAGGCAAAAGGAAAATTGCCGAATTATATCGGAGTATAGAGTGTTAAATAAAGCTTAAGCTTACGCCTGACAGTTGACAATTGACAAATCGCTGGATTTTTTCTACGCTGTTGCCAACAATAATTTACGCCGGAGCCGATCGAGCGCCGTACAGCTACTCAGATGCCGAATCCAATCGCGGCCTCTGGCATCGCCAAAGCGGTATTCAAAACTTTCTGCGTAGCCGTGGGGCCCCGCTAAACCGACATAAACCAGTCCGACAGGCTTAGCGTCTGTGCCGCCTCCGGGCCCGGCGATGCCTGTAATGCTCAATCCCCAATTTGTATTGAGGCTGGCGCGAACTCCCGCAGCCATTTGTTTTGCCACTTGGTGGCTGACTGCCCCAAACTCGGCTAAATCTTGCGGATTAACACCTAATAATCCTTCCTTAACCCGATTGTCGTAAGAAATAATCCCGCCCAAAAAGTACCTCGAACTCCCGGCAACACCGGTCAGCATCGCTCCCAACCCGCCTCCCGTGCACGATTCAGCCACGCTAAGAGTTTCGCCAGCCAACAGCAGCAATTTACCCACAGTCGAGGCGAGGGTATCGGTATCGACACCGTAACAGTCTAGGCCAGCAATCTGCAGCAATTGTTGTTCGATCGGCTCAATCAAGTTTTTCGCAGCCACCGATGACTCCGCGCGGGCCGAAATCCGCAGTTTGACTTCGCCGTGATTGGCGTAAGGAGCAACAGTAGGATTAGTTAAATTCAGAAAACTATCTACTTTTTCGGCCAATGCCGACTCAGCAATCCCCCAAAATTTCAGCGTGCGGCTGTAAATAGTGGCGCTGCACCAGCCGCCATTTTTCAGGTAAGGAACGGCGGTTTCTTGCCACATCAAGTGCATTTCCGCCGGTACGCCGGGAAATGTCATTACTGTCACGTCAGAAACCGGCTGCCAAATAATGCCCGGTGCAGAACCGCTGCGGTTCGGCAGAATGTCCGCAGTTTCTGGAATTAAAGCTTGTTTGCGATTGCTGGGACTCATGGTGCGTCCCCGCTGGGCAAATTTGTATTCGATATCGGCGATAATTTCCGGCTTTTCGATGAGGGGAACCCCAAAAAAATCGGCGATCGTTTCGACTGTCAGATCGTCTGGTGTCGGGCCCAGGCCTCCGGTGAAGAGCAAAAGCTGCGATCGACTGACGGCGATTTCTAACACTTGTTTGATACGTTCTGGATTGTCCCCCACCACTGTTTGATAGTAGTGAGGGATTCCCAGACTTGCTAATTCTTTGGCTAAAAACTGGGCATTGCTATTAAGAATATCGCCTAACAGCAATTCAGTGCCAACACAAATAATTTCAGCAACCATTCAATTTTAGATTTTAGATTTTGGATTTTAGATTGGGGAATTAATTGGGGAATGACAACAGTCAACCGTCAACCGTCAACTAACTATCGAGCGTGTCTCCAAACTTTCCAGCTAGCATATCCCAGCAAACTTGTTGCACCCATAGCGTAAATTACGCCGCTGGGAAGCGAAAAAGCTAGGGCTAAACTTCCCACCCACAGTGTCAGCGAGTAAATAAATAAAACGGCAAATCGATGGGATAGTCCGGCTTCTAGAAGTCGGTGGTGGAGATGGCGCTTGTCAGCAATAAACGGTGACTTGCCGTTGCGAAGTCGATCGAGAATTACCGCCGACATATCTAAAATCGGTACAGCTAAAATTAAATATGGCAGCAACACAGAAGTAACAGCCGTAGTTTTAACTAACCCAATTACTCCCACTCCAGCGAGAGTAAACCCGATAAAATAAGCCCCGCCATCTCCCATAAAGATTTGAGCCGGATTGAAGTTGTAGCGCAGAAATCCCAAGGCCCCGCCAGCTAAAGCCGCTGCAATCAGGGCCGCCGCCGGTTGGTGCATCGCCAGACTGACAATCAGCATCACAACTGCTGCAATCCCTGAAACTCCGGCCGCTAAACCGTCCAAACCGTCAATCCAGTTGATGGCATTCGCCATGCCGACGAGCCAAATCACGGTAATTGGCAAGCTCAGCCAGCCAATATCAGTCAGTCCCAGGGAGGGAACTGTGAGAAACTCAATTTTTACGCCGGCCATCCAAGCGATGCTGGATACGCCAATTTGCATGAGCAAGCGTTTTAAGGCCGACAGGGAAAATAAGTCGTCTGCTAAACCGATGAGGAAGAATCCGATGCCGCCGAGGGTGACTCCCCAAATTTCGTATTCGTCTTTGGGATTGAGCACTTGTCCGCTAGCATCGATGAAGCCTCCTGAGAGCCAGACAAATAAGAGGGCACTGAGAGTGCCGAGAAAGATGGAAACTCCTCCCAAGCGCACCATCGGGCGCTTGTGAACTTTTCGCTCGCCTGGCCGATCGACTCGCCCGCTTTTGAGACCAATTTTTTTGACTATTGGCGTACTCCAGAGGACGACGATCGCAGAAATCAGAAAAGCTACTACGTGGTACAGATACTGGTGCGGCATCTGAAATCAATTTTAAATAGTGCGGGGCAATTAGTCTGTCAGGCAGAGTCTACTACATTTCAGATGGCTTATAACAAGGAAACATCTTGAAGAGCGACTGGGGGTTTGGGAGTCGGAGATTTGCCGCAATGGCAGTTGCCCTGGGGCGAATTGTCAGGTTTTTCATTCATAACTCTCGAATTAACGATTTGAAATATCGACTCTTTCGCGAGCAAAAAAGTCGATATTTGGCGAGCGGGCCCAGTTGAGCGGTATCTTTCGCAACCTACAAATACCGTTATTCAAACCAGCCCCGCCCGACAAATATCTTTACTAAAAACCGTCTTGGCGATCGATATTTTTGGTGAAAACCGCTTGTCAATATCGCTACCGGCAACTCTCAATCTTTTCCTGCTCTTTTACCCTTTTACCCGTACACTTCCAACTACCAATTCCCCATTGCCGATCAGGAAAATTAAGCCAATGCCGGCACTTTCAAGTACAAGTGGGGATATAAGGGGAAGCTATCGCACAGTGCTGCTACTCGACGCAGGCAGTCGGCTGCGACGCTTTCATCATCTGGATTTAGCAGGCGATCGGCAATAATATTGCCAATCTCGGTAAATTCTGCTGTTCCCATTCCCCGGGTGGTCATCGCCGGCGAACCGAGTCTCAAACCGCTGGTGACAAAGGGCGATGCCGGATCGAAAGGCACGGTATTTTTATTAGCAGTAATATTCACACCGCTGACTAATTGGTCGGCTTGTTTGCCTGTCATGTTTACCGATCGCAAATCAACTAGCATTAAGTGATTGTCCGTGCCGCCGGAAACAAGTTTTAAACCCCGCTGCTGCAACCGTTCCGCTAAAGCGCGCGCATTTTCAATTACTTGACCGGAATAAGTTTTAAATTCCGGCTTTAATGCTTCGCCGAAAGCTACTGCTTTGCCCGCAATGACGTGTTCTAACGGGCCACCTTGAGTGCCGGGGAAAACTGCTTTGTCGAACTTTTTACCTAATTCCGGGTCATTAGTCATAATCAAGCCACCACGGGGGCCGCGCAGGGTTTTGTGAGTGGTGGTGGTGACTGCGTGACAGTGGGGGAGGGGGTTGGGGTGGTGCCCTGTGGCGACTAACCCGGCGATGTGGGCGATGTCGGCGAGCAGGTAGGCTCCGATTTCGTCGGCGATCGCTCTAAACTTCTCAAAGTCGATAATTCGCGAATATGCTGAATAGCCACAAATTAGCAATTTCGGTCGGTTTTCTTTGGCGAGTGCCAAAATTTCGTCATAGTCAAGCTGTTCTGTTTCTTGGCTGACGCCGTAGTGAAAAGCTTTGAACCATTTGCCGGATACGTTGACCGGCGAACCGTGGGTCAAGTGTCCGCCGTGGGACAAATCCATGCCCATAATTCCGTCTCCTGGTTCCAGCAAGCTCAAAAATACTGCAAAGTTGGCTTGAGCGCCGGAGTGGGGCTGGACGTTGGCGTGAGCGGCTCCAAATAGCTGTTTGGCCCGGTCGATCGCGATTTGCTCGATGCCGTCAATAAATTCGCAGCCGCCGTAGTACCGTTTCGCTGGCAGTCCTTCGGCGTATTTATTGGTCAGCACTGAGCCTTGAGCTGCCATTACCGCTGCGGAGGTAAAGTTTTCGCTGGCGATGAGTTCTAGGTGGTCTCGCTGCCGCTGGAGCTCTTGCCCGATTAAATCGGCAATTAGCGGATCGGTTTTGGAAAGGAATTCTAAGTTAGTGTCCGTCACAATAATCAACCTCTTGACAGTTTTGGGATTGGGAATTGGGGATCTTATACCGTACTACGGATTTCGCACCATTGACATAAATATTACGTTGTGTTCAGGTTAAGCCGTTTGTCCCTAACTGCTGACATACAATGAAATTACTGGTGTGAAACCTGCCGGAGGTATCAAATGTTAGTCATTTTAATGGAAAATCAGATGCTTGCCCCTCAGTGTGTTTGCCAAAGTTGTTTGCTGGCAGATCGCACTGGCCAACCGCGCTGGAGCGGTGGAGAGCTTCGCTGTGGACATCCAGTTGCTAAACCTACGGAAAATTTGCCCGATCGGTACGAGTGTCAAATGGGCTTCGTCATTGCCAATATTAAATAAGAAAGCCTGCCGTTGGTAGTTGAGGCTGCTCCCCGCTGAGTGAAAAGCAAGTTCCGGCAGAGTCGAAACACAAACCCTGCTGCTGCGTTATCCTGAGTTTAATGGAATTCATAGTTAATCGATCGACTCAGGAGAGTTCATTATGACTTGGCGCGGATCTACAACTGTTCCAGACCGGATTTTTGCTTCTTTGCCTTATTTGCTCCCGTTGGTTGACGGGCTGGCGTTTGGCGCGTTTCTGTTTAGACAGTTTCCTGTCCTGCAACTGTTGTTTATACCGCTAGCTCCTTTGATGGAACTTTATAGGTTGCCATTTGCTAGCTTGATTATCTTCTTTGCCCTGTATTTAGGAGTAGTTAGAAACGAAAACATCAGTCACTTCATTCGTTTTAATGCGATGCAGGCGATTCTTTTAGACATTGTTTTGATGCTGTGCGGTCTGGTTTTGCCGATTTTTTCTAAAGGCTTACAAGTCGCATTTGTTGCGGAAACTCTGTATAACATGGTGTTTTTGGGCGCTTTTGCTGCATTTGTCTATGCAGTCGTTCAGTCGCTTTTGGGACGCTATGCAGAGATTCCTCCGCTTTCGGATGCTGTTTATATGCAGGTTCGTTAGTCAATTGGTAGTTGGCAGTTGGCACTTGACAGTTGTTGGTGATAATTACCACTTACCCATTACTAATAACTACTGTATTTTCAAGACTGCCGATGCCTTCAATTTCGATGCGGACTCGATCGCCTATTTGTAGCGGCCCTACTCCTTGCGGCGTTCCCGTCAGTATCACATCGCCGGGAATTAGGGTCATTACTTGACTGATGTAGGAGACGAGAAAGTCTGGGGAAAAAACCATGCGATCGATCTGGGATGACTGTACCGGTCGCTCGCTCTCATTGACAAAAGTCTGCAATTGTGCAGCAGGACTCAGTTCGCGCACAATCCAAGGCCCCAAGGGACAAAAAGTATCGAACCCTTTGGCCCTCGCCCACTGGTTGTCCCGCTTTTGCAAATCTCTAGCTGTTACGTCGTTGGCGATCGTATAGCCCCAAATTTTGCTGTGTGCTTGTTCGGGAGTACAGTTGGTACAATGTTCGCCAATTACCAGGGCTAATTCTCCCTCGTAGTCTACCCTTTCCGACTGCTGCGGATAACGAATCTCTGCACCTGCTGGGATGACGGCACTCGGAGGCTTGAAAAACAGCAGGGGTTCTTCCGGTACTGGGGTTCCCATCTCGGCGGCGTGATCGACATAATTTTTGCCTACGGCTACAATTTTTGAGGGAGAGCACGGGGCGAGAATTTGGTAAGTATCTGGTGAAAGTTCCAAATCGGTTGGTTGTCCTTTTAACCAGGGCGGTGCATCAAATACTTGAACGCTGTGGCTTAGTTGCAGTAAACCGTAATGGATGTGTCCCTGTGTTGTTTTAACTCGAACGTAGCGCTGGGCCATACTATTTTAGATTTTAGATTTTAGATTTTAGATTCTAGATTCTAGATTAAGAGGATATAGGCATAATTGCGGAAAATTTATTTGTTTATGCCCGTTTAAGATTTTCGGTGTGCAATTTTGCAACCGCTTTCCGTGCAAATTCCGTGCAGCGGTTTGTCCCACGAGTCAACTGGTAGCTGGGCGACCAAGGCAAATTCAAAGATAATGCCGATCGTAACTTTTGATTCCCACTCAGCTAAACTAAGCATTCGATCGTAATAGCCACCGCCGTAGCCCAAGCGATAGCCACGCACATCGCAGCCTACTGAGGGTACGAGCATTAAATCTACTTCTGAGTGGTCTATTTTAGGAGCATCCGGCAGGGGTTCGAGTATGCCATAAGCTCCAGTATGTAAAGCCTCTCCGGGCTGCCAGATGTGCCACGATAGCTCTTTGCCTACACAGCGGGAAAATCCCCATTTGCGGGGAGTTACAAATAGGGGACTTAAATCTGGTTCTTGGCGACAACTCAAATAGGCGAGGATTGTTTTTGCTTGGGTGAATAGGGGCGAGTTTTGGAGATGATTGCAGATGCGATCGCTCTTTTGTCTCCATTCTTGTGCTGATAGGGATTTGCGGGTGTTGAGGAGCGATTTTCTTAATTCTGTTTTAGTTAATGAAGGTTCAGCAGTGTTCATATTTCATATTAAATCATCGCTGCAGGTAGGGACACGGCAATGCCGTTTCCTCAAAATGGTAGGGAAACGGCATTGCCCATTGGTGTCAACTTAACGTCAAACCTGGAGTCTCTCTTGTTTGTATCGAAGCTTCGATCCCCCCTAACCCCCCTTAATAAGGGGGGGACAAGAAAATTTCTCAAAGTCCCCCTTCTTAAGGGGGATTTAGGGGGATCTAGACTTGGCTATGAACGAGAGATACCAAGGCTTTCAGGCTTAATTTGACACCGATGGGCATTGCCGTTTTCCTCAAGATATCGTGGCTAATTAACTGGATTTGATATTAAATATTGTCTCACCACAGGACAAACGCTGAATAGCATTTCATTCTCCTGTTCTTCTATTTCAACTAACGATCGCCTCCCCAAAGATTGCAGCCCGTTGAATAACTCAGAGGGCGATAAATCGGCATCTTGTAGCAATTGCTCTATTGAAACTGAATTTGCTTCGCGGCTGAGGCGGCAGATGAGGTTTTTCTCTAATTCTGACAAACGATTTATCTGCGGGTACAATGTTGCTGCCAATTCTTCCCCTAAGAATAGTATATCATATTTCAAAAATTCTGCAACCCTACCTCGGAATATTTCTTGAATGGTGGTGGCGACTATTTTTAACCACAATGGATTGCCCCGGTAGGCGTTAATTAGGTTTTCCCATTTTTCGGGATTGAGTAAACTTTTTTGTCGGAAAATTTCGGCTGCTGCTGTACCTATGCCTTTGAGTTGTAAGCTGCGAACTGGTGAATTTTCACCTTTTAAGGCGGTAATTTCTCTGGGGGGTTCCCAACTGTTGAGGATTAAACAACTGTTGTGGGTTGTTTCTCCGATTTGTCTGAAGAGGATGCTGTAATTTTCGCAGTCGGGGCGGTAATTTCCTGCTAGTTGTCCGCTGCTGAGAATGGTTTGCACGTCGTCGAGGATGATGAGACAGCGGTTTTTTCGCAGATATTCCATTAACAGGGAAAGGCGATCGGGGATGCTGGTAGGGAGTTCGATTTCGGGTTGATTTAAGAGAAATTCTAGGAGATTTTTTAGGGTAGTTTCTAAGGGTGGGGAGTGGCGGAGACTTCGCCAGATGACGTATTCAAAATTATGCTGAATTTTTTGGATGAGGTGGAGGGAAAGTGCGGTTTTGCCGATACCGCTGAGTCCTGATATGGCTGCGAGGTTGCACTTTTCTTGGACGATGGATTTTTCGAGGGTGGCGAGTTCGGATGTGCGATCGCACAATGATGAAATATGAGGTGCGTCTGCTAAGTCTAGTCTGGTTTGTGGTTGGGAGGTGTCTGAGGTGGGCGCGGAGGGCGATCGGGTTTTTTGAATTTCGGGAGATTGGTTATCTGCACAGACATTGACGTTACCAATGTGTAGAAAATCATTCCCAAAATTTGATGATACGATGAATACTTGTTGTCTTTCAAGTGCAGAGCGTAAATTCGATTGAGTTACTTCTTCATCTAATACATTTGATAAACGTTTCCATAATTTTGAGGCGATATTTCTGATGTGACCTTCGCTACAATATGATGTTTCTGCGATTTGAGAGTATTTTTGACCTTCCCATACACCCAGCAGGATAGCTTTTTGCAGATCCTCCAAATGTTCTCCCGTCTTGGCGAAAACCATGTCATCGGCAAATCTCAAGACTTCTTGAACGTTCATTAGTCAGATAGGCGTGAAAGTTTTGCCTATTTTATCATATTTTTTATGACATTTTCTGACAAAGATGACACAATCTGACGTTTTCTGACAGATCGCTCGTCTCAATTGCTGATAAAATTTGACATTTTATGACTCCGATAAATTCATAATTAGAAGATAATTATAAAAAACAAATAACTTCCTGTGGATTAAACTAGCGGGTAGCAGAATGCTATGAACATTAATTTTAGACGCTATCGGGAACAGAAAGGTATCAGTCAAGAATCAGTTGCCAGCGGGATCGGCATTTCTGTAGATCAGGTTAAAAATTATGAGCAGTTCCCTGCACAAGTTCCGATGGGAATGGCAGTAAAATGGCTGCAAATATTAGGTGAAGACATTGCAACTGCCATGTCAGAGGAAATACATCCACTCCCAGGAATTGAACCAGGCAGTCCCTACGCTGAACTTTATCGACGGCTAAATTTACTTAATCAGTATATCGATGAAAATTCTTTTTTACCTTGGCTAGAATTGCCAACGGAATTACGTAGACCTAACGATCTGCAAGAACAAATTAACCAGTATTACCAAAAACCAAATGTTGTCTTGACAGGAGCATTTGACTCTGGTAAATCCTATCTTGCTAATAGTCTTTTAGGCCAAAAAGTATTACCAACAGGCTATCAGCCTGCAACAAGAGTCATTACCATTGTTTGTCATGTGGAAAGTCGCCCCGAATGGTTTGAGGGAAACGTGGGAATTATTGATGAGAAATTTTGGCAAGATGAAAACGGCAAGCTAAATTTTGACTTCCTATATTTAGAGGATCGGGAGCGTTGTCAGAAGCATTTTTTGCAATTCGGCTCCTTTGACCTGCTAGAAAAATATGGCGTACACCAATATGATGACTCTGACGACAGCAATGACGGCGGACATACAGCTATAGTTTATGTAGATGCTCCTTTGTTAAGAGCGTGTAACCTGATTGACCTTCCCGGTTACTCTGATAAACAAGATGAAGTATCAAAGGATGTTGAGAAAGCTAATAGTGCCACCAAAATTGCTAATGTCTTGCTTTATGCTTCTCCTGCCAAGGGTCACATCAATGGTCAAGATATGGTGCGACTTCGGAATTTGCTGCGTTTGTTGCCGGCCCCAGAGAATGAGTGCAACGACTTTCCGACGCTAGGAAATTTCTTTATTGTGGCGACACACGCAGATCCGAGTATCCCTGACGATGAGCTTCCCAAAATTCTCAATAAAGCTTCAGCCAGACTGTATAAAGAACTTGATGAAACTGCTATAGAGTTTCGTCGGAAGCTAACAAAGCGGGATATTACCAAGGAAGATGTGCAAAAGCGTTTCTTCACTTTCTGGTCAGAAAAGCCGGAGCGCTGTCAGCGTCTCTTTGATGATTTAACTCAACTCCTATGCGAGACTCTTCCTAAACCAGTCATATCTCGTATAGACCGCGAAATTAATGCGGTCAAAAAGGACAAAAACCAAGAATACGCTAACTCGATTGAGCAATATCAAACAACTGTTGCCAAAATAGAGGAGTATCGAAAGGAGCTTGACAAAGCGGAGAAAAATGAACCTGAACGTCAGCGAGAAATGCGGCAAAAACGCAGTCAAGTGAGCAAACAAATTAAGGAATTAGAGAAAGATACCCGCCAATCATTTCAGACCTATGCGGCCAAAAAGATCGATGTAGAGTTTATAGAACAAATGATTCGCCAGAGATACGACAAAAAGAAAGAGGCTCAAGAATACGCTCCCGGTTATTTAGTCGATCTGCTGCAAAGTCATTTAGAAAGTCGGATTAGTGTCAATTCTGAAAAACTCAAGGCTGAGATTGACGCTTTTCTGGAAAAATACCCAGTGCCTAAACTTCCCAACAAAGATGGAATAGTCGTATCTATTCCCTTCGATACAAAAGGAGCTTTTCTTGGTGGGATAGCAGGTTTAGGTACTTATGGTGCCTTAGCCGCTTGGGCAGCAGGCCTTGGCAATCTTGGCAGCTATATCTTAGTAGCGAAATTAGTCAGTCTTTTGTCAGCACTTGGTATTAGTATCGGTGGTGGCACGGCAACAGTAATTTCTTTCGTAGCTGCGATTGGTGGCCCAATAGTTCTAGGGAGCGGTTTAGCTGCTGGACTGGCTTCTTTGGTGTGGAATTTATTTGGGGAAGCTTGGCAGAAGCGGTTAGCAAAAGAAATTTACCAACAATTCAAAAAACAGGGTGTTGTTGATAAATTCTTAGGAGGAATCGACCAGTATTGGCAAGAGACAGCCACAGCCTTTGATAAAGGTGCGGATGCAGTTGAAGCAAAATGTAAAGAGTCTCTTAAGCATCTGCATGAAATTACTTCACCTGATACCCAGTCAAAAGAACGAATTGAAGAAATTATCATAAATCTGGAGAAACTCAGGGTTTTTTTCGCCAACATTCCTTGGGATACCCAGGGAGAATGTTTGTAAAAAAAAAACCAGCGGTTCTCGTGGCAAACAACCACAACCCAAGAAAACGACGTATTGAGTTTTAACTAGGCGATCGCCCTTTTTTAATCACATCCCCAAGTGCGATCGCCCTTGTTTGACTGAAGGGCGATCGCACTTTCAATCTATTCCCTAGATCGCAGTTCATCAATTTCTGCTTCTGAATCTTCCTTAGTAAAAATGACATCCTCATAGATAGCATCAATACTTGTGCGAAAATCTACGCTAGCCAAGTGAAGTTCGCTTCCTTGATTATAGGAATACAAAACCCACAACCCTTCAGCATTACGGCGAAAACACTCTACCCGCTCACGCTTTTGGCTGATTAACACATACTCTTGAAGCGTTTCTAATTCTTGATAGTCAGCAAATTTATCGCCCCGATCGAATCCTTCTGTACCGTTAGACAACACCTCGACAATTAAACAAGGATGTCTTTTAAAAGATTGAGATGATTTGTCCCGTTCGTCGCACGTTACCATCACGTCGGGATAGTAGTAAATATTCTTAGATTCAATCCTAGCTTTCATGTCAGACATATAAACACGACAGCCACTACCCCGAACATGATTTCTCAAAAGTGCAAATAAGTTGCCGGCAACTGTCACATGAGCATCGCTTGCACCTGCCATTGCATAGGTTTCGCCGTGAATATACTCATGTTTGAGCGGACTGAGTTCTTCTAACTTCAGGTACTCTTCCGGCGAGATATAATTGTGGGTGCGATCGGCAATCATTGGCTTTCCCAAATTTCAGTTTTCGATGATTTCAGTGGAGGTATTTGTATTATAGCAGTTTTCACTCGGATGAAATACAGGACACAGCAGTAGGGACGCGGCACTGCTGCCGACTATTCTCAGTGAATTTTACCCCGAATTTGTATAATTTATTAGTGCCAGAAGGCGGACTGGTTTGTGTAGGATAGGTGGCGACCGCCGACTATTATAAATGAGGTTTCCAACCCGCATTTAGTATTATATCATGTCCGATCGAGCGATTAAAAGGGCGGGTTTTTGAGATTGTCAATTATTGGCAGATATTTTTCGTGAACCCGCCCCTTGTATCTTAAAAGAGTCAGGCGATAGATCGCTACGTCAGTCAGTCGATCGCGACACCAAGCAGGCGAT